>JAYVNA010000189.1:0-6394 GCA_043758715.1 Archangium sp.
GTGCCAGAAGCAGTACGGCGCCCCCGGCACCCGGTTCAGCTACCTGTTCACGGCCAAGGGGCTGTGGGGCAAGGCGAGCGAGACGACGAGCGTGGTCGACGCGGGCATCCTGCGGGTGCCGGGGCCGCCGGCACCTCCTTCGCCCGAGCCTGGGCCGCCCATCATCACCACCCCGGGCGCGCCGTTGCCCGAGGGCTACGAGAAGGTCTCGCCTCCCTAAATCGTCACTTCATTCCGACGAACAGGGTCTGCACGTCGTCGTCTTCGTCCATCTCGGCGAGGAACTTCTCGACCTGAGCGCGGTTCTCGGGCGCCACGGTGACGGGGTTCTTCGCGCGCCACACCAGCGCCGCTGATTCGACCTTCCAGCCGGTGCTCTCGAGCGCCTTGCGGACCGCGTCGAGGTCGTGCGGCTCGGTGTAGAAATGCGTCACGCCCTCTTCGCCGGCCTCGAGGTCTTGCGCGCCGGCCTCGATGGCGGCGGTCTCCGGGTCGACGCCCGCGGGCGCCCTGGCGTCGATGGCGCCCAGGCGGTTGAAGTCCCACGAGATGGCGCCGGTGGCGGCGATCTGCCCGTTGCGGAAGAGCTGGCGAATGTTGCTCGCGGTGCGGGTGCGGTTGTCGGTGAGGCACTCGACGATGACGGGCACCTGGTGGGGCGCGAACCCCTCGTAGGTGACGGTCTCGTAGTGCACCTCTTCGTCGAGCTGGCCCGAACCCTTCTTGATCACACGCTCGAGCGTGTCCTTCGTCATGCTCACCTTCTTGGCGAACTCGATGGCGATGCGCAGGCGCGCGTTGGTGGACGGGTCAGCCCCGGCCTTGGCGGCCATCAGCAGTTCCTTGGCGGCCTTGCTCAGCAGCTTGCCCTTCGCGGACGAGTTCGCCTCTTTTCCTTTCAACTTCCATTGAGCGCCCATGCCGCACAGTTAGCTGATCTGCAGGTGCTCACACCACCCTGGAGTGCACACACGCAGACCCTTGTGACCCACGGGCCGGAGCGGCTCTAAAGACCTCATGCGCGCGATCTTCCTGTTTTCGGCGATGGCGTTGACTGCTTGTCAGTGCGCGACGAACCCCACTTCCGGCTCGGGTTCAGGAGGCGGTGGAGGCGCGACCGGAGGCGGCACTGCCAGTACGGGCGGCGGGAGCATCGGAGGCACTGGCGGTGGTTCAGCAGCTGGAGGCGGCGGAACGGTGAGCTGCATCGCCGGGGCGACGGCCCTGACGCTGAGCCCGGCGAGCGCGACGGTGGCCGCGGGAGGTACCCAGGCCTTCACGGCGAACGCGACGGTCGGCGGCCAGCAGAGCGACGTCACCTCGAGCGTGAGTTGGGCGGCAAAGCGCGACGACGACTCTCCTGCCGGCAGCGTCGATGGCAGCGGGCAGTTCACCGCGGCTCCGGGCGTGGGCGGGGTGGTGCACGTCACCGCCACCGATGGCTGTCTGAGCGCGTCAGCTGACGTCACGGTGAGCTTCAGCACGTCGTTCAACGCGGGTGACGGCGGGGTGATGAGCGGCGACTTCGGCGGCCCGGTCGACACCACCACCACGGCCGGCCTGCCCCGGCTCGTCTACCCGCAGGACGGCACGCGTTTTCCCCGCAACATCTACAAGGTGCTCTTTCAGTGGCAGCGGGCAGCGCACTCGAAGTTCCGCCTCACCTTCCAGGGCCCGGGGTCGACGGTGACGGTGCTGACTGATGGCCGCCACCCCACCTGCACTGCGTCCGCCGTGGGCTGCTGGGAAGCCGACGTGGCCGCGTGGTTGGCGATCGCCGGCTCGAACGCGGGCGGGGAGGTGCAGGTGACCGTCGACGGCATCGACAGCGGGGGTGGCACGGTGTTTCGGGGCCCGCCCGTCACCATCGGCTTCTCACGGCGCGACGTGAAGGGCGCGATCTTCTACTGGTCGACCACCTCGGCGGGCGTGCGGCGCGCGACCGTCTCGGACAACGCCCCTGAGCCCTACGTGGTTGCCAAGCCCATTCCTTCGGTGCTTAGCGACACCTCGGTGGTGAAGTGCGTCGCCTGTCACACGGTGTCCCGCAGCGGCCGCAAGCTCTTCGCGTTCACCAGCACCAGCGTGGACACCGGGTTGTTCGTCTACGACGTCACGCTCACCGCCCCACCCTCGCCGTTGATCACGGATCAGATCTCCACGGCCAAGGGCTTCGGCACCTTCTCGCCCGACGACAGCCGCGTGGTGGCGACGGTGGGTGACAAGCTCGTCGAGTTCGACAGCACCACCGGCCAGAGGTTCGCCGACCTGCCGCTGGTCGCGGGCACCAACCCCGACTGGTCACCGGCCGGCACCGAATTGGCGTACTCGAACAAGGGTGGTGACTCGCCGGGGACCGCCTCACTCACGGTCATCGCGCGCGGGGCCGACGGGGGCTGGGGCCCCATTCGCACCCTGGTGGCGGCGGGTACACAGACCGCGTTGTTCCCCAGCTACGCGCCTGACGGGCTGCACCTCGCCTACGCGCGCGGCAAAGGCGGCCACGGCGACAAGACGTTCCAGCTCTGGCTCATCGGCGCAGACGGGGGCAACAACACCGAGCTGCTGGCGGCGAACCGCAAGGTGAACAACTGCCTGGGCATCCCTTGTGACGCCGGCTTGACCAACGGCCAGTACGAGAACTCGATGCCCACCTGGGCGCCGCCGGGAGATCTCGACTGGGTGGCGTTCAACTCGCAGCGCCCCTACGGCGTGGTGTACCCCACCGGCGGCACTCAGCAGATCTGGGTGGCGGCCATCGATCGCTCGAAGGTGGGCCAGCGTCAGGCCGACGGAGGGCTGGTCGACCCCAGTTACCCGGCGTTCCGCTTCTCCTTCCAGGACCTGGGCGAGAACAACCACCGCGCCTTCTGGACGCTCGACGTGCGGGTGGAGCAGGACGCCGGTGTGCCGTGCGTCGGACAGGGGCAGGCGTGCACGGGCAACAGTACCTGCTGCGGCAGCAATACCTGCCAGTCACCCAGCGAGCTCGTCTTCCAGTGTCTGCCGCCGGGCAGCGTCGACGCCGGCACGCCCGCGTGCATCGCGACGGGTGCGGCGTGCAGTCAGACCTCGGGTGGACCGTGTTGCGAGTTCCCGCTGGCGGCGTGTGACGTGGGGCCCGATGGCGGGGTGGCGTGCGTGCCGACCATCAACTGAGCAGGTTCAGCTCAGGAAAGCGTCAAGGTGATGAAGGAACCGGTGCGCCATCGAGGAGGAAGGCGCCGTCTTCCGTGTGCAGGGTGTGTTGGGTACCGGGCGCGTACCGGGTGAAGACCGCCTCTTCCTCGGTGTGGATGATGAAGTTTTTCGTCTCGTCCCACCCGAGGGTGACGCGGTATTTTTCGGCGCGCGCCTCGCGCTCTTTTTCGCCCGGGGCGAGACCCACGTTGAGCTTGGCGTCGGGCCAGTGGGCGGTGACGTCGGTGCCTTCGGCCCGCACGCTGCGAGCGGGCACCCATTCCCAGCTCACCCAGGAGAAGGCCTCGGCGTAGCGGGGCTCGCTGCGGTAGCGCGCCACCACCCGGGTGCGCGACTCGGAGCGCGTTTTTGCGATTTGCCGGGTGCGTTGCCGGTCGCAGTATTTGGTGCTGCAGCTGCGCCCTCCGCCGGTGCAGGTGGTCTTGCAGGTGGCGAAGCCGTTCTTGTTGCTGGTGCACTTCTCGCTGCACTTCTCTTCCGAGCCGCTGCAGGTCTCTCCGCAGGCCTCGCGTTCGCTGTACGTCTCGGTGCGGTAGCCGTCGGGCACTTCGACCGAGTAGCGCTCGTCTTCGTTGTGATCGAACACCTGTTCCTGGTGGTGCTCGCGCTGGCCCAGCGACTTCACCTCGAGCGCGCCTTCGGGAAGGTTCTCCTTGAAGCCCTCGTGGCTCTGCGCCTGGTAGCGCTGAACCTCGATGACGCGGCTCCAATAGACGTCGGTGACGTGGGCCTCGAAGTCTTTGGGGCGGCGCTGGTTCCACGAGAGGAACGCACCGAAGACGATCAGCGCCACCAGCGCCGCGGCAGCGCCGAACACCCAGCGGGCGACGTTTCGTTCCGGGGGCTCTTCGAGCTCGTCGTCAGGGGGGGCCGCGGCATCGGGCACCTCGGTGCCCTCCAGTGCGGAGGCACCGCAGCTCGCACAGCCCCGGTCGTCGCGGCGTTGATCAGAGCCGCAGTACGCGCAGCGCCAGTTCGGCCCCGCGAGCGCCATGCGCACGAGGGAAGCCTCGGTGACGGAGGCCGCCTTCGAGGGGTCCTCCGGCATCTCGTATTCTTCGGAGCCGTCCTTGGGATTGTTGCAGGTCTGACAGCCCTTGAAGCGCCCGAGGTTCTTCGCGCTGCAGCTGGTGCAGCGCCACGTCATCTCGATTTGCCGGCTGGTCATCGCCGGTCGAGCTTAAGGCCTCGCGCCCCCCTTCAGAACTTGAAGAGGATGCCGACCTTGATGCCGGGGTAGCCGAGCTCGGCGCGCAGGCCGATGCTCTTGGCGAACATCCAGTTCAGGCCGAGCGCGGTGGTGAAGTCCGGGTACACGGCGTTGATGTAGCCAGGCCAGATGCGCAGCGCGACGCCGACCTTGGCGTAGGCCGAGAAGGTGTCGGTGAAGTGGAAGGTCCACAGCGCCGAGACGGGAATCCAGAACGCGAGCGAGCTGCCGCCGAACCCGGGGAAGAAGACGACGTCGGCGCCGAAGTCGATGCCGAACTCGTCGTTGACCGGCGAGATGAAGCCGTCCTTCACGAGGGGAATGTAGAAGACGCCGCCCACACCGATGGGGAAGTAGCCGAGCCCGATGTAGCCGTAGGGAATCACGGCGTGCACGGCCAGCGACATGTTGCGCTCGTGCGGCGAGGCGTCGAGCAGATAGCCCGAGCGGCGCATGCCTTCGCCACCACCCACAGACTCATCGGCGAACGCGAGTGAGGAGACGACGACCAGCGAGAGAAGGGTCAAGCGAGTGGAGGTCTTCATGGGCCGCTACATAGCGCGGCTCCTCAACAGCACATTGAAAAATGCCAGCGAATGTCGGGGAGGTGGCGCAAACCTCGCGGCTGGGGCGCTTCGGTGCGCTCCAGCACCGAGCTTGCGACGCGTCAGTTCCAGCTGAGCTTGAAGTTCGCCGAGTGCCCGTCGAACCCGGACACTTCGACCTTCACTTCCTTCGCTCCTGAGATGATCAACCCCTGCTCGATGACGCCTGCGATGTATTCCGGGTTGCCGTTGCACTCGTTGACCGCGCCTTCCCACGTGGTGGGGCCGGTGGGCGCGAGCGAGGCCTGGATGTAATTGTTGCCGCTGCGCAGGGTGCTGTTGATGCGGCCGAGCAGGCGCCGGGGTCCCATCAGGCGCATCACGGTGATGACGGCCTTGCCCATGGCGGTGTCTTCGTGGCGCAGCATCACGGCGTTGCCCAGCTTGCGGAATCTCTGATCAAGCGGGCCCTCGAACAACTCGGTGGCGGCGAGGTGGAGCGCCTGCACCCACTGTGCATGCGGAACGCCCTTCGGCTTTCCCTTGAGGTCGATGCCCAGGGCCTTGAGCTGCTCTGCCATCGGGGGCGTGATCCGGCTCTGGAGTGCCTTGAAGAAGAGGCCCTCGACCGTGTGTTCGTAGACGAACCAGCTTGAAGAAGGGTCAGTCACGCGAGGCGGACCTCAGCCCAAGGCCGGCGCGGAGGCAACCGGAGTCCTCGGGCCCAGCTCGAGCCTTCATTTCTTGAGGAAATTGCGTTCCCAATCAGACAGCGCCTTATCGAGCTTCGACCGGCGTTGCGCGGAGTCAGCCGCAGCCGCTTCGATGCGGTACCGCCCGAGAAACTGCAACGCGGTGGGGTCGAGGTCCTGCTTTTTCTTCGCGCGCGCGGTGAGCCGGGCGATGCGGTCTTTGAGCTGCTTCGCGCTCGGCGCAGCGGGCGGCGGGTCCCGCTTGCCCTTGGGAACGACGTTCACCAACTCGGTGCCCGCATCGACTTCCTCATCGACGCCCGCATCGACCTCGGCGACTTGGCCCATCACGCCAGCGTCGATCTCCACCCCGGTGATCACCGCCGCATCGACCATCTCCATCAACGTCGGCGGGTCGACCGCGGCCACCTCAGGCTCGAGCACCATCGGCGCAGGCCGCGTCAGCACGTACGTCCCGCCGGCCCCCAACAGGCCGAGCAGCACCACCAGCCCGATCCACAGCCCGATCTTCGAGCGCGGCTGCACCCACGGTTCCCCGCTGGGCGTGTACGGAGAGGGCGCCACCGGGCCCGAGTTCGGCGTCCGCGAGAACATCGGCGGCAGCGCGGGCTGCGAGCCAGAGGTGCTGGGCACGAACGCCGGCATCTCGCGGGAGCCGCGCGGGCGCGGACTGCCCAGCGTCACCACCGCGTCCTCGAGCGCGTTGCGGATCTCCTCGACGGTCT
>JAYVNA010000190.1:0-1982 GCA_043758715.1 Archangium sp.
GAGCTGCTCAAGCCCAACAAGGACTACGGCACCGAGACCACCGTGTTGATCGGTGGGAAGTCGGTCACCTGGCTTCCGCTCTCGCACCCCGGTCAGCGCAGCAAGGAATGGCAGGCGGCGCACACCAAGTGGATGCGCGCGAAGACGCGGCCCGCGACGGCCTGAGTTTCTGCGCGATTCCATTCGCGGTGAGGCGGTGTTCAATTCGCTGCCATGCCGAGCTTCCAGTGGAAGGGTGATGGGCTGAAGAGCGTCGCGGCGCTGTTGGCCTCGAAGGGTTGGGTCGCGGGCGCCACCGGCGTGCAGGTGGTGCGCACGGCGCGCGCCCAGTTGCCCGAGGTGCGCGGCGAGGCCTGGGTGTGGCTGTGCGGCGAGAAGCCTTCGCTCAAGCTGCTGCAGGCCGCGGTCGACCAGGGCGCCCTCGACGTGTTGATGGTCGAGAAGGGCTGGGAGCAGCGGCTGCTGTCCCGTCTCGAGGAGACGCTCACGCTCGAGCCCCCGCTGCCCGCGGTGAAGGACTTCGTGACCGAGAGCGCTGCGGCCAAGGCGCTGCTGCGCAAGCTGCACCAGGCCGCGCAGACCTCGATGCCGGTGTTGCTGATGGGTGAGACCGGCACCGGCAAGGAAGTCGCTTCGCGGCTGATTCATCAATGGTCCGTGCGGCGAGCGCGCACGTTCGTGCCGATCAACTGCTCGGCGATTCCCAACGAGCTGATGGAAGGCGAGTTGTTCGGCTACGTGCGCGGCGCGTTCTCCGGAGCGACCCGCGACTACGACGGGCAGCTGACCGCGGGCGAGGGCGGCACGGTGTTTCTCGATGAGATCGACGACACCCCGATGGTGCTGCAGAACAAGCTGCTGCGCGTGCTCGAAGACCGGGTCATCTCGCGGCTGGGTGAGAACGAGTGGCGCAAGGTCGACTTCCGCGTGGTGGCGGCGACCAATCGTGACCTGAAGCGGCTCATCGCCCGCGGCGAGTTCGGGGCCGATCTGTTCGAGCGCTTGTCGACGGTGCAGGTGACGTTGCCGCCGTTGAGGGATCGACTCGAGGATCTTCCGTTGCTCGTGAAGCAGCTGGTCGATCGGTTCTATGGAGAGGACCCGTTGGCGGCGAAGCGGGGGCGGGTGACGCAGTTGACCCCTGAGGCCCTCGAGCTGCTGCGGGCCTACCCGTGGCCGGGCAACATTCGTGAGCTGCGCAACGTGGTGTTCGGAGCCTTGGTGAGCAAGCGCACGGGTGATGCGTTGCTGGTCTCTGATCTGCCGCGAAGGTTGTGGGCCGCGGTGGAAGAGCAGGGAGGGGATGACGGCCTCGAGGCGCGGCTGGCCTCGGGCGCGTTCAACCTGCGGCGGGAAGTCGAGAAGCTCGAGCGACGGGCATTGGAGATCGCGCTCCGGCGGTCGCAGGGCAACGCGGCGGAGGCGGCGCGGCTGCTTGGTGAAGTCGGGCGCGGGACCGCGAAGGACCCCGGCGGCACCGTGCGCACGATGATGAAGCGGCTGAAACTCTGAGCCTTACTGGGGACGAAACATCGAGAGCGCCGTCGAGTACGCGCTCGCGCGATCGAGCACCGCCCAGTCCAGCAGGAACATCACCAGCCCTTGCACCGCGAAGCCGATGCCGAGGCCCAGCATGGTGTCATTCCGCTGCAGCGCGCCGACGCCCATCATCACGCCGCCGCCTGCGCTGATGGCCGCCTCGACCGCCAGCAAGATGGGCTGAAAGCGCGAGGTGATCCGCGCCACCCGCTCGCGTTCGAGCCGGGCAAATTCGACGGGGTTCGTGGTGAGCGCTGCGTCCAGCGCTCGCTCCTTCCCGTAGGAGCTCAGCGCGAAGTACAGCCCCGCAATCACCTCGAGCGCGCCGAACCCGATGTTCACCCAGCCCGCATTCCGGCCGAGCTCGGTGTTGCTCGTCACCAGAAAGGTTCCTGCGACCAGTGAGCCCACGCCCGCGCCGAGGAACGGCACGAACCCCGAGA
>JAYVNA010000191.1:0-6371 GCA_043758715.1 Archangium sp.
GCGTCCCACCCCAGCGGCGCCTGCGCGCCCCAGGTGTTCTCGAGGTACTTGAAGCCCGGAATGCCCTTGGCCGCGATGGTCGCGATGGGGCCGGCGGCCAACGAGTTCACGCGGATCTTCTTGGAGCCCAGATCACGCGCGAGGTAGCGAACGATCGCCTCGAGGCTCGCCTTGCACACGCCCATCCAGTCGTAGAGCGGCCAGGCCTGGGTGCTGTTGTCGAAGTCGAGGGTGACGATGCCGCCGCCCTTGTCGAACAGCGGCGCCATCGAGGCCGCCAGCTGCTTGAGCGAGAACGCCGAGACGTGAAACGCGGTCTGGACGGCTTCCCAGGGCGTGGTGAGGAACTTGCCGCCCAGCGCCTCTTCGGGCGCGAAGGCGATCGCGTGCAGCACGCCGTCGAGGCGGCCCCACTTCGCCTTCACCGCGTCGTGCAGCGCGGGAAAGTGCGCCGCGTTGGTCACGTCGAGCTCGAGCACCTCAGGCACCGGGTTCAGCTTCCTCGCGGTGCGCTGCGTGAGCGACATCGGGCGGCCGAAGCTGGTGAGAATGACCTCGGCGCCCTGCTGCTGCGCGAGCTCGGCGACGGAGAAGGCGATCGACTGCGGCGTGAGCACGCCCGTGATGAGGAGCTTCTTTCCCTGGAGGAGCATGGCCCTTCGTCTAGCTCACTCGCCCGCGCGGAACGTCATCGAAATGCCGAAGGTCCAGAACGAGCCGCCGAGCGGCTTCGCGAGCGGAATGGTGTTGCCCGGCACGTCGCGGTTGTTGAAGTCGAGATAGAACTTGTCCCAGTTCAAGAACACGCCGCGCACGAACAGCCCCAGGCCGAAGTAGCGGGCGAAGAAATAATCGACGTTCGTGCCCCACTCGAAGAGCAACCCGTCCATTCCCACCGGGTTCCCCGCCACCGCCGTCGCGCCGCCCACGATGCCGTAGCCGACCCCGAAGAAGGTGTTGAAGTCGATGCCGACCGGCCGCTTCTCCTTCTGCATGAAGAACAGCTCGAGCGGGTGCCAGGCGATCTTGCCGATCACGAAGCCGGCCCCGCCCCGCGAGGCGTCGAACACGTTCCAACCCGTCGCGGTGAGGTCGGCCCCGATCGAGACGTGCCCGAGAATGTTGTAGGCCATGCTCAGCGAAATGGCGTGACTGGGCGTGTGCTTGGGGTCGTTCAACATGCCGGTGAACAGCCCGGCGCGCTGGGGACCCACCATCAGCCCGTCCTTCCCGGCGTCAGCGCCGAGCGCGGTGGTATCGACCGACCAGTAGCCCGGGCCGTACTGCAGTTGAAGGGTGAAGCCGCCCGTCGAGAACTGCGGAACGCCGTTGGCCGGAGGAGGCGGCGGCGGGGGGGGGGACAGGTCGCCCGCAGACGGCGGCGGCATGGGGGGCGGTGAATCTGCCCACACGAACAGCGGCGCCAGCAGCGCCAACAGAATACAAAAACGAATCATGGAGCGGCCCTTCGCCTCCGAATAAAAGAATCCAGCCATGTCGACTCTGTCCGACTCCTTCCTCACCGGCGCGAACATCGATTTCATCGAAGCGCTGTACTCCCGTTTTCTGGCCGACCCTTCAAGCGTCGAGACCAGCTGGAGAGACCTCTTCAGCACGCTCCAGCGCGAAGGAAAACCCCTCATCATCGACGGCCTGACGCTTCCCGCCCCGAAGCGCACCAACGGCGTCAACGGGAATGGCGCGGCGAAGTCGGCCGACGACATGACGCTGCAGTCGAAGGTCGATCAAACGATCATCGCCTTCCGCCTGCGCGGTCACCTGCTGGCCCAGCTCGATCCGCTCGGCACCCCGCGCCCGCAGCTCGAACACGTCGCTGACCTCGGCCTCACCTCGAAGGACCACTTCAACGCCAAGGAGCTCGAGGCCCAGGTCTCGCCGCTCGACACCTTCAGCGAACCGCGGGTGCCCCTCAAGCGCGTACTCGAGCGCGTGCGCCGCACGTACACGCAGCACATCGGGGTGGAGTTCGTGCAGATGTACGACTCCAACCGGCGGCGCTGGCTGCTGCACCGCATGGAGTCGTGCGAGAACACCACCGACTTCACGCTCGAAGAGCAGACGCGCATCTTGAAGAAGCTCACCGATGCGGAGACCTTCGAGACCACCATTCACGCGAAGTTCCAGGGCCAGAAGCGTTTCTCTGCCGAGGGCGGCGAGGTGCAGCTGGCGATGATTCAGGAATTCCTCGAGCTGGGCGGCTCGCTGGGCGTGAAAGAAGTGGTGTTCGGCATGGCCCACCGCGGCCGCCTGAACGTGCTCACCAACATCATGGGCAAGCCGGCCGAGGAGATCTTCAGCGAGATCGCCGGCCCCACCGACCCCAAGCAGTACTTGAACCGTCACGACGTGAAGTACCACATGGGGTACTCGAAGGACCTCACCACGCGTGCCGGCAATACGGTGCACCTGACGATGGCCTTCAACCCCTCGCACCTGGGCTTCGTGCACCCGGTGGTCGAAGGCCGCGTGCGCGCCAAGCAAGACCGCATGGGTGGTGGGCTCGCCGCCAAGCAGAGCGTGGTGCCGTTCGTGATTCACGGCGATGCGGCGTTCTCCGGCCAGGGCCTGATCGCCGAGACGCTCAACCTGAGCGGCCTCGCCGACTACGACACCGGCGGCACCATTCACCTCATCATCAACAACCAGATTGGCTACACCACCGAGGCCGCGCAGGGCCGCACCCCGCTCTACTGCACCGGCCAGGCGCAGATGCTCGACATCCCGATCTTCCACGTGAACGGAGATGATCCGGAAGCGTGCGTGCACGTGATGCGGGTCGCCACCGAGTACCGCCAGAAGTTCAACACCGACGTGGTGATCGATCTCGTCTGCTACCGCAAGTACGGCCACAACGAGGGCGACGAGCCCCGCTTCACCCAGCCCAAGATGTACGAGCTGATCACCAACCGCAAAACGGTGCGCGCGCTGTACGCCGAAGAACTCACCGCGAAGAACCGCATGAGCGGCGCCGATTCCCAGAAGATGCACGACGACAGCGTTGCGGCGTATGCCGAGGCGTTCGCCAAGTCGCGCAGCCAGAGCCTGGTGAAAGACCCTGATCACTTGAACGGCGTGTGGGCGCGTTACAAGGGCGGGTCCGATCGCGAGACGCCGCAGGTCACCACCGGCCTTCCGTTGGAACGTTTGAAGAAGCTGCTCGCGCCGCTCGCGAAGACGCCCGAGGGCTTCACCCTGCACCCCAACGTGCAGAAGGGCGTGATCGACAAGCGCATGCGCATGCTCGAAGACTCAGAGCCTGTCGACTGGGGCACCGGCGAAAACCTCGCCTACGCCACCCTGCTCGCCGACGGCTTTCGCATTCGCATCACCGGCCAGGACACCGAGCGCGGCACATTCGCCCACCGCCAGGCCGTGCTGCACGATCAGAAGACCGGCAAGACCGCCTTCCCCTTAGGTGAGCTCGGCGGTTCCCGCGCCACCGTGGTGAACAGCCCGCTCTCGGAGATGGCCTGCGTGGGCTTCGAGTACGGCTACTCGCTCGATTGCCCCGAGGCGCTGGTCGCGTGGGAAGCGCAGTTCGGCGACTTCGCCAACAACGCGCAGGTGATCATCGATCAGTTCCTCGCGGCCAGCGAAGACAAGTGGAAGCGCATGAGCGCGCTCACGCTGCTGTTGCCGCATGGCTACGAGGGCCAGGGGCCAGAACACTCGAGCGCCCGCCTCGAGCGCTTCCTCGAGCTCGCCGCCGAAGACAACATTCAGGTCTGCTACCCCACCAACAGCGCGCAGATCTTCCATCTGCTGCGCCGCCAGGTGCTGCGCGCGATTCGCAAGCCGCTGGTGGTGATGACGCCCAAGAGCCTGCTGCGTCTGACCGAAGCCTCGAGCCCCTGGAGCGACTTCACCCAGGGCACGTTCCTGCGGGTGATTGGCGACACCAGCGCCGCCATCGAGCCGGGCAAGGTGACGCGCCTGCTGCTGTGCAGCGGCAAGGTCTACTTCGATCTCATCGAGGAGCGCGCCAAGGCGAAGGCTCACCACGTCGCCATCGTGCGGCTCGAGCAGCTCTATCCGCTCCCGGAGGCCGAGCTGAAGGCGGTGCTCCAGAGCTATCCCGCGCTCAAGGAGTTCTTCTGGGTTCAGGAAGAGCCCCGGAACGCCGGCGCCTGGCGGTATCTGCTCGAGCCTTTGATGGGCATGATCGCCGAGCTGCCACGCGCCCCGAAGTTCAAGTACGTGGGGCGTCCCGAGAGCGCCAGCCCCGCCACCGGATTCTCCTCTTCGCACAAGTACGAGCAGAAGCTGCTCGTCGAAGAAGCCCTGTCGTCCTGAAAGGCCGCACCGCACATGTCATCAGTCGAGATCAAGGTTCCCACGCTGGGCGAGTCGATCACCGAAGCCATCATCGGCAAGTTTCACAAGAAGGTCGGTGACGCCGTCGCCATGGACGAGCCGATCGCGGTGCTGGAGACCGACAAGGTCACCATCGACGTGCAGGCTGCCAGCGCCGGCGTGATCGACAAGCTCATGGTCGCCGAAGGCGCCAAGGTGAAGATCGGTGACGTGCTCGGCACCATCGATTCGTCGAAGACCGCTTCCTCCGCGCCCAAACCGGTCGCTCCGGTGGCGGCGCTGCCTGCTCCGGTCACCACGACGGGCAACGGCCCCTCGATCACCCCGGTCGCGCGCGCCATGGCCGCCGACAAGGGCATCGACCCCACCAGCATTCAGGGCTCGGGCGTGCAGGGCCGGGTGATGAAGGAAGACGTGCTCAAGGCCGCCGAAGGCGCTTCGGCCAGGCCTGCTTCCACTCCGCTCAACACCCCCACAGGCCCCCGCGGCGAAGAGCGGGTGAAGATGACGCCGCTGCGCAAGCGCGTCGCCGAGCGATTGCTGCAGGCCCAGTCGACCGCCGCGATCCTCACGACCTTCAACGAAGTCGACATGACCAACGTCATGCGGCTGCGAAAGGAATTCGGCGAGCGCTTCGAGAAGAAGCACGGCGTGAAGCTGGGCTTCATGAGCTTCTTCGTGAAGGCCGCGATCGAAGCGCTGCGCACCTTCCCCGCCGTCAACGCGTTCCTCGAAGGCGACGAGGTGGTCTTCCACCACTATTACGACGTCGGCGTGGCGGTCTCTGGCAACCGTGGCCTCGTCGTTCCGGTGATCCGCGACGCTGATCAGAAGTCGATGGCCGAGCTCGAAAAGACCATCTCCGACTTCGGCGTGCGCGCGAAGGGCGACAAGCTGCAGCTCAGCGATCTCCAGGGCGGCACCTTCACCATCAGCAACGGCGGCATCTTCGGCTCGATGCTCTCGACGCCCATCTTGAACCCGCCGCAGACCGGCATCCTGGGCATGCACAACATCCAGGAACGCGCGGTGGTGCGTGATGGTCAGATCGTCGCCCGCCCCATGATGTACCTGGCGCTCTCGTACGATCACCGGCTCATCGACGGCCGGGAAGCCGTGCAGTTCCTGGTTCGCATCAAAGATTGTCTGGAAGCGCCCGAGCGAATTCTGATGGAGATCTGACGAACGTTGACGCTTCGCTCCTGATCATCAGGGGGGCCATTGTCAGCGCGAAATCGAAACAGCTAAGTCTCGCTCTGCCTTCCGGCTTTGGAAGTGCGGGGGGTCCCGTCGGTGTTCTTACAGACGGGTACTTAAGAAAGAGCGCGCATGGCTACCGGTACTGTGAAGTGGTTCAACGATTCGAAGGGCTTTGGTTTCATCGTTCAGGACGGGGGGGGCGAAGACGTTTTCTGCCACCACACCTCGATCCAGATGGACGGCTTTCGCACGCTCGCTGAAGGGCAGAAGGTCGTGTTCGATCTGACCAAGGGCCCGAAGGGTCTTCAGGCGCAGAACGTCAAGGCGGCCTGAGAAAGTTGTAGTCGCAGTCGCAGCATGCATCACCGCAAGGGCTCGGTCGGGGGACCGGGCCCTTGTTCTTTGTATTCTCCGAGAGCCGCGCAAGCGCTTGAGGTGCCTCAGGATTGCCGCCCTCGAGACGTGCGCGAGAGCTGCTCTCGGTCACCACGCGCACCACCGGCGCACCATGCGGGCCGTTCGCGGCGAGCGGGAGCACATCGGCCACGGCCTCAGGGAATGAGAAGTCGAGGCGCTCGAGGTGCGGCCGCACGTCTTCCGCTTCGAGGTGTCCGTAGACCTCGGTGGTGATCGCCGGGTCGGCGTGGCCGACCAGGCGCTGCACCATCGCGAGCGGAGTGCCCAGCTTGAGCAGCAGAGTTGCCGTGGTGTGGCGCTAATGCCGCGCTCGGCATTAGAGGCATTATGCCGCCCTCCCGGTAATGCCGTGTTCCGCTGGCTCCACCGAGGAGAACTCGCTGCCGCGCGCGGCATAAGCCGAAGCGCCGCGACGACTT
>JAYVNA010000192.1:0-1979 GCA_043758715.1 Archangium sp.
GACACCATTCTGGCGGCCGGCGACATCATTCAGTTCGGGGTGGTCGAGGTGATGTTCGAGACGGGCGGTGCCTCTGGCCCGCGCGCGCCCATCGCCCGCCGCGGCGCCGCCGAAGCCCCCTCACGCCCTTCGCGCAGCCCACGCCCCAGCGAAAGCCTCGACGGCAGCACTTCAGAATCGGGAGGCCCCGGCCTCGACCCGAAGAAGAAGAAGCTGATCATCGGCGCCAGCAGCGTGGTGGGCGTGTTGTTCCTGCTGGTGCTGGTCAAGGCCTTCACCGCCCCGCCAGACCCCATCGACAACCAGCCTCAGCTGATCGGCGGCGGCACCAAGCGGCCCAAGCAGCCCGTGATCGCGAAGGACCCGGCTGAGCAGATCGAGGAATACCTGGCGGAGTGCCGCACGTATTCCAACAGCGAGGCCGGCATGATCGACTGGGCCCGCGCCGATGCCGCCTGCCAGAAGGTGATCGAGCTCGAGCCCATTCACCAGGAAGCGAACACCCTGGTGAAGCGCATCTCGGTGCTCAAGGTGTGCGAGCAGAACTTCAACGCCGCTAAGGAACAGATCGCCGGTGGCCAACTCGAGGGCGCACTCGATTCGTTCTCGAAGATCGGGAAAAACTGCGAGAGCTACCTGCTGCGCTCGCTCAGCGTGGCAAAAGAACCGCTCACCGAGGTGAAGAAGCGGGCGAGCGCCGACTGCAAGTCGTACGCGTCGAACGCCAAGTGGGACCTCGCCTTCAAGCGCTGCGAGCTCTACTCGCGCCTCGCCTGCCAGTCGCAAGACCCGGCCGAGTTGTACCCGCCGGCGCTGATGAAGATGAAGCTCGACGGAGCGATCAACCCCAAGACCGAGTGGCGGCCCAAAGACCCGCTGTACATCAACTTCCTCAAGGCCCGCGAGAAGGTGGCCCGGCCCGGCGACCCGATGTGGCTGTGCCCCGAGATCGTCGCCTTCCGCCCGCCGCCGCCCCCGCCTGACCCGGGCAAGCTGGCCAAGGAAGAGCTCGCCAAGCGTTACCCGGAGCCAGAGATGGGCCGCGCCCTGGTGCTCTACTTCGCGGGTGACTTCCAGTCGGCGCCGGTGCCGCTGCAGAAGATCGGCGAGAAGATCGAAAAGTCGCAGTACCACGAGGCCGCGCGGGCGCTGCTCCTCGACATCAACAACGCCATCAACCTCTACGAAAACGGCACCACCGAGATCACCAACGATCGCCCGGAAAAGGCCGAAGCTCCCTTCCTCAAGGCGATGGCCGTCGACGAGCGCCTGGTGCTCGGTGATCGGGCCGCCACGATGACCGCCGACGAGAAGAAGAAGGAGCTCGACAAGCGGGTGTCGTTCATCCGCAAGTCGATCGTCGAGACCATGTCCTCTCAGAGCTACGAGAAGGGCAAGGCGCTGGCCGACCGGAAGGACTTCCGCGCCGCCTGCCGGGTGTGGAAGCTCGGTCTCAAGTTCAGCCGCAGCAACATCGACCTGCTCAAGGCGGCGACCAACGTCTGCACTCCCCGAGCAGCTGATGCTTTCGAGCGCGGCGACACCTGCGAGCAGCTGAAGGCCGCGATGGACTTCGCGGTCGACGGCGACGGCTTCAAGGAAAAGATCGTCGAGAGCATGGCGACCGGCGACTGCGGGCCGCCCCCGTAGCCGAGTGACTCGTTGTCTGTCTGTGGGGTGCCTGCTACCTGTGGCGCCCATGGCGACGCAGGGTGACTTGTTCGGGTTGGCAGAGCAGGGCGCTCCTCAGGCCCCCAGGGCCGCGCCAGCGCCGGTGCCCGAAGGCCCGAAGACGGTGACCCTGGTCGACGCCTCGGGGATCATTTTTCGCGCGTACCACGCGCTCCCGCCGCTCACGACCTCGAAGGGCCAGCCCACGCACGCCGTGCTCGGCTTCACCCGCATGATGCTCAAGCTGCTGCGCGAGCGGAAACCCACCCACATCGCGTTGTGCTTCGACCGCGACAGCCGCAAGGGCC
>JAYVNA010000193.1:0-1978 GCA_043758715.1 Archangium sp.
CTCGCGGCGATCGTCAACATGCTCAACGAGTCTCGACAGGACCACATCATCACCGTCGAAGACCCGATCGAGTACGTCTACGCGAAGAAGAAGTGCATCGTGAACCAGCGGCAGGCGGGCAAGCACACCAGGTCCTTCGCCAACGCCCTGCGCGCCGCGCTCCGTGAAGACCCCGACATCATCGTGATCGGCGAGCTGCGCGATCTCGAGACCATCTCGCTGGCGATCACCGCGGCCGAGACGGGTCATCTGGTGCTCGGCACGCTGCACACCAACAACGCCATTCGCACCATCAACCGCGTGCTCGACGTCTTCCCCCCCAAGCAGCAATCGCAGATTCGCGCGATGGTCTCGGAGTCGTTGCGCGCGGTCGTCTCGCAGCGCCTCATTCCCACGGTCGATGGCGCGCGGCGGGTGCCGGCCCTCGAGGTGCTCTACGTGAAGGCGGCCGTCAGCAACCTCATTCGCGAAGAGAAGACCTTCCAGATTCGCTCCGTGATGCAGACGGGGCGCAGCGAAGGCATGACCTTGCTCGACGACTCGATCGCCGACCTGGTGAAGACGGGCCAGGTCAGCAAAGAGACGGCCCGCCGCTTCGCTGAAGACCCCAAGCGCTTCGTCTGAAGAGGAAACTCCCATGGCTCGCCTCGACGCACTCTTCAAGATCCTCAAGGACCAGGGCGCTTCCGACCTGCACCTCGCTGCCGGCATTCCGCCGCACCTGCGCCGCCACGGCGTGGTCGCGCCGGTGGCCGACTGGCCGGTCTTCACCAACGAGAACCTGCGCGCGCACCTGCAGGAGCTCACCAGCGAGAAGCAGTGGGCGCACTACAACAGCAACCTCGATCTCGACTTCGCCTACGCGATTCCCGGGCTGGCCCGCTTTCGCGCCAACTTCTTCAACCAGGAACACGGCGCCGGCGCGGTCTTCCGCATCATTCCCGAGCGCATTCGTACCCTGGAAGAGCTCAAGGCCCCGGCCGCGTTGGCGGCGCTGGCGAACCTCGAGCAGGGGCTGGTGCTGGTGACCGGCCCCACGGGCTCGGGCAAGTCGACCACCCTGGCGGCGATCATCGACCAGGTGAACAGCGCCAGCGCCCGGCACATCATCACCATCGAAGACCCGGTCGAGTTCGTTCACGTGAACAAGAGGTCGACGCTCTCGCAGCGCGAAGTGGGCGTCGACACCAAGAGCTTCGCCAACGCCCTGCGCAGCGCCATTCGGCAGGATCCCGGCGTCATCCTGGTCGGCGAAATGCGCGACATGGAGACCATCTCGCTGGCGATCACCGCGGCCGAGATGGGGGTGCTCGTCTTCGGCACCCTGCACACCAACAGCGCGCCCAAGACCATCGATCGCGTGATCGACGCCTTCCCTACCGATCAGCAGCAGCAGGTGCGCACCATGCTCTCGGAGTCGCTGGCCGCGGTCGTCTCGCAGCTGCTGCTCAAGACGCCTGATGGGGCGGGGCGGGTGGCGGTGCACGAGATTCTGCTCAAGACCCCCGGCCTCCCCAACGTGATCCGCGAAGGGAATACGCCGATGATCAGCTCGATCATTCAGCAGGGAAAGGGGCAGGGCATGCAGGTGATGGACGACGTGCTCTTCAAGCTGGCCACTGAGAAAAAGATCTCGGCTGAAGATGCCTTTCACAAGGCGACCCACAAGGCGCGCTTCGAGCCGATGCTCAGCCCCGACGCGTAAGCGCATCGAAGAACGTCTAGCTAACGGAGAGGTAACGTGGCCGCACTCTCTGTCGCCCTCCAGATGTCGGGGCCGCGGGGGGGATGTTCCTCATGGACCGGGGGGCTGCCGACTCCGTGCCCCCTCAGGCGTCGATCTCGAGGTCCCGCGTCGCACGCGCCTGACAAGCCAGAATGACCCCGCGCGAGCGATCTGCCGCGGTGAGCGCGTCCTGCACGTCCATGGTGACGCGACCCGAAACCAGCTGGGTCTTGCACTGACCGCAGATCCCCG
>JAYVNA010000194.1:0-6340 GCA_043758715.1 Archangium sp.
GCCGCCTTGGCGTGGAGTTGGCGGGCCAGGGTGCGCGCTTCGTCGCGCTCGGTCTTGAGCTTGAGGGCCACTTCGCGTGCTTCCCGAGTGGCGGCGGCCTCGGCCCCCATGCGGGCTTCGGCGGCGGCGAGCTGGCTTTGCAACGCGTCGCCCCGGGCGACCGCCATGCTCAGCGATTCCTCCCGGCGGCCGAGCTCGGCTTCGAGGCTTGCGCGAACTTCGGCGAGCTCGGTGGCTGCGGACCGCATCTGCTCGAGTTCGGTCGCCCCGGCGCGCAGGGCCTCGAGCTCGGCCACGAGACGGGCCTGCTCCGCGGTCGCGGTCTCGAGGTCGGCGGCGAGCTGCGACTGATCGCTCGCGCCCGCGCGCAACGCTTCGAGCTCGGCGGTCGCGGTCTCGAACTCAGCAGCAAGCCGCGAGTGCTCGGTCTGTGCTGCGCGCAGGGTCTCGAGCTCGGCTTTGGCGGTCTCGAGTTCGGTGGAAAGCGTGGCCTGCTCGAGTGAGGCGGACCGGAGCGTCTCGAGTTCGGCCTTCGCCGCTTCGAGCTCGGTGGAGGCGGCTCCGAGTGTCTCGAGTTCGGCTTTCGCCGCTTCGAGTTCGGTAGAGGCGGCTCGCAGCGTCTCGACTTCGGCCTTGGCCGCTTCGAGCTCCGCGGAGAGCCGGGCTTGCTCAGGCGAGGCCGCCCGGAGCGTCGCCAGCTCGGCCGTGGCCGCCTCGAGCTCAGTCGTGAGCCGGGTCTGCTCGGTCGTCGAGGAGTCGAGCTCACCCTTCACGCCCTCGAGGTCGGCGGCGATCTTCGCGTGCTCAGGCGAGGCGGCACGGAGCGTCTCCAGCTCGGCCGTGGCGGTGTCGAACTGACTCGAGAGGGCAGCGTGTTCCGCCTTCGAGGTCTCGAGCTCACCCGAGACTCGCGCTTGTTCGGTCTTCGCGGCTTCGAGCTCGGCAGTGGCGGCGTCGCGCTCGACTTCCAGCTCCGCGATGCGGGTGCGCGCTGCGATGAGCTCTGCCGAGGCGTCACCCGAAGCATTGCTCAGCGCCTCCAACTCACCGGTCACGCGTTCCAGCTCGGCACGGGCGGTCGCGGTCGCGAGGGCGCGGGCCTCAGCTGCCTGCTGCGCGGCGTCTTCGAGGGCGGTGATTCGAGCCCTGGCGCTCTCGCGCTCGGCGAGGACGTAGAGCCGGCGCTCGCGCTCCGTCGTGAGATCGACGGTGATCGAGCTGAGCTGGGCGCGTACCGCTTCCAGTTCGGTGGCGAGCTCCTTTCGATCTTCAGAGATCACCGCTGCCCGATCACGTGCCTCGTCGCGCTCGGTGGTGAGGGTGCCGGTCAGCTCCTCGTGCGTATTCTGAAGCCGGGACAGCGCCCCCTCGAGCTGCAGCACCTTCGCTTCATCGATCGCGACCAGGGTCGCGTCACGCCCATCGCTGAGCCTGCGGCTGGCGCGGGAGAGCCGGGTGGTCCCATCGGCCTGAAGATCGAACGCGAGCTTGAGCAGCCCGATGCCGGGGGCATCGACGATCACGCCCACGGCGCTCGGCTCGACGGACAGCCCCACGGCGATGGGGCCCGCCTCGCTTTCTGCATAAAGCCCTGCGTCCCAGGCGTCGGGAGCGGTGGCGCGGCTGCTCACGTCGGCCCGTCTGCGAGTGTCGGACATGGCCGCATCGTAGCCTCGAACCCTGTCTGGCTCTCTATTTCGGCCGGTCCTCATTGCTGATCGGGCGAGGGCCAACGATGCTCTGCGCCGATGCGTTTCTTGCCTGTGTTTCTGGGTCTGGTCCTTCTGTCTGGCTGCGACTGTGGTGGCTTGCGTATCACCCAGGCGTTCGATGCGGGCTGCCGGGCGGAGACCTGCGACGGCACCGATGAAGACTGCGACGGCGTGGTGGACAACGATCTGCCGACCGTCAGCTGCGGCATCGGCGCTTGTTCACGGCTGCTTTCCACCTGCGCGAACGGAACCCGCCAGGAATGCACCCCCGGAGACCCGGTCGCGGAGGTGTGCAACGGCCTCGATGACGACTGCAACAGCGAGATCGACGACAACATCGCGCCCACGACCTGCGGAGTAGGGGAATGTGCGGTGACCGTTTCGTCGTGTGTTGAGGGAATGGAGCAGGCGTGTGTGCCTGCGCAGGCCACCGCCGAGCGCTGCGACGAGAAGGACAACGACTGCGATGGGGAGATCGACGAGGAGCTCCCGCCGCAAGTCTGTGGCGAAGGCGCGTGTGCGCGCACCGTTCCGAGTTGCGTGAACGGCGCTGCGCCCGACTGCGTGCCCGGGGCTCCCAGCACCGAGCTCTGCGATGGGGCAGACAACAACTGCGACGGCCAGGTGGACGAGTCGATTGCTCCGCTCACCTGCGGCATCGGCGAGTGCGCGCGCACCGTGGCTTCGTGCGTGGCTGGCGCGGGACAGCTGTGCACGCCGGGGATGCCGATCGCTGAAGTGTGTGACGGCCGCGACAACGACTGCGATGGCGCGAATGACAACGGGCTGGGGCCTGTCTCCTGCGGAGTGGGCGCCTGCGCGCGCACCGTGTCGAGCTGCGTCTCGGGCGCGCCCCAGGCCTGCGTGCCGGGTACTCCGACGGCCGACATTTGCGACGGCATCGACAACGACTGCGATGGCACGATCGACGACAACGGCATCTGCAGCCCGCCCCTGGTGCTGTGCGCCGGCTCGCTCACCGGCACGGTGGGTACCGGCATCACGCTGAGCGCCACGGCGATCGATCTCGACGGCACCATCGTCTTCAATCAGTGGATCGTCGCGATCAAGCCGGCGGGGTCGATCGCGCTGCCGTCGCCAATCGATCAACCCACGACCACCTTCACGCCTGATGTCGCGGGCGTCTACACGTTGGCGTTCTGCGCCCGCGACAACGGAGGCACGACCACCTGCTGCTCGACGACCATCTCCACCAGCGTGTGCACCTCACCGCCCGCGCCGCCCGTCAGCACGCTCACAACTGCTTGTGGCACGAGCTGGGATGGCCGGCCCATCGTTCAGTTCCCAGCGGTGCCGAGCGGGCTCACCTACCAGCTCACGTTGGCGGGCGACCCGTTCGTGCGTGCGCGTGCGAACGCAGGTGAGAACTACCTGCGGCCCGCGCTGCGAATTGCGACTGGTGGTCCTGCGCCGGGCACGCCGACTCAGATGGAGGTGCGCGCCTGCAGGGCCAGCGATCTGAGCTGCTGCTCTGCGCCGTCGGCCGTGACCGTTGGGGTGGTCGAAGCCTGCACGACGCCCGCGCCTCCGACTTCAGCGAACGTGGTGATCAGCGAGTACGTGGTGAACGGCGAGGGGAGCTGCACTTCGGGGCAGAGCTGCCAGGCCGGCGAGGCCGTCGAGCTGACCAATCTCTCGAACTGCCCGGTGAGCCTCGATGGCTTCCACTTCGCCTACCGCAACCCGTCCTCGGCCATGACCTCCAACCGGTGGATGAACTTCGGTCCTTCGGAAATCATCCCCCCTCGTGGCGTGTACGTGGCCATTCGAGGTCAGCAGGTCGCGCCGGTTTGTTCGGCGTCGCTCGCGCTCGCGACGCAGAGCGCGGGGCTGTTTGGGCTGCGCATCTCCCAGCTCGCCATGGAGGGCGCGATGCTCGACAGCGGCTGGTTCAACAACTCAGGCGGCGGCTCGAGTGCGATGCAGCTCGCGCCGGGTGTGGTGTCCGCGGGCGGTCCACCGGACTTCTCGAGCCCCATCGCGCAGGTGTCCCCCTACATCGGAGGCAACGCCATCTGTGTGGGCATCGGGTTTAACGCCGTGAACTCGTGCGGCGACTTCATGGGCACCACGACGCCCACGACCTCGCTCAACCCCAATCAACTGGGGCGCCTGTGGCACCCCTGCGACGCCGTCACCAACGCGTCGCCGACCTGCGTGCGGAACTGAGCTTCAGGGCACAGTGAACAGGCTGAGTTGACCGGTCTCGAACGCAAGACCGATCGCACTACCGGCACCATTGAGGTCGCACGCGGTCCAGTTCACGCCGTCCTTGGTGACGCGCGCGGTGGCGGCGTAGTTGCCGGCGGCAGGCGTGACGAAGTTGCCGGCGTAGGTGTCGCTGGTCGTCCCTGCTGCGCTCCCGGGTGCCGGCCACCATCGCCAGCCGGCGGTGTTGATCGGGTTCGCCGAGGCCGGGCCGAAGCCGACCTGCACCTGAATGCGCAAATCAAAGCCGGCCACGTCAGTGAAGCCAAGCTGAGTGACCAGCGCCGAGAGTTCGGAACTCACCGTGCCAGCGTCCGCCGTGAAGTTCGCGCTCGCCTGCAGCCGGCATGAGCTGACCTCGCTCGCGCTCGCGGTGCCGTTCACAAAGCAGCTGCACAGAATCGGCGTGCTGCCCGAGTTTCGCGGGACGATCGGATTGCTGATGCCGAAGTCCGTGTTGTTCTGATTCGCGTCGCGGCAGGCCCCGAAGCCACGAACGATCGACGAAGTTGCCGAAGGGGCGGGGGCGCGAGCGCCTTCAAAGCAGTCTGCTGTTGTTCCGTAGCCCACGAAGTCGAGAACGCTCGGGCTCGCAGTCGGGCAGTTTCCCGACAAGCCCGTGGTGCCGGAGACCAGCGCGACCTTTCCAGCAGCGTTGGCCATGTTGATGCTGCTCGCTGTGTGGTCGGGATTGCTGAGCGGCGTCCCTGCGACTGTCCCTCCGCTGTTTCCGAGCTGCACGAGGAAGTAGCCGCCTGCCGGCAGCGTCATGCTCGGGAGCGAGGTCATGTTCGATCCCCAACTCGAGCCCGTGGCACTGGCGTACTGAAGGGACAGACCGCCGAGTGCGATTCCGGTGACGGTCGGGTTGTGCAGTTCGATGAAGTCGGTCGCCCACGGCGCACCGGAGTTGCCACCGCCGCCGTAGACCTGACTGATGATCAGGCCCGTTCCACACCGACCTGTGGAGGGCGCGTTGGTGTCGAGCACCTGCACTGAGAATCCCGGGCTCACGATCGCGCCAATGCTGGCCGTGATCGAGGTGGTCCCAGCCGAAACGCCGCTGATGACTCCACTCACGCCCGCAGAATCGGTGAAGGTCCCCGCCACGGTGCTGCTCGCCCAAGTCACAACCGACGTGACGTCGACCACTGAAGCGTCTGCGAATGTTCCGGTCGCCATGAGTTGGGTGGCCGTGCTGCTCGCGAGGATCGACCGGCCGCTCACGACGATTGACACGGGGGCCTTCACTGTCAAATCAGCAGTGCCGCTCAGCGCGTTCCACGTGGCTGTAATTGTCACCGACCCCGATGTGAGTCCGCGCGCGAGACCAGCGGCGGAGATGCTCGCTACCGTTCCGTCCGACGAAGACCAGGTCACGAGAGTCGTGACGACCTCCGTCGAGCTGTCCACGTAGGTGGCAAGCGCGGAGTAGGGCACCTTCGCGCCCGCGATGATGGTCGATGTCGCGGGAGTGACGGTCAGACTCTGCAGCGCGGGCCGATTGACCGTGATCTGCGTCGAGCCGATGATCGTGCCCAGGGTTGCAGTGACGTTGGTGACACCAGCCAGAACGGCGGTCACCTCGCCCGTGCTCGAAACCGTGGCGATCGCGGGCACGCTGCTCGACCACGTGACTTGTCCAGTCACAGTGCTCGTCGCGCCGTTCGTGTACGTCGCTTCGGCGGCAAGTTGTTGAACCTGCGCCTTGGCAAGCGAAGGATTGATGGGCGTCACCGTGAGCGTGGTCACCGCGGGAGGTCCGACATTGACCGTCGCCGTCCCAGAGAACCCTCCGGTGCTGGCGGTGATGGTGACCTGGCCTTCAGTGCGCGTGGTGACCAGACCGCCGACCACGATCGCGATGGTGTCATCCGACGAAACCCAGGTGACGCCACTGGTGGGCACCAGCGTGGTGCCGTCGGACCAGGTCGTGCGCGCCACCAGCGTCGAGGTCAGCCCCAGCGCGAGGGTGGTGGTGCTCGGGGTCACGGTCACGCCCTCGAGCTCGGCGGCGGTGACGGTCAGGTCAAGGCTGCCGACCACCGTACCGACGCTCGCCGTGGCCGCGCCCGTGCCGACGAGCAACGCCGTCATCGAACCCGAGCTGGAAACCCGCAGCACCGTTCCGGTCGCAGGCGCCCACGTCGCGGTGCTGGTGAGGTCGGCCGTGGTGCCATCTGAGTACACGCCCGTCGCCGTCAGCTGCTGCGAGCGCCCCTTGGCGAGGCTGAGCGCAGGCGCGGTGACGTCGATGCGATTGAGCCGGGGCGCGATCACCTCGATGCTCATCGAGGCAGAGACGAGGCCCAGCGACGCGGTGATGGTGGTGGTGCCGATCGAAGCGCCGCGCACCAAACCCTCCGTGCCGAGGGAGTTCGAAACGGTGGCGACGGTGG
>JAYVNA010000195.1:0-6337 GCA_043758715.1 Archangium sp.
CAGGGCGCGGACCTCACCGTGGGCACCGGCTTCATGCTGGAGAACGCGGTGGAGACCGTCGCCAAGCAGAACCCGCAATCGAAGTTCCTGCTGATCGACTCGCCCGTGCTCGACGCGAAGGGCGCGCCGCTGTCATTGCCCAACGTGCGCACGGTGGTCTTCCGCGAAGAAGAAGGCAGCTTCCTGGTGGGCGCGCTCGCGGGCCTGGTGGCGAAGGACAAGGTCGGCTTCGTCGGCGGCATGGAGATCCCCCTCATCCGGAAATTCGAAGCGGGCTTTCGGGCCGGCGTGAAGACCACCAACCCGAAGGCTGCGGTGCTGGTGCAGTACACCGGCAGCTTCGACAACGTGGGAGCGGGCAAGCAGGCCGCGGCCGACCTCATCGCCAAGGGCTGCGAGGTGATCTTTCACGCCGCCGGCAGCGACGGCAACGGCGCCATTCAGGCGATCAAGGAAGCGCGCGCAGCGGGCACCAACGTGTATGCGATTGGCACTGACAGCGACCAGTCACACCTCGCGCCCGACGCAGTGCTCACCTCGATGCTCAAGCGCGTCGACCTCGCGGTGTGGCAGGCCAGCAGCGACTTGAAAGACGGCAAGTTCACCGCCGGTGACCAGGCGATGGGCCTCAAGGAAGGCGGCGTGGGCTACGCCCCGGTGCGCGTCGAGTTGGCGAACAAGGCGGCCATCCTCGAGAAGGTCGAAGCGCTCCGCGCGAAGGTGATCGCGGGCGAGCTCAAGGTGCCGTCGAACCCCACCGATCTCGCCGCGTTCCGATGAGTCCCATGCCGCTTCGTTCGGGTGTCGAAGAGCCATGATCTGGGATGCTTCGTTGAAAGCCATCCGGTCGCGGGTGGCGTCGGAAGACGGCCTTCATCGCCGAGTCCGCGAGGGCGTGCGCGCGCTCTGGGACGCGGGCATGCAATTGGAAGCGGCTTCTGCTCCGCTACCTCACCCGGTCGCGATCTGCGCGATTCGGCGCGAAGCGATTCGCCTCGCCTGCCAGGCGCTGCCGCTCCCCGTGCTGACCGAAACCGCCGATGCGCGGCGCAGCCTGAACCTGCTGCTGGAACAAAGCGTCGACGGGGTCGCAACCAGTGAGCTGCCTCACGTGCTCGCGATCGCCCGCGAGGCCCACGCGCGCGCCCTCGAGACGCTGGAAGTCGACTGCGTCGCCGAGGCCCAGCTCGTCAGGCGGCGCCAACTCGCGGTCGCCGGCTTCGCCGTGATGACCTGCCTCGTCGCTTCCCTGGTGGGCCAGTGGATGGTGCGCCCCCCCCTGCCCCTCGATCTCGCCGAGGGCAAACCCTTTACGCTCTCTTCGAAGTGGGCCGACTGCCACCCGGAGCAGAACGAGTGCGGCAAGTACCCCACCCGCATCGCCTTCCACACCCTGAGTGAGCCGTCGCCCTGGTATCAGGTCGACTTCGGGGCCCCCACCACCTTCAGCAGCGCCACTCTCATTAACCGGCAGGACGCGGCGATGGGTCTGGCCCTGCCTCTGGTGGTCGAGGTGAGCGATGACGGCAAGGTCTTCCGCGAGGTCGCCCGCCGCACCGAGCCCTTCACCGCGTGGATGCCCAGCTTCGCAGCGCAGACGGCCCGCTACTTCCGCGTGCGCGTCGATCGCACCTCGATCCTCCACCTCGAAGCCGTGCGGGTTCACCCGTGAACCTGCGCGGGCGCGTGGGAGGCGTGCTGGCGGCGCTGGCGCTGGTGGCCGGTGGCGCCTGGCTGGCCACCACCGCCTTCACCTTTCCCACCGACAAGACCCTCTTCGAGAAGTGGAATGTCGGGCTGGGACCCCGGCTGTGGACGACCTGGTGGTACCTGGGCACCTTCGTGCTCGCGACCTTGTCCTTCGGACAGTTGCTGGTGCGCCGCACGTCGACCCAGGCGCCGCGGGACGGAGCCTGGGCGCTCGCCTTCAGCTCGGGCGCGATCGTATTCGCCGCCGCCACCGGCTTCTTCGCGTGGGTGGGTTGGTTGGGGCACCCGTTCTTCTGGGTGCTGCCGCTCACGATGACCCTTGCCGGGCTGCCTTACTTACGAGACGCGGTGGTGGAGTCGCGCGCGCAGTGGAGCCAGAGCCCGCCCTACTCAGTGTTCGAAATCCTGGCGCTGATGTTCGGTGGCCTGTGCCTGGGTTTGCTGCTGCTGCAGGTGATCACCCCCGACAACATTAACTACGACGCCATGTGGTACCACCTGCGATCCGCCGAGCGGAACGCGCTGGCCCACGGCGCAGTGCGCTCGCCCGAGGGCGACATTCTCCTCGCGCTGCCATCGGCGACCAGCTGGCTCTACACTTGGGCCTTTCTCGCCCCCGGGCTGCCGTCCGATGACCAGGTGGTATTGGCGCTGCATCTCGAACTCGCGGCCTTCGTCGGCACGCTCGCGTTGCTGCCTCCGCTGGTGCGCGCGCTGGTGCCGGGCCGTGATCGAAGCGCCACGCGCAGCACCTGGGTGGCGCTGTTCTTCTTCCCCTCGATCTTCGTCTACGACACCGGGCTGATGGGCGGCGCCGATCACGTGGTGGCCCTCTGGGCGGCCGCTGTAATGCTCGCCTGGCTGCAGGCTCGCGAACGAAAGGACACCGCCTCGTGGGCGTTGCTCGGGGTGCAGCTCACCGGAATGAGCGCGAAGTACTCGAGCCTGTATCTGCTCATCCCGTTGGTGCCGCTGGTGCTCGCTGACACCTTCTGGCGCGGCCGCAAGGTGCTCCCCTTCTTCACTCGCAGCCGGGGCTTGCTGGTGGCCGCTGTCATTCCGCTGTTGATGACGGTGCCGTACTGGGCGCGAAACTGGATCTGGTACCACAACCCGTTCTTCCCCGAGGCGGGGTGGCTGTTCCCCAACACGCCCTTCATTCCCGAGGTCGCTCCCTGGCGCGTGTACTGGGAGCACGCGGGCCTCTTCAGCAACGCGGTCACCAGCTCGGGCTATCGATTGCGAGCGACCTTCGGCGCGCTCATCGACTACCACCAGAAGATCTACGGCTGGACCGACATGATGGGCGAGCAGTCGGTGATGGGGTCGGGTTATTTCCTCTCGATGCTGGCGCTCCCTTTTGTGCCCGAGCGGCGGCGGCTGATCTGGCTGGCCGTGCTGCTCAACCTCGGCATCATCGTCTGGTTCAACCTGCTGCAGCACCACATGCGCTACCTCACGGTGCTCACGCCGCTGATGGCCGCCGGCATGGCAGCCACCGCTCTCTCGTTGTGGGAGCTCGGCTGGGCGCCGCGGGTCGCCGTGCTGGGGGTGGTGGGGCTCCTGTTCACCGCCTACGCCGACGTGCCGTTCCGCCACACGCACCGCATCTCCCGCCGCAGCTCACCGGTGGCCAACGCCGACGAGTTCATCGCGAAGCGCGGCTACCCGGCCGGACGCATCAAGATGTGGACTGAGATCGGCTCCGCGCTGCCCCCCGCGGCCAAGCCGTTGGTGCATGGCCTCGAGACCCACCTGGGCCTGCAGCGGCTCACGGTCACAGACTGCGGCGGCATGCAGCTGGGGATCAATTACGCGACGTGGGGCTCGGTGGCCGCGGTGTGGCAGCACCTGCGAGAGATGGGCGTGACGCACCTCATCTGGACGAGCGACGTCGAGCAGCCCGACACCGTCGCGGGAGAGGCGCTCTTTCGCGCGCTCGCCCGCGCGACCGTGAACAGACAAACGATGCACGGGCTCAACATCGGGGAACTCCCTTCGGAAGCGCCGCCCGAGCCCGGCACTCATCTCATTTACGTCGGCTGCAACGAGCAGTGGCCCACCGGGCTCTATTCGCTGACCACGATGTCGCGGCCGCCGCCTCCACCGAAGTTTCCCTGGCCGGCCACTTCGCCAGAGCTCCCGCTGACCAAAGAGACTTTTCTGACAAGCACGGCCGACCCGCGCGTGGGCTGGGTGGTGACCGAGGACAGCTGCAAGATCGCCGCGCCGCCGGGGTTCGAGCCGATGGGCATGCAAGTCATCTTGCCGTCGAACCTTCGCTATTACGTGCGCACGCGATGACCGCGCTGTGGGAGCCCCTCACCTGGGACAGCACCTTCTTCGGCCTCCCGGTGGTCCGCCTGGTCCCCCAGCTGCCCGCGCAGGAACTCGCAGCCGTGCTGGACCGGCTGCGCGAAAGCGGCGTTCGCCTGGTGTACTGGGTTCTCGATCGCCCCGACGCGGCCCGCGCGCGATCGGCGCTCTCCGCGGGCGCACTGCACGTCGACGAAAAGACCACCTTCCACGCGGGCGTTGATCAGGTGCTCACCGCCACGGCCAGCGCCACGGGCGAAACGAGGGTCTTCGAGGGGCCCGCCGAGCTGCTCCGACCGCGCGCGCTAGAGGCCGGGGCACGGTCGCGGTTTCGGGTCGACCCGAAGGTGGGCGTCGCGCGTTTCGAGCGGCTCTACACCCTCTGGCTCGAGGGCTCCCTGCGCGGCGAGCTGGCCGAGGTCACGTTCGTCATCGGTGCACCCGGCGCTCCCACGGGCTTCGTCACCGTGGGACGCAAGCAGGGCCGCGCCGACATCGGGCTCATCGCGGTCGACCCGCTGGTGCGCGGGCAGGGCTGCGGCAAGGCCCTGGTGCGCCGGGCCGCGCAGTGGGCGCGCGAGGCGGGCCTCGAGCGCATCCAGGTGGTCACGCAAGGGGAGAACCGCGAGGCCTGCGCGCTGTACGAGCGGTGCGCCTTCGACCGTGAGAGCGTGAGCCCGGTCTTTCACTTCTGGCTAGAGGCGGAGCCATTCCGATGACGCACCCGAGCATCAGTCTCATCGTCCCCGTCTTCAACAGCGAGGGCAGCCTGGAAGCGCTGGTCGATCGCATCGCCACCGCCCTGCGGGACTTCGAGGAGAAGGAGCTCATTCTCGTCAACGACGACAGCCGTGATCAGAGCTGGAAGGTGGTCGAGTCCTTGTGCCGCAAGCACGAGTGGGTGCGGGGCATCGACCTGATGCGAAACTACGGTCAGCACAACGCCGTGCTCGCGGGCATTCGGGCGGCGCGTCACGCGGTGAGCGTGACCCTCGATGACGATCTGCAGAACCCGCCGGAAGAGATCCCCCGCATGGTGGCGCTGCTCGAGAGCCAGGTCGACGTGGTCTACGGGGTGCCGCAGAAGCAGCAGCACGGCCTGTTGCGCGATCTCGCCTCGAGCATCACCAAGCTCACCCTCAAGCACGCGATGGGCGCCGAGATCGCTCAGAACATCAGCGCGTTTCGGGTCTTTCGCACCCAGCTTCGAGACGCCTTCGCGGATCACCGCAGCCCCACCGTGAACGTCGACGTGCTGCTCACCTGGGGCACCACCCGCTTCGCGATGGTGCGGGTGCAGCATGATCAGCGGGCGGTCGGGGTGACCAACTACACTTTTCGGAAACTGCTCACGCACGCCTTCAACATGATGACCGGCTTCAGCACGCTCCCATTGCAGCTGGCGAGCGTCGTGGGGTTCGGCTTCACGCTCTTTGGCGTGGGGGTGCTGCTCTTCGTCGTGATCCGCTACTTTATTGCTGGTGACTCGGTGCCCGGCTTCCCGTTCCTCGCGTCGATCATTGCGATGTTCTCGGGTGCCCAGCTGCTCTCACTGGGGATCATCGGAGAATATCTGGCTCGCATGCATTTCCGCACGCTGGAGAAGCCGGCCTATGTGGTGCGCGTCGCCGGCGAGCAGCTCAAAGCGACGCCAGTGCCTCACGCGCGCGAGCGATGACCTCGCCCTGCTCTGCGTCGGTGAGGTTGTAGAACAGCGGCAAGCGCACCAGGCACTCCGAGAGCCGCGTCGACTCGGGAAGTGGGCGCCCATCGTGAAACTTCGCGCCCATCGGCGACCCGTGAAGCGCCACATAGTGAAAGGGCGCCATGATCTGGTGCTCCCTGAGGGAAGCGATGAAGCGGCCGCGCGCTTCGCCACTGCGCAACACGATGCCGAACAGGTGGGCGTTCGGCGTCACGCCAGCGCGGTGCGTGATGACGTAGGCGCCTGCTTGCTGGACCGCGCCGCTCAGCTCTCGCTCGTACCGCGAGTAGAGCGCGCGTCGGCGCGCCTGAATCTGCTCGAAAGCGTCGAGCTGCACGCTCAGGTACGCCGCGTTGAGGTCTGACAGCACGTAGCTCGAGCCCACGTCGACCCAGGTGTACTTGTCGACCAGGCCTTGCTGGAACCGTCGGCGATTGGTGCCCTTCTCGCGGATGTACTCGGCGCGCTCGAGCAACGACTCGTCGCGGAAGGTGAGCGCCCCGCCCTCCCCTGAGCCGACGTTCTTGGTCTCGTGGAAGCTGAAGGCGGCCATGAGGCCGAGGCTCCCCAACGGCTGCCCGTCAACGGCCGCGCCCAAAGCCTGCG
>JAYVNA010000196.1:0-6324 GCA_043758715.1 Archangium sp.
GAGATTGCCTACCGTGAAGCGTTGAACCAGGCCCTGGCCGAGGAGATGACCCGCGATCCGCGCGTCTTCCTCATGGGTGAAGAAGTCGCCCGCTACGACGGCGCCTACAAGGTCTCGAAAGGCCTGCTCGACAAGTTCGGCAGCGCGCGCGTGGTCGACGCGCCCATCTCGGAGCTCGGCTTCGGCGGGCTCGGTGTCGGAGCGGCGATGGTCGGGCTGCGCCCGGTGATCGAGATGATGACCTGGAACTTCGCGATTCTCGCGATGGACCAGATCGTCAACAGCGCGGCGAAGCTGCGGCACATGTCGGGTGGCCAGCTGCGCTGCCCCATCGTCTTCCGCGGCCCCAACGGCGCCGGTGGGCGCTTGAGCTCGCAGCACAGCCAGGCGCTCGAGGCCAACTACGCCCACTTCCCGGGCCTCAAGGTGATCGCGCCCGGCACGCCGGCCGACGCCAAGGGTTTGCTCAAGTCGGCCATTCGCGATGACAACCCGGTCATCTTCATGGAAGGCGAGTTGCTGTACGGCGTGAAGGGCGAAGTGCCCGACGGTGAACACCTGGTGCCGATCGGCAAGGCCGACATCAAGCGCGAAGGCAGCGACGTCACCATCATCACCTGGTCTCGCATGCTGACTGCGGTGGTGCTGCCCGCGGCTGAGCTGCTGGCCGCCGAAGGCATCAACGTCGAGGTGCTCGATCTGCGCACCATCAAGCCGATGGACGAAGAAGCGGTCGCAGCGTCAGTGAAGAAGACCAACCGTGCCGTCATCGTCGAAGAAGGCTGGGGCTACGCCGGCTTCGGCGCGCAGGTGGCCGACTTCATCAGCCGCGAGTGCTTCGACGATCTCGACGCGCCCGTCGGCCGCGTGGCCGGTCTCGATGTGAACATGGCGTACGCCGAGAACCTCGAGCGCCTCATCCTTCCGTCCGCGGCGCGTGTCGTCGAGGCGGTCCACCAGGTCCTGTACCGCTGATTCTGGAAAGAAGACGACATGCCGATCGCGATTCAGCTCCCTGCGCTCTCTCCCACGATGTCCGAGGGGAAGATCACCAAGTGGCTCAAGAAGGAAGGCGACAAGGTCAACTCGGGTGATGGCATCGCCGAGTGCGAGACCGACAAGTCGAACCTCGAGATCGAGGCGACTGACAGCGGCACGCTGCTGAAGATCGTGGCGCCAGCCGGCAGCAGCACGCCGGTCGGTGGCGTGATCGCGTGGATCGGGAAGCCCGGTGAGGCGATTCCTGATGCACCTGCGCCCGCGGCTCCGGTGGCCGCGGCTCCTGCTCCGGCTGCTCCGGTGGCCGCCGCGCCCCGGCCCGCGCCGGTGCTTTCCGCGGTGCCTGCCAAACCCAAGCCTTCGCCCGCGCCCGTCGCTGCACCCGCGGCGTCGGCCGAGCGGCTGCGCGCTTCGCCGCTCGCGCGGAAGATGGCCGAGACCCAGGGCATCGATCTCACCAGTGTTCCCGGCTCGGGCCCCAACGGCCGCATCGTGAAGCGCGACGTCGAAGAGGCGATGGCCACTCCCGCGAAGGGGAAGCCGGCGCAGATCCTCCGTTCGACGCCCGGTGTCCGTTTGCCGCCCGACGAGCTGCCCGTGACTTCGATGCGCAAGGTGATCGCGCAGCGCCTGACCGAGGTGAAGCCGGGCGTGCCTCACTTCTACCTGACCATCGAAGTGGAGATGGATCAGGCGCTCAAGCTTCGTGAAGAGGCGAAGGCGCAGGACCTGAAGATCTCGGTCAACGACGTGTTGGTGAAGGCGACCGCGATGGCAGTGCGCCGTTTCCCGCGCATCAACCAGGTGTTCGCCGGCGATCGCATTCTTCAGCTCAAGACGGTCGACGTCGGGGTCGCGGTGGCGATCGAAGACGGCCTGATCACGCCGGTGGTGCGTGATGCCGACGTGAAGGGCATCGGTGAGATCGCTCAGGAAATTCGCGAACTGGCCGATCGGGCCAAGCGAAAGGCGCTCAAGCCCGAGGAATACACGGGTGGTTCGATCACCGTGTCGAACCTCGGCATGTTCGGCATCGACAGCTTCATCGCGGTCATCAACCCGCCGCAGTCCGCGATCCTCGCCGTCGGCAAGGTCGAGCCGAAGGTGGTCGTGCGCGACAACCAGATGGTGATTCGCCAGATGATGTCGCTCACCTTGTCGGGCGATCACCGGGTCATCGATGGCGCGGTGGGCGCTCAGTACCTGCAGGAACTCCGCTCCCTGCTCGAGCACCCGCTCCGCCTGGTCCTATGAACAACCCTGGCCTCCCTCTCACCGCGGGGGAGAGGGTCGGGGAGAGGGCGTTGTTGCTGTTGCTTCTCCTCTCCTGCACCACGCCTTCGGCCTCTCAAGGCGGAGCGCGCTTCGACCCGGTCAAACCCGTCGCAGTCTCGATGCCGCCCGCCGCGCTGTTCGCGGTCTGCTGGCCGCAAGACGCGCTTCCCAGCCAGCGCATCACGCTCACCTTCATGGGCGAGGACGTGCTCTTCGAAGCCAAAGAAGGCGCGAGCAACTCCACCGGCCGCTGCATGCGCGAGATCGCCGCCACGCTGCCGTGGCCCTCGCGCCCGCAGACGATCGACCTCGCGCCACCCGAGCAACCGATCGACGGCTGGGCCGCGCTCGCCTGGGTAAAGCTGCTCTCGAGCGCCCGCTTTGGTCCTGAGCGAGGCCTCATCGATTCCGCGCCGTTGGTGAGCGCGTGTCTGGCCCGCGCGGGCCCGCTGCGCCCCACCACGCGGTTCCTGGTGCGCCACACCCCGGGCTTCGAGGTTCGCGCGATCCCCTCGGCGCTCGCCGACTCCGAGCGCTGCATCGAAGCGGTGCTGAGCGCGACCGCCTGGCCTTCGAGCCGCGAGCTGTTCTTTCAATTCGCCCCCGGCCGGGGCCCCACGCCCGACGGCGACGTCACCGCCTACGTGCCCCCTGGCAGCAGCAGCGGCGCGGCGCTCGACCCCACGGTGGTGAAAGAGGTCGTGCGCCTGGCCGGCCACCAAGTGGGCGCCTGCTGGGACGCTGCGCTGGTGCGCCGCACCACCATCGGAGGCGGCCGCACCTTCCGCTTCAAAGTCGACGGCACCGGCGCGGTGACCAACGCCTGGGTGGCAGCGACGATGAGCGATGGCCCGACCGCGGCCGACTACCTGCTCGATCGCTGCCTCGCGCAGGTGCTCACCGGCCTTCACTTCCCACCTGCGGCAGCGGACGGCGTCTACACCTGGGTCTTCGCGACGCGAGGCTGAGCTACTTCGACGCGTAGCGCTGCAGCACGCTGAGCTGAGTCGACTCGAGCCGGGTGAATTGCAGCCCCGAGCCTGGCGGCTGCGTCGACACCCGCCGGACCTGCGCCTGAAAGCTCAGCGGCCCGGTGGGGAACTCGATGGTCACCGAGGTCAACGACCCGCTGCTCAGCGCCACGCCCTCGAGAAAGAGACCGCCCATCGAAAGATCGGCGCAGGTGCCGCGCATCGGCCCTCGCGGCCCCTCGGCGGCGGCGGGAAATCGGCAAGCGAAGCGGGGGAACTGGCGGCGGTCGTCTGCGCTCACGGCCTGAGCATGACAACGAGGGCTGGCGTGCGCCGCAACTCTTCGAACCGCAGAAGATGGCGCTCAGTCCCGCGGCCGGCAGATGATCACGCCGCGCTCGGTGGCGAGAGCGTCGAGCCACACGTCGTGGGACTCCATCGGCACCTGTTCGACCACATTGCAGTGGAAGGCGATGCCGACGGTCTTCGCCCGGGGGCCGCGGTGGGCGAGGGTGGTGTCGTAGTACCCCGCGCCGCGCCCCAGTCGCGCACCTCGCGAGGTGAAGGCCACGCCGGGAACCAGGAAAACATCGATCTCCGCGATCGATCGCACCCGGGCCCCTGGGCTCGGCTCGCGAATGCCGAACGGACCCTTGACCCATTCTTCACCCACCACGTGAAAGACGAGCTCCTTCGAGCCGCGCACTACCCGGGGAAAGACGCACTCGACGCCGCGCCCGTTCAGCTCGAGCACCAGCTCGCCCAGGGGCACTTCGAACGGCTGCGCGTCGTAGACGCCGACCGCGCGCACCAGCTGGTCGCTGAAAAAAGAAAGGGCGGCGAGATGCCTCTGCACCTCGCCGCCCCACCGTTCAACAACTTCGGGACTCAGCGCACGCCGACGGCTCTCTGCTTCCTTCCGCAGCGCCGCTTTGTCCGATGAAACGTTCCCCGCCATGAGCCGTGTGTCTCGGCCTTCACTGAACCTTGACGGTTCAGGTGGGAGCCATTTGCCTTCCTTCGGCGTCCCTCTCTCTTGCGAGGAGGGCTTGCACCCGGTCGGACGAAACAACCCCCGTTTTATAAGTATCGGTTCGAGTGTTGGTCGACCATCACGTACCCCGCAGGGAACAGCCTTGAAGAGATCCTTTCGAGCCGTGATCATAAGGGCCCGCCCGCAGGATTCAAGGTGCTACCCTGTCGTTGCGGATGAACAGAACGCTGGTGGCCCTCGCGATGACGGCTTCCCTCTCAGTTACGGCGGCTCCTACCCCTGTTTTGTCGGGCCTCTACTCCGTTGGTGAGCTGGGGCTCGTTCAATTTTCTCTGGTCGAGGGGAAGGTCGTCGGGAAGCTCAAGGCCTCGGCCCAGTGCGTCTTCCCCCCGGAAACCCAGGTGGTGACCGGGACCTTCGAGGGCGGGGTGTTCATCGGCAACGTCACCCTCTGTCAGACCGGCGCTGGCTGCACGCTGCAGAAGACCTACCCGATGCTGGGGGTCTCGCATGACGACGCGGTCGCCGGCTGGGTTCGCCTCGAGGCAGCCTGCAAGTCACCTGCGCTCGATGGCAACGCGCTTTTCTTCCGGCCCGCCACCCAGGAAGAAAAGCAGAAGGTCGCCGGCGACGCCTCGGCCACCCAGGTGGCGCAGAAGAACAAGAACGATCCCGCGGTGCAGGCCGACGAGGCCATCAGAGAAGGGCAGCACCTGATGGACGAGTCACGCTTCCCGCAGGCGCGTGAGAAATTCCGCCAGGCGATGGAGCTCGACGACACCCGGTGGGACGCCGCCCTCGGCTACGGCGTGACCGAAGTGAAGCTGGGGCACCCGGAGCGCTCGCTCGAGTACTTCGACAAGGCCCTCGCGGTGGCGCAGCTTCGCAAGGCCTCACCGGCCAACCTCGCGCTCGCGCACTACAACCGGGCGTGCGCGCAGGTGGCGATGGGCGAGAAGAAGGGTGCGATCGCCTCGCTCAAGACCGCGGTGAAGGTGGGCGGGGCCTCGAACGTGATCGATTGGCTCACCACCGACCCCGAGCTGAACCCGGTGCGGCAAGACCCCGACTTCAAGCGGTTGCTCGCTGACGCGCAGGCGGCCAATCGCAAGAAGCCCAAGTGAGTCGTGGGTACGCGGAACTACGAAATCATCCGGTTGCTGGGCAAAGGTGGCATGGCCGAGGTGTTTCGCGTGCGCGCGGTGGCCGGCCGCTACAACGGGCGTGAACTCGCGCTCAAGCGGCTGCTGCCGGCCTTGCGAAAAGATGAAGAAGCAGTGCGGCTCTTCACGGCCGAGGCTGAGCTCTCACGTCACCTGCATCACCCGAACATCGTGCAGGTGCTCGACGTCGGCAGCGACGAAGACGACATCTACATCGTGATGGACTTCATCGACGGGCGCGACGTGGCGCAGATCATCAAGCGCTGCCGGCAGAAGAGCGTGCCCTGGCCCATCGACTTCGCGTTGTACCTGTCCCGCGCGCTGCTCGAGGCGCTCGACTACGCGCACAACGCCCGCGGGCCCTCGGGCAAGCCGCTGGGCATCGTGCACTGCGACGTCTCGCCTTCGAACTTCTTCGTCTCTCGCACCGGCGAGCTGGTGCTGGGTGACTTCGGCGTGGCGCGTTCACTCATCGAGGTCGGTCCCGACCAGGTGATGGGCAAGCCGTTCTATCTCTCGCCCGAAGCGGTCGGCGGCCACCTCAACGCCTCGGTCGATCTGTGGGCGGTCGCGGTGACGCTGTACGAGCTGCTGACCTTGCAACGGCCCTTTCTGGGGAAGACGCCGCCCGAGGTGTTCAAGGCGATCCGCACCTCTTCGTACATTCCGGTGCGCAACCTGCGGCCCGAGGTACCGGCGATCGTCGAGGGGTTGATCGCGCGCGCGTTCGACTTCGACCCGGCGATGCGTTTTCAGAGCGCGCACGAGTTCGCGCAGGAGATCGCGCCGCTCTACGACGAGCGCGTGGGGACGCCGTTGGCGATCTCGGCGGTGGTGCGTGGGTTGTTCGGCACGAGCGACTAGCGGTTCTTTTCCACCAGCCGGGCGAGCGCGCTGACGACGGCGTCGACTTCCGCGTCAG
>JAYVNA010000197.1:0-18383 GCA_043758715.1 Archangium sp.
CTGTTCGAGAGCGTCAAGGAACAGTCCGCCCAACAGCCCAACCTCGTGCGGCGCATGTTCCTCGGGGGGCGCTCGCCGGTGCTGCGCAACCAGGAGGAACAAGATGCCTTCGGTGCGCGCCTGGTCGCAGACCTCCGTGCCGCTGCGGCGCGCTATCCGGGCGACGTCGCCGTGCAGGTGCTGATCGACGAGCTGCTCGAGCGCAGCGGGAGGTTTGCTGCGATGTGGAAGAACGCCAGCGTCGAACCGCACTGGGCCAGGCAGAAGACCCTGATGTCGCCGGTGGGCCCCCTGGAGCTCGATTGCGACGTGCTCACCACCGAGGGCGATCTGCGCCTGGTGCTCTACACGGCCGAACCCGGCAGTACGTCGGAGCGGCAGCTGGTCAGGCTCCTCGCTGGAAACCTACAGCCTCAAGAGAAGCGGGACCTGGGGTAGGGGCAGGGCGGCGAGGTTCCCGCCATCGCGTTCACCCACCCGGAAGATCGGGCGAGGGCGTTGCGCGGGTCAAAACGGGTCGAGCCCGCGGAAATCATCGCGACCGTGGCCACCTCGCCGGGCGCTGAAGTCGATTTTTTCGACGGGACCCCCGATGGGTCAGTCGGTCGAGGCGCCGAGGCATGGCATGCTCGCGCCAATGGTCGCAGGTCCCCCGAAAGAAACTTTTCCTGTGCCGCCCGCGGTTCTTTCGGTCGCCGCGGGCCGGCTCGTTCACCTCGTCTGGCGCAACGAGCACGGCGGGCTCACCTATGAAGTGGGCACGGGTACTGAGCGCTGCTTCTGCAAGTGGAGTCCTTCGACCAGCCCCGTCGACCCTCAAGCGGAGCGCGCTCGCCTCGCGTGGGCGTCGAGCTTTTCGGCGGTGCCCCGGGTGCTCGACCACGGCGCCAACGCCGCGGGTTCCTGGTTCGTCACGGCGGCGTTGCCTGGTGAGAACGCGATGTCGGGCCGGTGGAAGAGTGACGCTGCGGCCACGGTGCGCGCGTGCGCCGTGGGGCTGCGGAATTTTCACGATCGGCTGCCGGTCGAGAGCTGCCCGTTCTCCGCATCAGTCGAAGTGCGGGTGGCGGAGCTCCGGCGCAGGTCGGCCACCGGCAAGCTGCTGCGGTCGAACTGGCACCCTTCGCATCGCGGCTTCGACGTGCACCAGGTGCTCACGCGGTTGTCAGCGCCCCCACCGATCGATCGCGCCGTCGTCTGCCATGGCGACGCCACCGCGCCGAACACGCTCATCGACGACGAGTTCAACTGCAGCGGGCACGTCGACCTCGTCGCGCTCGGGGTCGCCGATCGCTGGAGCGATCTCGCCATCGCGACCTGGAGCGTGCAGTGGAGCTTCGGGCCCGGCTGGGAAGGCGCGTTTCTCGATGCGTATGGCGTCGCGCCCGACCCGGAGCGCACGCGGTACTACCGGCTGCTGTGGGACCTCAGCCGCCTCGCTGCCTAGATCTGCCAGCCGGCTGGAACCGGCGTCTTCGTGCCCACCCGCCCCAGTGATTGTGTGGGCTGCTCGCCGGATCAAATCACCTACCCGCAGGGCAAGTGCCATTGAGAGCACCTGCGCGAGTCCGTCCGGGCTACACCACCCCGATGCAGCCCTTTTCCGCAGTGAAGGTGTTCAGCGCGACCATGGCCCGTGAGCGAGAGGTGCTGGGTGAACGCATCACCGAGTGGCTTAAAGCTCACCCGGAGCTGCAGCTCGTCGACCGGGTGCTGACCCAGAGCAGCGACAACGAGTACCACTGCTTCACCGTCACGCTCTTCCTGGCCGGCGACGCGGCGGCGTACCTGGCGGAGGTGCCGGCGCCGTTTCGTTCGGCGATGGTGGCGCGGCCGAGTCGGTGAGGTTCAGCGAACGTCATCCGAACCGAAGGCCGAGTGGTCTCTGATGATCTCCGCGAGGGAGAAGCCGCTTACGGCCGGGCGTCGCGGGTATCGACGGGTGTGCAGGGCGTTCGACTTGCGGGGCGTGCCATCCGCGTCACACTCTGTTGTGAGCCAGTACTGGGCCTCCTTTTGCTGCGCGCTTGGGCGGAGGGGGACATCGCAGAGCAGCTCTTCTTGCGGGACCGGCTTAGGCGTCACGGCCTCCCGCTGCGCAGGGCGAGGTTCAGCAGAGCGAACGAACTTGTGAATTGCGGTACTAGCCCGTGAGCGCCTGCAGCGCGGCCACCTGGCGCAGCGTGCGTTCCAACGTCGCCAGCGTCACCGGCTTGATCAAACAGTCATTCATTCCCGCCTGGCGGCAGCGCTCGAGTTCTTCGGGCAGCGCCGAGGCGGTCAGCGCGATCACCGGAATGAGGGCGACATCGCTGTCGAGCGTGCGAATGCGTTCCGTCGCCTCGTAGCCGTCCATTACCGGCATGTGGCAGTCCATCAGCACCATCGCCAGCGGCTGCGAGTTCACCATCGCCAGCGCTTCTTCGCCGTTGGTCGCGGTCACCGTGCGGTAGCCGGCCTTCTGCACCAGGCTGCACGCGACCAGCAGGTTGATCGGGTTGTCGTCGACGACCAACACCGGTCGGCTGTCTTTGGAGGCCTGGGCCCGGGGCGGCGGCTCGACTTCCACCAGGGCGGCCACGCTCGGCGCGAGCGAGATGGCAAAGCGCATCGTGGTGCCGTGGCTCAGCTGGCTCTCCACTTCTATCTTGCCGCCCATCAGCGCGACCAGCTCGCCCGACAACGCGAGGCCCAGGCCCGTGCCGCCGTAGCGCCGGGTGATGCCCGCTTCGGCCTGAGAGAACGCCGAGAACAGGCGGGGGAGGGCGTCGGGCGCGATGCCGATGCCGGTGTCTTTCACTTCGAAGTGAAAGCGCCCTTCGGGGGTTGCGCGCGCGGTCAGGGTGACCGAGCCCCGCGGCGTGAACTTGATCGCATTGTTGAGCAGGTTGTTGAGCACCTGCCGCAGCCGCAACGCATCGCCGCGCACCGCCTGTGGCAAGGCGTCGAGCTCGAGCGTCAACCTCAGGCCGCGCGCGTCCGCGACGGGGTGGTGCATCGCGCGCAGGTCTTCCAGCAGGCCGCGCAGATTGAAGTCGATGGGGTCGAGCCCCATTTTTCCGGCCTCGACCTTCGACATGTCGAGCAGGTCGTTGAGCAGCACCACCAGCGATCGCCCACTGCGCTGCAACAGCTCGAGCTGTTCGCGTTGCGTGCTCGAGAGGTCTGACTCGAGCAGCAGATCGGTCAAGCCCAACACCCCGTGCATGGGCGTGCGCAGCTCGTGGGAGACGTTGGCCAGCAGGTTCGACTTGGTATGCGCGAGCTGCTGGGCCTCGGCCAGCGCCTCGCGGCGGGTGCGATCGAACAAGACGGCGAGCAGCACGAACGCCGCCACCAGCCCCACGCCGCGCAGCACGGCGATCACCGGGCTCACGTGCAGCCACGGGGTGATGTCTCCGTGCGCCTTGAGGCCCATCAGCACCAGCACGAGCGCCGCGTCGGCGAGCAGCCAGGTGAGGCCCGCCCGCAGGCCCACGCTCATCACCCCGGTGGCGCAGATGACGCCGAACCAGGCGAGCGTGCCCGCCTCGAGGCCGTCTTCCCCCGCGCAAGCGATGCCCACCAGGGTGCTGCACACGGCGAGCAGCACGTGCCCCGCGGCCCGGGGCGTCGGCCTCCAGCGCAACAGGGCGAGGCACGCGGTGGGTCCCAGCAGGAAGATCGCGACGGGCACGGCCTGGCGAAAATGACCGTGCGCCAACGACAGCGCCAGCTGGGCGAGCGCGAAAAGAAAGGAGAAGGCAGCAGCGGTGGCCACCACCAGACCTGATCGCCGCAGCTCTGCCTGTTCGCGCAGGCGAGGGTGCAGACAGCGATCGAAGAAGGAGCTGCCCTCCGTCATTCCGCGCCAGTCCCGTGGTGCGTTGGCGATTTCATCGGAGTAACAATGTCACCAGAGCAGCGATGACGGACAAGCTGATTTTTGCGCAGACGATCGAAGGTCTCCTCCGCTCGCTGGGGGGGAAAGTGACCCCGCAGCTGACGGAAGGTCTTCGGCTGCGCGGGCTCAACCTCTCGGCGGCGCTCCTGCCCGCGTATCCGTTGAGCGTCTGGGTCGAGGTGCTTTCGTTCGTCGCCAGCCAGCAGCACCCGGGAATGCCCTTGGAGGACGCGGTGGCCGCGGTCGGGCGTGAGTTCATGGACGGGTACGGCCAGACCCTGGTGGGCCGGGCGATGGTGCCGATGATGCGGCTGATCGGTCCCCGGCGGACGCTCGAGCGCGTCACCCGCCAGTTCCGCACGGGCAACAACTTCTCTGAGACGCGGCTCAACCAGCTCAGCCCCACCGAGTTCACCTTGTGGGTCAACGAGGTGCAGCTGGCGGGCTGGTACGTCGGCATTCTCACGCGCGGCCTCGAGCTGGCGGGAGGCCGCGAGGTGAAGGTCGAGCTGCTCTCGCGCGAGGCGGGAGCTGGGACCTTTCGGGTGCGCTGGACCCTCTGAGTTTCAGCGAATGTTGCTGACGGTGTTCTTCAGGGTGTCGTGCTTCGTCTTCAAGATGTTCGAGATCGACGTGAACATCAGGTTTTCGCGCTGCATGGCGATCTGCAGGCTCAGCATCTCGCCCTGCTGACGCGACATCTCGGCGATGTCGTTGTTGTACGAGGCGACCGACGCGCCCGGGGTGAGCCGGTCAGAGAATGCAGTGGAGCTGGTTCCGATCACTCCGATGGACTGCGAAGAAACCGCGGGAGACGTCAGGGGCAGGGCGATGGCAGCAGGCATGTTCAACCTCCGTGATGAATCATCGGAGGCGCGCCCTGCGACGTCCGCGCGCAGGCCTGTCAGTGCCATTTACAGAGTGGGGCTGGGACGCCACCGCTTGTCTGTGTGAGTGGGGCCGTGTGAGGTGAGGCCGACGGGTGCGCCGAGCGTCTGTTCCACCCAGGCCGCGAAGTCGCCGTCGGGAATCGGCGCGAGGGCCGGCTTCGCGAGCCAGAGCGTTCGAGTCAGCGCCGTCTGCTGATCGAGCCGCGCAGGCGAGCCTTCCGGCGCGGTGAGCGGCTTGACCTCGAAGTCATACCCCTCGACGAAGCGCGCTTGCCGTCGATCGACGTGCGTGACCGCGAGCCAGTCGACGCCGCCGTTGGCTGCCATCGCGTAGCGAAAGAGAACCGCGTCGAACCAGCCGACCCGGAACGCGCCCTGCCAGCCTTCGTTGGAGTTGTGAGGCTCCGGCCATCGCGCGACCAGCTCCGCCGACTCGGAAGGCAGCGGCCCCGCACCGTGCCGCGTCAACGTGCTGCGCAGCACCCCGACGCGCTCCACCCGATGCGGCGAAGCGCGCAGCCAGTGCAAGGCGTTGCGCGCAGTGCAGGTGCTCCAGGTGGTGTGCGGGTGAAAGCCGTGATGTTCGTCGAGCAGAATTCCCTGCGCGCCCTCGAACACCAGGTTGTCGTCGCGGTGCGCCTGCGCGACTTCTTCATCGTTCACCAGTCGCACCGGGAGCAGCGCCTTAATCCATCGCTGAGCCAGCGTGGGGGCGTGCAGCAGCGACCAGTCGCCGTCGTGATGGATGTTGGACGGCAGCGACGCGAGCAGCCGAACGCGAATGCGCTCGAGCTGATCATGCGCTGCTGAGAGTCCGCCCATTCGCAGCGCATCGTCAGGGTGCGCCAGGGCATCACGCACGGTCTCGCCCACGCCGACGCCGCAAGTGCCGTGCTTTGCGGCGCGTTCCCTCAAGCGGCCCGCGGCCTGGTGAAACGGAGTCGTCACCAGGCATCGCGGATCCACCGTCAGCCGGCTCAGCGCATCGGGAACTCCGGCGCGCGCGAGATAGTTCGCCTCGACCGCGAGCGCGGTGGGGTGCACCACCACGTGAGCGGACAGATGGGTGCGTACGCCTTCGACGAACGAGCCCGCGCCGAACTGGGCGAAGGTGTGATGACGGCCATCGGGGAGCACCACGTTGTGACCGGCTTGCGCGCCGCCGTTGAAGCGCACCACCAGGCGGGCATTGAAGCGGCGGGTGAGCGCATCGGTCACCGTGCCTTTGCCGCAATCACCGAAGCCGAGGCCGGTGACCACGAAGGCCCTGCGTTCATCACTCACGCCCGCTTCAGCCCGCTGGGTGCGTCGGAGACGTCGAGCACCTCGGCCGACGACTCGAGCTTCAACTTCGGAGCCCCGTCTTTCCCCACGCTGGCGGCGAACGGCATCAACGCGCGCGCGACCCGGCCCACCCGCCGGCCATCGAAGCCGCCATCTCTCAACTGCTTGGCCAGAGAGTCGAGATCGTGCAGCCCCTGCCCGAGCGCGAGCAACCCCGCCACCACCACGCTGGTGTCTTCAGGGCTCTCCAGACAGACCACGTGATCGCCGAGCAGGTCCCGCCACGCGCGCTCGCATTCCACCCGTCGTTCGAGATCAGGAATGAGGAAGAACGGCTCGAACGCGTGCTGCACTTCTTCCACCACCGAGGCCAGCGGAAGATCGACCTCCAGCTCGTCACCCAGCCACTGCTTCACGGCCTTCCGCGAGACGTGGCTGTACGGCTTCTCATCACCGGTGAGGAACAGGTAGCCGCGCTGACCGCGTTTGCGATGGCAATCGAGGTCGAGGTGCCGGGCCGCGAAATAGAGCGCGAGATCGTACGACTCCCGATCGCCACCGCCCCCGCCGCCTTCGAGCCAGGTCCAGGTGAGCCACTGATCCATCAACTCCGCGGTTGACTCGAACTGACCGACCTGGAGCGGCGCGCGATCGTCGAACGCATCACCCACGGCCATGAACAACACCTGGGGATCAGGAACACCGAAGTCCCCCAGGCGCTTCATCAGCCCCGGCAGATCGTGCCGCGCGAGCCGTTCGGGCACCGCGCCCATCGAGCCGGTGACGTCGAGCGCGAAGGCGATGGCCAGAGAGTTCGGGTGTTGCGCGCTGTCACGGCTCTCGCGCAGCCCCACGCCGCGCGGATCCATCAAGGGGTGGCACGAGCGCTGCGTGAACAGTTGTTGCACAGGCCGCGTCGCTCTGACCGACGTGAGCGCCGCGTGCGCTTCGTAGCTGTACGCGCCGTACCCCACGTCACGCCTTCCCGTTGGCCGTGGCCCAGGGACGCAGCGCCTCGACCACCTGCTTTGCGCGCGTGTTGCCTGACCTGGTGAGGCTGGCCTCGAGCTGGGCGAGCCCCGTCACGGCGCCTTCGCCGAGCGCGACCAGGCCCGCGGCGGCAGCGCAGGTGTCGGCGGGGTCATCGAGCACGATGAACGACTCGGCCAGATACGGAGTCCAGAACGCGGAGACCCCGGCGCCGCGCTTGCGATCAGGCGCGATGAAGAAGGGGTGGAAGGTGCGGCGCACGTCGGTGATCACCGCCTCGAGCGCCATGTCCTGCACGTCGGTGCCGATCCACTTCTTCACCAGGGCCCCGGAGAGCGTGGTGTTCGAGGGCTCGTCACCGGTCATGAAGAGGTAGCCCTTGCGCTGGCGCTTCTCCCAGCAGTCCATCGCGACGTGGCGGGCGAAGAAGTGAAAGGCGAGCTCGTACAGCTCATCGCCGCCGCCCTTGAGCGAGCACTTGGTCAGCCAGCGATCCATCAGCTCGGCGGTGGTCTCGAACTGGCCCACCTGCAACGGGCGGCCGTCACCCTGCACATCGGTCAAGGCCGCGAAGAGCACCTGCGGGCTGGCGACCTTCGCGTCGGTCAGCAGCTTCATGAAGCCCGGGAGTTGTTTGGTCGCGATGTCGACCGGAATGCTGGCCATCGAGCCGCTGATGTCGAGCGCGAAGACCACGCCCAACGAGTTGGGGTTGTCCTTGTTGTCGCGCGACTCGCGAAACTTCACGCCCTTCGGATCCATCTTCGGATCGACCACGGTCCCGGTGAAGACGGCGGCGGCCGACTGGCCCGCGCGGCTCGAGGTGATCGCCTGATGCGCTTCGTAGCTATACGACCCGTAGCCCATGGGAGCTCCTTGGTGTTGCGTGTGATTGCGACGTCAATTTCAACCAGGCATCTGAAACGGCACGTACTGCGGAGGTCCGAAACATTCCCGCGCGACCCGATCGACCTCGGCGATGAGGGCCCAGCCGTCGGCGAAGCTCGCGGCATCGTGGGTGGTGCGTTCGAGCAGGCGCTGCAGCGGCTCGGGGACTGAACCACCCAGGAGCGACTGCACTGCGCGCGCGCTCATCGCGTAATCGATCGCAGGCTGGGCGATCACGCCCGGCTTCACTCCGCCCGCGGAGACCTTCACCGGATCACCCACGTGGGTCGCGCAGGAGAAACCCACCAAGCGCACGCCGTGATCGCGCGCGTGCACGAGCAGGTGCTCCGGCAGCACCGCGGCGTGCACCCAGCCGGTGCCATGCAGCCAGGCCAGCGACTCGAGCACGCGCTTCCACAACCAGATCGACGCGCCCGCGGGAATTCCGGCGGAGTACTCGGCGCGCACGTCGAGGAAGGTGTGCACGAAGCCCGACGCGAGGCCGAGCACCATCACCTGGCGCGTTCCTTCGGTGCCGTGAATGCCGAGCCGCGCTTCACCGAACGCGACGGGGGAGGGCATCAGGCGGGAGAAGTGCGCGGTGCCCTCGCGGGTCGCCCGTGGGAGTGCGCTGAGCACGTCCCATTCGTGACGGAAGACGTCGAGGTCATCGGCAGCGCGCAGCATCTTCACGATCACCTGCTCGGAGAGGCGGTGATCGAAGCGGCCGAGGAACACGTCGCTCGAGCTGCCCTTCGCCACGCGGCCCTCGAGAAGGTAGCGCCGGCCGCCCGCCCAGAGCCGCGTGCGCCCGGGCTCCGGCAGATCCATCTCCGGCGGTTGCATCAGCCGCACGCCACCGGACGAGGGCACCAGGGCCACCCCGCAGTAGTCGCAATGCATCACGCCGGTCGGAGCGAGCGTCGGCATCGGCGCGTTGCACTGCGGGCAACTGACGAGCGTGTACGTGACCATCGGGCGCGCAGAGTCCCATGACTCCCTGCCCCAGCGAAGCGGGGAGAGGGGCCCAGGCTGAATGAAATCCGCCTATGGTCCCGCGCGACGTGGCGGGTTCTCTGAGCACATGGCTGGGTCTGCAAGACGGCGAAGGCCCCCGCACGTCCCGGCTGTTCACCTTCATCTTCTTACTCACGTCCGCGGCGGTGCTCGCCAAGTCGGCGCAGCGCGAGCTGTTCCTCGCGGCCTACCCACGCAGCGCGATCCCCGACGCGTTCCTGCTCTCCGCCGGCGTGCTGGCCATCGCCTCGCTCGGTGTCAGCGCACTCACCGAACTCGTGAGCCTGGTGCGCTTGATGCGCGGGCTGCTCTCGATCGGTTCGGGGCTGCTCGTGTTCGCCTTCGTAGTGGTGCGCGCCTGGGCCTCGGGCGGCCCGATGACCGTCTACGTCATCGTCGAAGTGATGATGTCGCTGCTGCTGAGCCAGGCGTGGTCGGTGGCGAGCGAGGCCGTCGACGTGCGCAGCGCCAAGCGATTGCTCCCGGTCATCGGTCTGGGCGCCGGGCTCGCGTGGACCGTCGGTGGCTTTGCGGTCGGAGGAATCGCGCGCTTCCTCGGGCCCTCGAGCCTGCTGCTCCTCGGCGCGGGGTGCCTGCTCGCCGCGCTGGGCATGATGGAGCTCGTCGCCCGCCGCGACATCGCCGCCGAGCGCCGCAAGGCCGCACCGGAACCATTTTTCAGCGGCCTCATCTCAGGCCTGCGTTCCCTCTTCAAAGAGCCGCTCACGCGCGTGCTCGCGGCCATCATCACCATCGAGCTGGTGGTGGAGAAGATCACCGACTTCCAGCTCTTCGCCCTCGCGCAGCAGACCTTCGCCGGGCAACCGGGTGGCGTGGCCGCCTTCATGGGCCTCTTCTTCGGCGTCACCGGGGCCATCACGTTGCTTGCGCCGTTGGTGTCGGGCCGGCTGCTGACCACCTTCGGCAGCACGCGCGCGCTCGTCACGGGCCAGGTGTGGCTCTTGCTCGGCGCCGCAGCCTTTCTGTTCTTCCCGCTCTTCGGCGTGGTGGTGCTGCTCACCGGCGGCGATCGCGTGATCAAGCAGGCCCTGACCGCCCCCGCGCGCTCACAGATCTTCGGCGCGATGCCGGCCAAACGCCGCGCCCAGGCCGGCGCGCTCCTGCGCGGAGTGCTCGCTGCGTTCTTCGGCGCGGTCGCAGCCCTGGTGCTCAAGGTGCTGCCGTCGACGTTGCCGGTGCAGTACCTCTCCATCGGCGCGGTGGTGCTGCTGCTCTTTCTGGTGGTGCTCACCGCGCGCAACCTGCGCAAGGCGTACCTCTCGGCCCTGCAGCGCTCCGTCGACACCAGCCGCGTCGATCTCGACGGCCTCGGCTCGAAGCGGGCGCTCTACCGCGAGCAGCTCTCCATGCTCGAGGACGACCTCGGGAGTGGTGACGAAGGCCGGGCCCTGCTCGCCGTCTCCGTGTTGGGCACCGCCGCGCCCTCGAGCACGCGTCCGTTACTCCACCGCGCGTTGGGTCACGTCTCCTCCGAAGTGCGCGCGCTCGCCGCAGTGACGCTGGGAAAAGCGGGCCAGCCCGAAGACGCCGCACCGTTGATCGCCACCCTGACCGCCGCGACCGAAGAAGACGTGCGCTCGGCCTGCCTCGAGGCGCTCTCGGATCTTGGCGCCGTGGCCGCGCTCCCTGCAGTCACCGCGTTGTGCGACGCGAGCAGTCCAGCGCTGCGCGCGCTCGCGCGAGTGTGCCGGGCGCGGCTGTTGGAAGTCGCCGGCACGCCTGCGGCCGACGCTGAGCTGGCCACCATCGAGTCGATGCTCACTTCGACCGACGAAGACGAGCGGGAGGCGGCAGCGTGGGCGATCGGTCGCATCCCGCTCCACACCGGCGATCTGCGCGAACGTTTCGCCCCCCTGCTCGGTGACGGCTCGCTCGAGGTGCGGCGCGCGGCCATCGGCGCCTCTGCGCAGTTCGTCGACGAAGGCATCTTGCGGCAACTGGTCTCTGCGCTGGAGGAGCCGGCGATCTCCACCGCCGCCTTCGATGCCTTCACCCGCCTCAAGGACGAAGGCGTGAGCAGCGTGGAGAGAGTGCTCGCCGGTGCGTCTCCCGACCTGGTGGCGAGGGCCGCGGCGGCGTTGGCGCAGGGCAGCGGCGAGCGCGCGACCGACGTGCTGCAGAAGTGGCTCGATCACGAAGCCCCTCAAGTTCGCTACCGCGCCACCCGCGCGCTGGTGCAGCGTCGGCGAACTTCGCATTGGCACCCGCCCGGCGAAGAGGTGCTGCTGCGCTTCATTCACGCCGAGCTCACCACCGGTTATCGCTACCACGCGGCGCTCGCGGGTTTGGCCAAGCAGCTCGAGGCGGGTGACGCAGAGATGCGCTTCGTGGCAGGCGAACTCCAGTCGCGCGCGCAGGAGACCGAACGCCGATTGCTGGCGCTGGTGGGCGTGGTGGCTGACCCGCGCATCGCCCGGCTCTCACATCACCTGCGCGACGCGAGCCCCCAGGTCGCCGCGCGCGTGCTCGAGCTGGTGGAACAGTCGCTCGACCCCCGCCTCGCCGCCCTGGTGATGCCGTTTCTGGAGCGGCAGAGCGCAGAGAAGAAAGCGAAGATCGGCGTCGACAAGTTCCAGGTGCCGGCGACGTTCTCTTCCGATCCGCTGGCCGCCTTGCTGTCACTGGGCGACAATCATTTGAAGCTGGTGGCGTACAGCTCCTTCAAGGGGAAGCTGGCGCACCTGCCCTCACTGACGAACGAGGAGAATGCCTTGCTCCGATTGGTCGAGAGAGTGCGCTTTCTGCGCAACGTGCCGGTCTTCAAGGAACTCAGCCCTGAAGACCTGATGAAGCTGGCGGAGATCGCCACCTCGTCGCATCACCCCGCGGGCACCGTCATCTTCCGTGAGGGAGATCCCGGTGACGTGTTGTGCATGGTGGTCAGTGGCCTGGTGGCGATTCGTGACGGGCAGACCATCATCGCCACCCAGAAGCCCAACGACTTCTTCGGTGAGCTGGCGTTGTTCGATCAAGAGCCGCGCTCGGCTGACGCGGTGGCCACCGAAGAGACCGTGCTCCTCGAGATCGGCGGGGCTGACCTCGATGCGGTGATGGAGCGCCGCCCCGAGATCGCCCGGGAGATCATTCGGGTGCTGGCCCGCCGTCTGCGCAACACGACCAAGACGATGGTCGGTCGCATGAACCAGAAAGCCTGAAGAGGCACGGCGAGACCACCGTGTCTCCAGAACGCAGGGCAGCGCGCACGTCCTCGGGCCGCGTGGACGAACGACGCCACCTCGAGGCCTTGCGCGCGCGCAGCGGTGACGAGCCTGCGCCCGGTTCTGCCTGAAGCCTTGGAGTGGGGCAGGACGCAACTCGATCAATCCGGGAAAAGCGCGAAGGCGCGGTGCTCGATGAGCGCGCTTACATCGAGAAGCAACGCGCCGAAGAAGATCAGGTCGAACGGAAGAACCGCCTCGGCTGGGCCGTGAGCTGGACCGGAATGTTCAGCAGCCCCCTCGGCGGCGTGTACCTCTTCTATGTGTTCGCGGTCTCCACGATGCTGATGGTCGGGCTGGCGGCGGTCTTCTCGATCGCGCTTCCGCGCTGGTTGATGCCGGGTGGCACCAAGGTCGTGCCGGTGCCGACCACCATCGGAATCTTCTTCTTCTGGCTCTATACGCGCGGCGCAACCAAACGCGCGGTGGCTCGCGAGCGCGCGTGGATCAGGAGCCTGCCTTTCGCGCTGCACGGCTACGAGGAAGCGCTCGGCGATAGCCCCAGCCAGAACGAAAAGTTCATCGAGCTGCGCTTCAAGTTCGAGAAGGATCCACCCGATGATCAGCTGATTGATCTCCTCTCAGGTGATGGCGGCCCCTGGCTGATCAATCCCCGGAACGGTCACCCGAAGCGCGACTCGGGCCCCGTGTCCCACAACGCCGATCACAACGGTGCCCTGAGAATCTGGTTTCATCAACTCGTCGAGCGCCAGCTGATGCCGCTCTACCGCGCGCACCCGTTCACCGAACTGCAGCTGATCAACCGGGACTGATCTCAGCGCGCGAGGACCAGGCGCTCCACCGTCTCGCCGGAGACCGCCACCTGTTCGACCCGGTACTCAGCGAGCGCGCGGAACAACAAGAACTCGCCGCTCTCGAGACGCGCCTTGACCAACTGGCCCGTGTTCTCCACGCGAAGGCCGAGCGGCGGTGGCTGTTCCCGATCGGTAGTGAACTGAACGTTGGCGATCGCACCGCCGTCGAGCTGCGTCACCGCGCTCACGTGCGTGGTGGTGTCCGTCAGGGCGAGCTGTGCGCCACGCTCCAGCCGGCCGTACGAATTGTCGGCGAGCACCAGCTCGAATTCCCCGTCACGCAAGACCGCCGGGCAATCACCGCTCGGCGTATGCCCCACCACCACCCGCCTCACGCCGTTCGACAGCAGTTGCTCGACGATCGCGCGGGGAGGCAGCTGCGGGTTGCCCCGTTCGTCGGTCGGACGCGCGTAGACCACGCTGCCCTGGTTGAGTTTGTCGGGGCCTTGCGCCTGATACTGAATCAACGCGTCGGGCCGGGTGCCGTTTCCGAAGGTGGCCAGCTCCTCCTGGCGAAAGCGCTCGAGATTGGCGAGCCATTCATCGACGTCGCGCGCCGGCGCTGATCGCGGTGCCGATAAGAAATTTTCAGTCGTGATGCCGCCGTGCACGAACAGCGTCGAGCCCAGGCGAAAGCCGAGCCGGCTCTCGTTTAAGTAGGAACGCAGCTCGCCGCCGGGACCGAGGTCAGCCAGAAAGCTCTCCACCACCGCCTCGTCGTCGGAAGGTGCGCCTGCTTCACGCAGCTCGTCCGCGCGGAACCCGAACGCCTTCGCCGCCCCCATGGTGTTCGCGAGCGTCCACCGCAGCAACTCGGCGCGCGTGGTGGTCGCCGGTGCCCGGTGATGGGGCTTGCCGTTAAGCTCGGTGACCAGCCTGACTTTGTTGATGTCGCGATTGCCCGCGAGGAGGATCACGCGCTCGCCGTACCGCCGCCGCGCCGCGAGCAGCACCGAGACGAACCGCCGCGCATGCGGGCCGCGATCGATCGCATCGCCCCCGAACACGAACGTCACGCCGTCAGCCAGACGCAGCTCACCATCGACCAGCGACACGTGTGAATTGCCGCTCGTGAACGAGACCAGCTTGTCCCAGCGGCCCTCGACGTCTGTGAGATAGGCGATCACGGGAGCTGGTACCGAACCTCTTCCACGCCGTCAGGTCCGACTTCCGTGGAGCCGGGGACCGGCGTGAACCCACACTTCTCCAACACCCGGCGCGAGCCCACGTTGGCGGTGGCGACGAAAGCGTCGAGGGGCCTGGCCAACTCGACCTTCGAGATGAACTCTCCGAGTGCCCTGCTGGCCACGCCCTGGCGCCAGCACTGACGATCAACCCAGTACGCGACGAGCCGTTTTCCTTCCGACGAATACGTCGAGACGTACCCGCACACGACGCCATCGACGACGATGGTGCGAGCGAGCACTGAGGGTTGACCGAGAATCTTCGTTCGCCAGTGAAGCAGGAACGGCTCGAGCTCACGCGGCGTGAACGCGGCCATTTGGGAGGCCTCGGGATCGCGCTGGTGCTCGTAGAACGCCTGCAGGTCACCTTCCTCGACTTCTCGGAGCAGCACGGCCAGAGCATAACGACCCACGTCGGTTTCCATCAGCGCTTCCGGGCGGAGCCGCGATGCGGCCCGCGTGTCAGGGCGCCCTGAAATTCCAGCGTGGGCTGACGCGCGCTACCTGCTCCCCGCGCTGCCGCCGGGCTCCGTTTCTCCGACGCCAGGTCAGCTCGCGCCTTGTCCTTGAGCGGGCTGCGGGGGTGGAGCGCCCGTGCTTGTGGCCGAGTAAGAAGGTGGGATGCGACGAGTGCGCGGCGTGCGGCTGCGATGACGGCCCAGATGCTCGAGGCGATCTGGCAGAACCCTGACGATCGCGCGCGCCTCGCGGTGTACGCCGACTGGCTCGCGTCGACCGGTGAAACCACGCGGTCCGAGTACATGCAGCTGCGGCTGATGAACACGATGACGCAGGCGCAGCAGCTTCGAATGACCTCGCTGCGCGTGAGGCACCGCGGCACCTGGCTGGGGAAGGCACGCCCCTTCGTGTGGACGTGGGAAGAAGACTGGGAAGTTCCGGGGTTCATCGCCCGCGCGCAGTGCTCCATGGGCAAGCTGACGAAGGGGTTTGAGCTGGTGCGGGCCCTGGGGCCGAGGCTGGTGGTGCAGGTCACCGAGCCCAGGGCGCGACAGGAAGTCGAGGCGTTCGCAAAGCAACCGCTCGGCACGCTGTACGGGCTTGGGCTGAGCGAAACCGATTCAGACTGGGTGAACGATGGGCTGCTGACGCTGCTCGCTCCGTCGTTGCGAGGGCTGCGGGCGCTCGAGTTGAACGCCCGTGAAGCGCGCGCGACCGAAGCGGGGTGGCTGGCGCTGCTCCGGCACCTCGAAGGCCTCGAGCAGCTCGTGCTCAACCCCGGCAGCGACCCCGAAGCGTGGTTTGCGGCGCTGCTCGACTCGAGCCTGATGCGCACGTTGCAGACGATCTCGGTGCCCTCCTGGGTCGACCAGCCGACGCAGGCGCGGCTCTTGAAATCGGTGAAAAAGGTCACCTTCCGTCCTGAGCGGCGACTGCAGTTCAACCGTGACACCGGGCAGTACTTTTACTGACCGGACCAGGGGCTCAGGGTGCGCCGAGCTGAAACCCAGACGTCAGCACCGAGTCGTTCGCCACGTTCGGTCCGTGGCAGTCGTTACACGTCTGGCCGCTCTTCGAATAATTCTCACCCAGCGGAGGACCCACACCCCGCCACTTGATCGGCAATTCACCGGGAATGTTCTGGAGCAACTCGAACCATTCCCAACCGCGCGCGCCCTTCGCGTTGTAGCCGTCGCCCCGCTTCACCATCGCGAAGGTGGTGAACTGCATCTCCTTCACCAGAATGGTGCCGATCGGCCACTCGGTGGCGCCGGCGTCGGCGCGAGCATTGAGGAACACCCGCCGGGGTCCGGCCGCGTGCACCGTGTCGATCGTCCCGCCGTCGATGGTCACCGATTCCCAGTTCTCGTAACCCTCGAAGTCGCGGCTGAGCGCGATGAACCCGGTCGAGGGCGTCTCCTCAGGCGCGCACCCGGCGAAGACCAACACCCACACGACGTGCCAGCGCACTTCAGTTGCCCGGAAGTTGCGGAATGCCGAGCGCGTCGGCGGCCTTGAGCATCGCCGCGACCAGCGCATCGCCGGTGTGGCCGGTCTCCTTCTCCACCAGGGTGAAGAGGGCGCCGAAGGGCGTCGCGCGATCAGTTTCCGTGGGGTTCACCGAGCTCCAGATGGCAGGAGGCGGCGGCAACGCTTCGCCCGGCACCTGGTCGAGCGCCATCTCGCCCTTCGCATGCAGCCACGGTCGAAACGCTTCGTACGTCGCGGTCGCGCCCGCGAGGTTGCGAACTGTCCGCAGGTCGTGCCGCTCGGGCAATCGGTGTCGGTGCCACAGCCGTTGCAGATGCCGCCGGGTGCGCTCGCAGTACACGTGCTTTGACCTGGGCAGTCGGTGTTGGTTCGGCATTGAACGCGCGAGAGCGAGATCGCGCCGCCGCCGCCTCCCGTTGCCGAGCCGCCGCCTGTCGCTGAGCCGCCGCCTGTTGCTGAGCCGCCACCGGTTGCTGAGCCGCCACCGGTTGCCGTGCCGCCACCGCCGCCGTCAACCGACGAAACCGGGCTCCCGCACGCGAACATCGTTACCACCAACATCGTCACCGAACGTCGCCACATGGTCGCAATCTATTCGGTGCTGCCCTTCGGCATCGAGGTGAACTCCCGCAGTTTCCCCCTCACCCCGACCCTCTCCCCCGCGGGGGAGAGGGGGACAGATCCCCGGCTAGAGCACGCTGCAGACTTCGGGGTGCGCAGCGACGATGGCCTGCACGCCCTGCAACAACGTGTCGCACTCGGGTCGAATCTCGGCGGACTTCGTGCGCAGCGGGCCGTAGTGCCCGAGAGAACCGCCCTGCACCCGCAGCATCACCGCGGCGTACTCGGCTGCGAAGCCCGGGCACTCCTTCTCGAGTTGCTGAAACACCACGCCGTCACCCGTGCCCCAGTTCTGCCAATTGGCCGCGCTGCAGGTGACGCCTTCGGCATACGCGCTCAAGAAACAGCCGCGGGTCGACGCGCGGTACTGCGCGAAGAGAACGGGCAACTCGGTGCTCGACGAGCGCGAGTCGTAGCTGGTCTGCCACGCGCCCGCCTCGGCGGTTTCGGCGGTGGTGTTGGTGGCCGACTGGTCGCGGCCGGTGCAGTGCTCGCCTGAGCTCTCGCGCATGCCCAGGCCGATCAGCAGCGTGTACGTGTGGCGGAAGGTGTCGAGGCCCGCGACGGAGTTGTTCATGCCCAACGCGCTGAACTCGCTGCTGTACCAGGCGAGCGCGTCACGTTGCGTGTTGGTGGTCTTCGCCATCGAGGCGATCGCGACGTCGGCGCGGGCCGGTGAACACACGCCGCGCGCGAACGAGAGCGCCACCCCCTTGATGTAGCCGCGCGGCATCTGGCCGCGGTTGAGCCACTGGTAGCGGTAACACGATGAGCCCGCCGCCAGCGTCTTGATGGCCTCGACCTGGGCGCCCGCGTCGCCGGTCATTCCGGCGTCAGGCGTGGGTGAACCTGCATCCGCGCCCGCGTCGGTGACGTTGGTTCCGGAATCGGGCGTTCCGGAATCGGGTGTCTGGCCCGCATCGAGGGCCATCAGCCCTGCGTCATCATCCGCGTCACCGGCATCGACCACCTGAGGAACTGCGCCGCAGGCGGTGCACGTCAGCGCGATGAACAACAACGAGCGACCTGAGAACATGGTGACGGCTTACCATCTCTCAGCCTCACGGTGACGCGTGAGGGCTACTTCAAGAACGCGACGAGCGCCTCGGCTTTGGTCTCACCCGCGGTGGGCTCGATGATCACGCTCTTGCCCTTGCTGATGACGATCACCAATCGATCCGACAGCGCGAACGCCGCTTTCAGATCAGGCCTCGCCTTGATCAACGCGAAGTACGCATCAGACAGATACTTCACCTTGAGTTGCTTACTGATGCCCGACCTCGACTCGGTGTCCACCCACCCACCGTTCTCGTAGATGAACGTTCGGCCCGAGGCAGTGCGAACGGGGTCCGACACCTTCTCTGCGCCGGTCTGTTCCTTCATCTGCCGAACCGCTTTCGACATCGCGATGGCGTCGCGCCCGTCGCCGTCGGTCATCGCTGCCTTCTTCTTTTCCGCAGGCTTCTTGTCGAGCAGCGAAGACATGTCCGCCTCGGGCTCCATCTTCGCCGAGGGGGGCGGGCTGGCCAGCACGTCGTTGAAGCTGCTCCCCGCTCCACGCGAGCCGGTCTTCGCGTCTTCACCGCGGAAGCGCCACGGATCCTCGCGCGCCACCGGCTGCG
>JAYVNA010000198.1:0-1962 GCA_043758715.1 Archangium sp.
GGCGGAGGACACTCCCGATGAGTGGCTTTCTGGTCGTCGCGTATCTGATCGCAGGCGTGCTCTTCATTCGCTCGCTGGGAGGGCTCTCGAAGCAGGAGACCGCCACCCAGGGCAACGTGTTCGGCATTCTGGGAATGTCGCTGGCGGTGGTCGTCACCGCGCTGGCGTGGCTCGACAAAGAAGGCGTGTTCGAGCGCGGCTTCTCGGGTCAGCTGCTCGGGCTCGGAGTGCTGCTCGGCGCGGCAGTCGTCGGAGGTGGCATCGGTGGCGCGCTCGCGCGGCGCGTCGAGATGACCGGCATGCCGGAGCTGGTCGCGATGCTGCACAGCTTCGTGGGCCTGGCGGCGGTGCTGGTCGGTTTTTCGTCTTACCTGCGCCCCACGACCGTGGCCGCCGATGAACTTCGCCACAGCGTTCACGCGGTGGAGATCTGGGTGGGCATCGCCGTCGGTGCGGTGACCTTGACCGGCAGCATCGTCGCGTGGGCCAAGCTCAAGGGCACGCTGTCCGGCAAGCCGCTGCTCTTGCCGGCCCGTCACGCGCTCAATGCGATCGTCGCGATGGCGATCATTGGGCTGGCGGTGCCGTTTCTCCAGGCGCCGGGCACCGAGGGGCTCATCTATCTGGTCATCATGACGGTGCTCGCCTCGCTGCTCGGCGTGCACCTGGTGATGGCGATCGGCGGCGCGGACATGCCGGTCGTCGTCTCCCTGCTCAACAGTTACTCAGGCTGGGCGGCGGCCGCGGCGGGCTTCATGCTCAGCAACGATCTGCTGATCGTCACCGGCGCGCTGGTGGGATCCTCGGGCGCGATCCTCTCGATCATCATGTGCCGCGCGATGAACCGCTCGATCATCAACGTGATCTTCGGCGGCTTCGGCGCCGACGCGAAACCGGGTGCGGCGCCGACGGCTCTGCCTGCGGGCGAAGTGCGCGAGATGAAGGCCGACGAGGTCGGTCGCCGGTTGCTCGACGCTCGCAGCGTGGTGATCGTGCCTGGCTACGGCATGGCCGTCTCCCGCGCGCAGGCCACCGTGAAGGAGCTCTCGGCGGTCTTGCGCGAGAAGGGCGTGCGCGTTCGTTTCGCCATTCACCCCGTCGCGGGGCGATTGCCGGGCCACATGAACGTGCTGCTCGCCGAGGCCGGCGTGCCGTACGACACCGTGGAAGAGATGGAGCACATCAACCCGGACTTCCCGAATACCGACGTGGTGCTGGTGATCGGCGCCAACGACATCGTCAACCCGGGCGCGCTCGATGATCCGACGTCGAGCATCTACGGGATGCCGGTGCTCGAGGTGTGGAAGGCGAAGCTGACGGTGGTGTTCAAGCGCGGCATGGCGGCGGGTTACGCCGGGGTCGAGAACCCGCTGTTTTATCTCGAGGGCACGCGCATGCTGTTCGGTGACGCGAAGAAGTCCGTCGACGCGCTGGTCACTGAAGTGAAGAAGTAACGAACAGTGCCTCCCTCTCCCCGCGGGCCCTGTACGGGGGAGAGGGTCGGGGAGAGGGCTTACGAAACCACTCGCCGTAAGAGCACGAACCCCAAAATCCCCAGATGAAGGGCCGCGAACACGGCCCCACCATCCGCAGGGCGTTTCCGCAATCACCTGAGCTGACGCCCAACCAGACCGTCGGGTGCACGAGCACCACCGCCACCACCGCTGCGCTCTTCACCAGACGAAGCTGAACCTTCCGCGCGCGAATGACCGAGGTAATGGTCGCAGCGAACGAGACCGCGAGACACGCAAGGCCAATGAGGCTCGCGCTCGCCATCGCGTCAGCGGCACCAGGACCACTGCAGGCGAGCACGAAGAGAATGCTCAACGACCCGGCTCGACACCGGCGTGTTCTTCCAGGCGACGCAGCCGGCCTTCGTCATCGAGGAAACGGCGATCACCTTGTGCGAGCAGGGCCTTGAACCCAGTCTGCGTGAAGTCAGCCAACTGCTCGAGCTTGGAG
>JAYVNA010000199.1:0-6309 GCA_043758715.1 Archangium sp.
GGGCGGCAGTTCATCTGCGTGACGCAGCTCGATAGGCAGATCATCGCCGTGCCGCCGCTCTGGGTCTGCACCTCGGTGCACCGGCCCGCCGGGCACGGCTCGGAGTCGCACAAGCGGCTGCAGTAGCCGCCGGGAAAGCCGGAGGGCTGGCCTGCGCTCGTCTCGGGAATGCAGAAGCTCAGGCCGTCATTGCCACAGTTCGAATCGTCCACGCAGGGACCGCCGATGGCCGCCGTGCCCCCGTCGAACCGGGTCGCCAGTTGGCACACGCCGTTGACGCAGCCCTGGTCGACGTTGCACGCCTTGCACGCGTCGCCGAAGAAGCCGCACACGTCGTGGCCCTGCGGATTGACGGGCACGCAGTTGTCGCGCAGGCAGCACCCGGTCACGCAGCTCATCGCGCCGCAAACCGCGCTGCCGCCGCCGCCCCCCGTCGAGCTTCCACCTCCACCGCCGCCGGTCGCACCCCCACCGCCGCCTCCGCCCGCGCCGCCATCAAAGCGGCCGCCACCGGTGCCCCCATCGGAGCCCTGCGGACGCACGCAATGAAACTCAGGAGTGCAAATGAACCCGGCGGTGCACGGCTGCTGCGGGCCGCACCACCGCTCATCCACCGTGGACAAACACCCCACCGCAAGGAGCGAGACCACCGCGAAGATCGTCGGCTTCATGAGCTTCCCCTGCATGGCGAGTGAGGCAGCTTCACATAACCTGAGCTAGATCGGCGCTCATGGGCGGCGAGCGGCTTGTTTTCAATTCGGGTTTTGACTCCCTGTTCTCCAAGGAGATTCGGGCCCGCGTGTCGCCCGCGATGAATGAAGAGCTTAAGGCGCTGGGCGTTCGGCTCGACAAGCCGTTCCTGCCCGCGTACCCGATCGAGATCTGGGCGCAGGTGGTATCGACCTGCGCGAAGCACGTCTATCCAGACGACTCCACGCCCGCGGCGTTCCTGAAGCTCGGCCGATCGACCATCGTCGGCTTCTGCGAGACCCTCGCCGGCCGCGCGCTGTTTCCGTTGCTGCGTTTGATTGGGCCCGTGCGTGCGATCGATCGCGCGGCCCGCAACTACGCCACGACGAACAACTACACCAAGGTGACGCTGACCCGGGTGGGCCCGGCGAGCTTCGACTTCTATTTGAACGAGAAGCACACCCTGCCGGAGTTCGACATGGGAGTGCTCGAGGAGGCCCTCATCCAGCTCCACGTGAAGTCGCCGCAGGTGAGGCTGGTCTCGCAAGAGGCTGAAGGCTTCACCATGCGTCTCGAGTGGACTCCGTAGCGGGCTCGCGCGCGTTGCTGTGCTAGCGACGGGCCTTGATGAAGAAGCTCGAGATCCCTCTCTTCGCGCAGGTGCTGGCGGGCGTCGCCCTGGGCGCGGTGCTCGGCGTCTCGTTCGGCAAGGAGCCGGTCGCGCTGGGCATGGGAAACGAGCAACTCGGCGAGCTCGGCCTTTTGGTCATTCGCCTGCTCAAGGCGCTCGCGGTGCCGCTGGTGTTGTTCGCGATCGTCGATGCGTTTCTCACCACGAACCTCTCGGCGCGCAGCGGGCTCAAGCTCCTGCTCATCTGCGCGGTCAACGTGTCGGTGGCCTTCGGCATCGGGCTGACGTTGATGAACGTGCTCAAGCCCGGTGAACGGTCGCGCGCTGCTTTCAGGGCCGCGCAAGACGCTGGCAACGTGGCGCCGCTGCAGAACGCGCTGAGCCCCGACGCGCTCTCGCCCGTCAAGGCGCTGCAGAGCTACGTGCCCGAGAGCCTGGTGGAACCGTTTCTGAAGAACAGCATCATCCCGGTGGTGTTGTTGGCGCTGCTGTTTGGCGCCGCGCTGCGCCGCTTGAAGGAGGCGCCTCCCAGCCCGTTGGTCGACGTCAAGCCGATCGAGACGTTCGTGCACACGGTGCTGCAGGCGCTCACGGTGGTGCTGGGCTGGGTGGTGAAGACGGTGCCGTTCGCGGTGCTGGGGCTGGTGGCGCAGGTGGTGGGCCGCGCGGGCCTCGGCGTGTTCAGCTCGCTCGCGCCATTTTTGGGCGTGGTGCTGCTGGGCATGGGCCTGCATGCGTTCGTGTACTACCCGCTCGCCGCGTGGGTGGTGAGCCGGCGCTCACCGCGTGAGTTCCTCGGCAAGGGCGCGGACGCGGTGCTCACCGGGCTCTCGACGAACAGCAGCCTCGCCACGGTGCCGTTGACGCTCAGGTGCCTCGAGAAGATGGGCGTCTCGACCGAGTCGGCGCGGTTGGCGGCGTGCGTGGGCACCAATCTCAACAACGACGGCATTACGCTCTACGAGGCGATGGCGGCGTTGTTCGTGGCGCAGGCGCTGGGGCTCGACCTTTCGTTCGGTCAACAGGTGGTGGTGGTGCTGTCGTCGTTGATGGCTGGCATCGGCATCGCCGGCATTCCCGAAGCAGGTCTGGTGATGTTGCCGCTGGTGCTGGGCGCGATGGGGTTGCCTGCGCCGATGGTGGCGGTGGCGATCGCCTTCGTGGTGCCGGTTGATTGGATTCTCGCGCGCGCTCGCTCGGGCGTGAACGTGATGAGCGACATGGTGGTGGCGATTCTGCTCGATGGAAGGCGCTAAGCCTCTCTCCCTCTCCACCTGTGTCCCGGCATCGAGTGTCCGGAGTGACGGATCGCTCGACCCTGCCCCTCAACGGCGCGCTGAACGTGTCCAGCAACTCGAACGTAAGCGCAGTCTTCAGCGAGCCGATGGACGTGACCACGCTGAACACCGCCCACTTCCTCCTGACCACCGGCCGGCCGGCAATCGCGGTGGCTGGCACTGTCACCTTCACCAACACCAGCGCCGCCTTCTGGCCCAGCGCTCACCTCGCGGGCATCGTCCTCTCGCAGACCCTGATCTCGTTGAACACCGGCGCCACCCTCGACGCGGCCACCGTGGTCGCACCGGCCATGTAAGAGTGCAGCCGTGAATGACGTGTCGGGATCAGGGAGCACAGCTGCTTCCGGGTCCCTCCTCTGTACCGTCGCAAAAAGGAGCTCAGAATGATGAATTCAAGCCTGCTGTGTTCTTCCTTGTTGGCCTGTGCCCTCGCCGCCTGTGGCCCTCCGGGGAATTCGACGGACGGAGGGACTGTCCCTTCGGTGATCTCGACGCTGCCCCTGAACGGCGCGCCCAACGTCCCCCCCAACGCGAGCATCAGCGCGATCTTCAGCGAGGCGATGGACCTGACCACCCTCAACACCACCACCGTCAAAGTGACGACCGGTCAGCCGGCACTCGCAGTGATGGGTACGGTCACCTCTGCCAGCAGCAAAGTCGCCTTCTGGCCGAGCGCGCGCCTCGCGAGCAACACCACCTACACGGTGACCATCACCACCGGTGCCAGGAGTGCCGCGGGTGTGGCGCTGGCGAAGAACCAGAGCTGGAGCTTCACCACGCGCGCGACCGTCACTCCAGGGCTCCCGGTGAGCCTCGGCCAAGCAGGAAACTTCGTCATTCTCGCCAAGAGCGGCGTGTCGACGGTGCCAACCTCGGCGATCACTGGCAACATCGGCCTGAGCCCGGCGGCGGCCAGCTACCTGACGGGCTTCTCGATGACGGCCGACTCCACCAATGTGTTCTCGACGTCGGCGCAGGTGACCGGAAAGCTCTTCGCGGCCGACTTCGCCCCTCCGACGCCTTCGAACATGACCACCACGATCGGTGACATGGAGCTCGCCTTCACGGACGCCGCCGGCCGAGCCCCCGACGTCACTGAGCTGGGCGCCGGCGACATCAGCGGTGCCACGCTGACCTCCGGGGTCTACAAGTGGAGCAGCGGGTTGCTGCTCGCGGGCGACCTCACCCTCACCGGCAGCGCTACGGACGTGTGGATCTTCCAGATCGCGCAGGGCCTCACCGTGAGCAACGGCGTGAAGATCACCCTCGCGGGTGGCGCGCTCCCTCAGAACGTTTTCTGGCAGGTCTCCGGGCAGGCTGACTTTGGTACCACCGCGCATCTCGAGGGCATCGTGCTCTCGCAGACCCTGATCTCCCTGAACACGGGCGCCACGGCCCGCGGCCGCCTGCTGGCGCAGACCGCGGTCACCCTCGACGCGGTCACGTTGGTCGCTCCCGCTCCGTAACGCTCCTGCCTCCTTCTCCCCCGCAGGTGAGTGCGCTCGAGTCTTCGCGAAGTAACGAGCGCGCCTACGCACAGCCGCATGGCGCTGAGTACGTCGGCCAACTCCGGCACGTCCCTGGTCACGGCGGAGAACGAGTCCACCAGCTGCTCAAGCTCTTCGATGCTGGCAACGGCCTGAGCACGCGCAGCCTCGGTGCCTTCGAGGTCGTCGGTCACGCGCAGCAGCTCTCATGGGCCGCGGCGAGGCGGAGCATGCCAAGGGTGTGGTGCACGTGGTTGAAAACGGCTCAGGGAACGTGGGGGGTGAGGGTTCGCGGCGTTGCGTCGAACGAACCGGCCCTCGCTTCGGGCAAGGACGTTCGCGGTCCATGGTCGCTTGTGAGCAGCAGGGGCCGGGCGCTCTCCCCAGCGAGTCATGAACCATGACCGCGCGGTAATGATTCATTACTCGCCTGGGAGACCGACCCGCCCGGCGGCCTGAGTAACCATCACGAAGCCAGGTCACCAGGTCACCCGATGCACGAGTGAGGGGCCTGCCGGCTTCGAGCGCCAGCGAAGATTCACCCTCACCACGCCCCCTTCGGGCTGCAAAGCTCACGGCCCGATGGACGTCTTCGAAATTGCGCGCCGTGTACCAGCCCCTGTTCCCACCGGACTCGGCTTCCGCGCTGGCGCGGCGCTCACGGACCTCACGCCGCCGATGGGCACCTGGACCGCCGGCTGGGGACCGAGCGTCACTCCGCGCCGCGCAGTGAACTTCGTCAGCCGCCTGTTCGCGCGCGTGCTCGTGCTCGACGACGGTGAAGGCGAGCGCGTCGCCCTCATCGCGGCCGATCTTCACGCGGGCAGTCGCTATCTCTGCGAGCGCGTCGCGGACCTCACGGCGGATCTCGGCTTTCACGTCGGCCGCATCGTGCTCGCGGGCGCGCACAACCACGCCGGCCCGGGAAACCTCTACGCGAACCCGTACTTCGACATGTTCGCCACCAGCTATCCCTGGGTGCGCGGCTTTCATCGCGAGCTCGCAGACGATCTCTCCGAGCGCATCGCAGACGCGGTGAGGGCGGCGTGCGCGCGGCTTCAGCCAGCACGCGTTGGCCACGGCGTCGCCCACGTCTGGAACTGGACCGTCAACCGAAGCCTGGAAGCGGCGCTCAACGACTTTCGGGGGCAATCGGTAGAAGCCATTCGCGCGCGGCTCTCGGAGCTGTGGAGCGCACCGGCAGAGGTGACCGAGCTCGAGCGGCTCTTCGTCGACCCACGCGTGCAGCTGATCGCCGCTGTCGGGGTCGATGGCGCCCCCATCGGTGCCTTCGCGACCTTCGCCGGCCACGCAGCCTTGCTCGCGCGGGAACACAGCGCGCTGGGCGGTGACTGGTTCGGCGCTGCACAGCAGGCCGCTGAAGCGCTGCTCGAGGCGCGCGCCGGCACACGGCCCCTCATCGGGCTCGCCGCGGGAGCGATCGGCGACGTCGATCCACGCCCGCCCGGAATGGCCCTGCCCCAGTTGCTGCAAAAGCGGCAGGAGTCCCTCAGCAGCAATCTTTGGCTGGTGAAGCAGCATGGCGCTCGGTTGGGCGCGGCGCTCGTCGAGGCCTTCGATGACGCCGTGAAGAACACGGCTCAGCCGAAGCTCTCCGTGCGGTTTTCTGAAACCGAGATTCGCGGTGATACCGTCCCCACCGATCGCGGGCCCGCGCGCTTGCCGCAGGAGCCCCGCATCGGCGCGTCCACCCTTGCGGGCTCAGAACTCGGCCGTGGTTCTCTGGCCGAGGGCCTTCGCGATGATGACCCCGCACACGCGAGCGATCCGCATTGGCCGAAGATCGATGACGACTTCACCATGGGGCTCATTCAGCCCGTGCTCGACAACCTGCAGTACTTTCCCACCACGCTGCCGCTGCGCCTGGTTCAGGTTGGTGAGGTCGCGATCGTCGGTTTGTCGGGTGAGCCCACGACGTGGCTCGCGCATCGGCTGGGTGAGGTGATCGCCGGGAAGGTGATGGTCGCGGGGACGTGTGGTGACTACTCCGGGTATTTCACCAGCGGGCGCGAGTACGAGCTGCAGCACTACGAGGGCGCGAGCACGCTGTGGGGCCGGTACACGGAGCGTTGGCTGCACCAGGCGATCGATCGACTCGCGAAATCCGAGCCGGTGGTGCCCACGGGCAAGGCGCACTTCTTCGTGGAGCCGTTCACGGGAACGAAGCGGCGCCGCCTCGTTG
>JAYVNA010000200.1:0-6278 GCA_043758715.1 Archangium sp.
AAGGGCATGATCCCCACCCAGACCGAAGAGCGCGCGATGTTCATCGAGGCGCTCGGCGGCGAGGTCTCGAACGCGCTCAACCGCATTCCGGGCGTGCTCGAGGCCAAGACGATCGTGATGATCCCCGAGAACAACGATCTCACGCAGCCCGAGAAGAAGCCGCTGCCCTCGGCCTCGGTGCTGATCAAGTACATGTCGAACAAGGACGGGAAGGCCCCCGTGCCCCTCGAAGAAGTTCAGGCTTTCGTGGCCAACGCGGTGCCCGAGCTGCGCAAGGAGAACGTCAAGGTCCTGATGACCGAGGCGAAGTTCGAGAGCGAAGTGACCGAAGAGGTTCGCACCCAGTGGATCCTCGGCGTGAAGGTCGACAAGGCCAGCGCCGGCACCTTCAAGGCGATCATCGGCGTGTTCGCGTTGCTGTTCATTCTCATGGCCGGGCTCACGGGCTTCATGGTGCTGCGCAAGCCCGCCGCCCGTCCGCCCTCTCGCCCCAAGACGCAGGAAGGCTGAGCCGCTCCTTTTTCGGGAGCCGCTCAGGTGGTGAGCCGTGGAGCAATTCTTCACGTCGCTTTCCAAGCGACAGACGATGCTCCTGTTGACGTCGCTGGCCTTCGGAGGCTCGGAGGCCGTGGGCGCCTACGAGCACCTCGATCAAAACGAAGAGGAGCTGCTCAAGCACCGCGCCGCCGGCGTGCTGCAGATTCCTCGCGACAAGCGCATTCCGCTGCTCGTCCAGGAAATCAAACGCCTGGTCACCCAGCGCCGCCGCCAGCTCGCCAGCGCCGACCCGAAGCGTTTGGCGGTGCTCCTCAAGAAAGAGCGTTCGACCGTCGTCGAGGTGGTGCTGGGCGCGCTCGCCTCTGACCTCGCCAACGCGGTGCGCGCCGAGATGGGCAACCCCGCGCCCGTGAAGCTGCTGCGCGACGTGAAGCCCGAGGTGCTCTCGATCGTTCGCTGGAAGCTCGAAGACGCGATGCGCTCCAACGCGCCGCAGGTCGGCGGCTTCCGCTTCACCGATCTGGCGATGATGCAGCAGCGCGAGATTCTTGCCGTCGCCGATCGCATGGGCGCGCGCGTGCTGGCGACCGCGATCGCGGGCCTGCCCGACGGTGATCGGCAGACGTTCCTCACCGCGCTGCCTCCTGATCAACGCCAGCTCGCCACCCGGGCCGCCGAGGCGGGGGCCTCGCGCCGCCTGACCGAAAAAGACGCCAAGCTCGTGCTCGAGATGCACGGCGCCCTCGAGAACCCTTCGATCGGCATGCGCAGCGCCGGCGTGCAGCGCATCGTGCGCGCCTGTTACGCGCAGTCGCCCGAGTTCGCCCAGCGCTTCGCCGAGCGGCACCAGGGCGACATGGGCAAGCTGCTCAACCGCTGGCTGCGCGAAGAGAAGGGCAAGCCCATCAAGGGCGACGGCGGGCGGCTCGACATCGTCGAACAGCTCGAGCGCCTCGGGCAGAAAGGCATTGTCGACCGCCCCATGCGCCTACCGCCCCCGATGAAGGCGCCGCCGCGCCCTCCGCCGATGTTGCGGCCCCCGCCGGGCTCCTCTTCGGTGTCGGTGCCGCAATCGAAGGTGCTGGTGGCTCCGCCCGCGCGCCGGTCGACCGGTTCGAGCCCCGGCTCACCGCCTCCACCGGCGGCGCTGCCCCCGCGCCCCCCTCCGCAGGCGCAGGCTCAGGCGCAGGGTGGGCCCCGACGCGACCCCATGGCCGATCGGGAAGCGCGCCGCGCAGGCGCTCAAGGCTCGGGCATGGCGCCGCGCCTCAAGCCTGCCAGCTCGCCGACCGATTCGCAGATTCGGGGCCAGCGGGTGCTGCGCGACGGTAGGCCGCTCCCCAGCGACGCCCTCGAGACCCGGCCGCCCCGGCGCCCCGCCTCGTCCCCCGTGCAGGACCTCCCGCGCCGCCGCGACGTGCCCGCCGGGGCCAAGGCGCCGACGACCAATCCTCACCGGTCGGCAGTGGTGAAGGGGCCAGGTCGTGGACCGACGGGTGGTTCGCGTTAGAGTAGGCGCAGATGGATGACGGTGCGCGCGACGAACGTAGGCCCCCGACCGGGGCAGCTCCCAGGGTGATCGGCAAGGTCATCAAGGGGGGCTCCGACAGTGGTGAGATCTCGCCCCTGGCCCCCTCTGGAAACGGTGGTTCTTCGCCCCCCGCTCGCCGCGGCGTGGTCAACGCCGAGGAATACGAGGCCAAGACCGTCGGCAAGCAGATCATCGCCGAGGCTCAAGCGAAGGCCGACGAGATCAAGGCCGAGGCCCTGCGCTTCAAAGAAGAGGTGTTCGCCAAGGCCCGCGACGAGGCCAAGGCCGACGTGCAGGCCCGCGCCGCCGAAGAGATCGCCCGCGCCAAGCTGCAGGCAGGTCAGATCGTCGCCGACAGTGAAAAACAGGTGCTCGAGCTGGCCCTCAAGGTGGCCGCGAAGATCATCAGCCGCGATCTCGAACGAGACCCCGACGTGCTGCTCGAGATCGTCGCCAGCTGCACCGAGGCCGCGCGGAGCAGCAAGGCGATGATCTTCAAAGTTCACCCCGACGACGGCAAGCGGCTGCGGGAAAAGGCGCCGCGGCTGATCGAGCTCATCGGGCGCTCCGTCGACATCACCATTCGCGACGATTCCGACATCGAGCGCGGTGGCTGCGTCATTCAGACCGACTACGGCACCATCGACGGGCAGATTCGCACCCAGTTCGAGATGTTGCGAAACGTGCTGATGCCGGCCGACGCGAAAAAAGAAGTGAAGTGATGGCGATCGATTTTCGCCGGTATTCCGACATCCTCAAGACCGCCCAGACGGTGCGGGTGCGCGGCCGGGTCACCGAGCTGACCGGCCTCGTGATCAAGGCCGCCGTGCCGAACGTTCGCATCGGCGAGGTGTGTCTGATTCGCGGCCGCGGTCGCGAAGAGGTGCGCGCGGAGGTCGTCGGCTTTCAGGGCGACACGGTGATGCTGATGCCGCTGGGCGAGCTCTCAGGCATCGGCCCCGACTCCGAGGTGGTGCCCACGGGCCGGCCCCTCATGGTTTGGGCCGGCGATGGGCTGCTGGGCCGGGTGCTCAACGGCCTGGGTGAGCCCATCGACGGGCGCCCGCTGCCGACCGAGACGATGATTCCCTGGGCGGTCGATCGCGACTGCCCGGACCCCTTCAAGCGCCAGCGCATCACCCGGCCGCTCGCGCTGGGAGTGCGCTGCATCGACGGCCTGCTCACCGTGGGCGAAGGCCAGCGCATCGGCCTCTTCGCAGGCTCCGGCGTCGGCAAGTCGACCCTGATGGGCCAGATCGCCCGGCAGACCGCGGCCGAACTTTCGGTGATCGCGCTCATCGGCGAACGTGGTCGCGAAGTGCTGGAATTCATCGAAGACGCGCTGGGCCACGAAGGCATGAAGCGTTCGGTGGTGGTGTGCGCCACCTCTGATCAGCCCGCGCTCGTTCGTCTGCGGGCCGGCTACGTCGCCACCGCCATCGCCGAGTTCTTCCGCGAACGCGGCGGCAACGTGCTCTTCATGCTCGATACGGTGACGCGTCTCGCGCGCGCCCAGCGTGACATCGGCCTCGCCATCGGTGAGCCGCCGGCGCGCCAGGGCTACCCTCCGTCGGTCTTCTCGATGCTGCCGCGCATGATGGAGCGCACCGGCAACAGCGAGAAGGGCAAGTGCACCGCCATCTACACCTGCCTCGTCGCAGGCGGTGACATGGAAGAGCCAATCGCCGACGAAGTGCGCGGTATTCTCGACGGCCACTTCATCTTGAACCGCGCCATCGGTGAACGAAACCAGTGGCCCGCGATGGACGTGCTCGCCTCGCTTTCCCGCGTGATGAGCCAGATCGTCTCGAAGGAGCACAAGAAGGCCGGCGGCAAGCTCCGCGAGACCCTCTCGACCTACGAGAAGCAGCGCGACCTCATTCTGCTCGGCGCCTACCAGTACGGCACCGACCCGCGCACCGACTACGCGATCGACAAGTACGACACGATCATCACCTTCCTCAAGCAAGACACCCACGAGAACTCGCCGTTCGAAGAGACGGTGCAGCGCCTGGTAGACATGTTCGCCGACGCCGTCGATTGAACCGCCGCCCGATGTAGGTGCACAGGCGCCTTGATCGCGCACCACCTCGGTGTCGCCGGTGTAAGCTCCGGCCGCCATGCCTCAGTACCGACTCCAGGTTCTCCTCGACATTCGCACCAAGGCCGAGGACGCCGCCAAGGACGCGTTTGCCGAGGCGCTCAAGGCTGCCGACAAGGAAAAGAAGCAGCTGGTCAGCATGAACCAGCAGCTCGAGCGCATGAAGGTGGAGCGCAAGGCCAAGGTGCAGGCCTTCCTCCAGGAAATGACGCAGAAGGGCGGCGGCATCAGCGGCTTCCAGCAGATGGGCCGCTTCGAGCAGCGCCTCAAAGACGAGGAGGCCCAGTTCATGCTCGACATCGAGCGCCAGAAAGAGGTCGTCGCCCAGGCCGAAGCCCTGGTCGAACAGCGCCGCGCCGAGATGGCCGAGGCCGCCAAGGAAAAGAAGGCGATCGAGAAGAACAAGGAAGCGTGGACCAAGCAGGTGCGCCACGAACGCCAGACGAAGGAAGAGGCGAACCAGGAAGAAATCGGCGCCGTCCTCCATCTCGCGCGCACGCGCCAGGAGAAGAAATCATGAGTCGCGTCGACGAAGATCGCGATGCAGCGCGCGTCGCCGCGCGGCTCGCCGAAGCCAAGCGCACCGAAGAGGGTCTGAAGACCAAGAAGGCCGCCGAGAACAACGCCTTTTCGAAGCTGGTGCAGGGACAGAAAAAAGAAACCCAGGTGAAGCAGGAAGGCAATCTCGCGCGCAGCGCCATCGCCCAGCTGCTCGAAGCCGCCGAGTCAGGTCACGCCGACGAAGCCAAGCACCTCGAGCAGGGCATGCAGGGCTCGCAGCAGGAAAGCGCCTTCAAGTCGAAGCTCGGCAGCAAGGGCCAGGAGCAAAAGGTTCAGCAGAACAGCCGCTCCGACGGCAAGCAGGTGGAGCAGGTCAAAGAGCAGGGCGGGCAGGAACTCTCGCAGACCGCCAACAGCCGCCAGGCCGATCAATCGGGCAACGCCAGGGCCGCCCAGGGCCGCAGTGGCGACGCCAAGGTCTCCCGCGAGCGTTTGGACGAGCGCAAGGAAGCCGGCGAGTCGAGCAGCAGCAGCGCCTCGGGTGCCAGCGGCGTCTCGGGCAAGGGAGAGAAGGGCGACATCAAGGCCGACGCCGACAAGGGTGGCGGCCAGCAGCAGGGGGGCGGCAAAGACGGCAAGGACGGCGCCGCGGCCAACCCCGGCTTCCGGTTCAACCCGGCCCTGATGGCCCCGATGTCCGTCGCCAAGGCCAAAGAGGCCACCGGCTCAGAACGCCTGCGCAAGGTCGCCAACGAACTCGCCCAGAAGATCGTCGAGAAGGTGCGCATCGGCACCAACGCGATGGGCAAGACCGAGTTCCAAATCGACCTCAAGGGCGACGTGCTCTCGGGCTTGTCGGTGAAGGTCTCGGCGAAGAACGGAAAGATCTCGGCCGTGTTCTCGGGCTCGAACAAAGACGTTCTCAAGATGATCGAAGAGCAGGGTGAGGCCCTCAGGGCGGCGCTGGGGGCTCGCGGGCTGACGCTCGAAGACTTCAAGACCGAGGAACGCGGGTGAGTTCGCGGACCACCGGCAAATCGCCCGAGCACACCATGCTCATCAAGGCGCCTGCCTTCTCCAAGTCGGGACGGGCGTGGAGACCCTTCAAATTTTCGAATCTCGAGAAGGTCAGCAAGCGCCACGCGCAGCTGGTGAAGAACCTCGAGTGGATGCTGCCGAGCGTTCGATCGACCGGTGAGGTCTCGAGCTCGGTGCGCAAGCGCCTGGAGGAAATGCTGGAGGAGCCGGTCTCGCTGCAGGCCGAATACGTGCACGTGGTGCCGATGTCTCAGCTGCAGCACTACATCGGCGAGACCACCTTCCTCGCGGTGTTGGCGCCTCAGCCGAACAAGACCCGCGGCCTGCTCGAGGTCGAGCTGGGCCTCGCGCACCACGCCATCGACATGTTGCTGGGCGGCGCGGGAGAAGCGGTCGCGCTGCGGCCGCTCACCGACATCGAAGAGGGCGTGATGACCTACGTCATCATCGAGACCCTCAAGGCGCTCTCGCCCTCGCTCGACCCTTCGCTGCCCAAGCTGCGCATCGAAGGCATCGTGCGCGGGTTCGACGAGATCCAGGGCCTCATTCCCGAGGGTGAAAACCTGGCGGTGGTGCAGCTCAAGGCCGTGTTCGGTGGGCACTCCGGCT
>JAYVNA010000201.1:0-1947 GCA_043758715.1 Archangium sp.
GCAGTCTGCCGAGCGGGCGTACGCCTACTGCGTCGAGGTGCTCCGCGATCAACCGCTGCCGCTGCTGGAGCAACGCTGCGCTGCGTTCTTCGCCGAGCGCTATGCCGGCCGCATCTTCACGTTCGTGCGCCCGATGCTCGCCCGCTTGAAGGCGGCAGGGTGCCCGGTGTGGATCTGCTCGGCATCGCCCCTGTGGACGGTGGTGCCCGGCGCGCTCGCGCTCGACATTCCCGTCGCACAGGTGATCGCCGCCGGCTGCGAAGTGCGCGACGGCAAACTCACCGGCACCGTCTCACCTCCGGTGCCCGTGGGCCCGGGCAAGGTGACCTGGCTGCAGCGCGCTTCGTTGACCCCCGCGCTCGCGGTCGGCAACGGTGACTTCGACATCGACATGCTCGCCTTCGCGAAGCACGCGCTCGTCATTTCCCCCCCCGACTCGCACAACCAGCTCGTGCGCGACGCCCGGTCGCGGGGCTGGCCCATTCTCAGCGCCTGAGAATCGGCGCATGTGTCGTGTGTAGGACGGTTGAACACGCGGGCGGAATGACGGCATAAGGCGCGCTCCATGCGCCCCTCGTCAGTGATCGCGCTCCTCACGCTGCTCGCCATGCCGGCCTTCGCCCAGAAGGTCGTGATCCTCGAGATCGATGGCGACCCGCAGGGAAAGCTGCGCGCGCAGATCGAAGCGGCGGTGCGCTCGGCCGCGGTGGTCGAGCTGATTCCCCTCAAGTCGTTCAAGGACGCCGCCGCCAAAAAGAAGCTCAAGGGCGCGGCGGCGATGACCCCGGTGGGCGTCACCCGCGCGGCCAAGTTGATCAAGCTCGACGCCGCCGTGGGGGGCGAGGTCACCGAGGGCACCTACAAGGTGCTCATCTACGATCGCGCTGGCGAGCAGCTGTGGAGCAAAGACCTCCCGGTCAAGAAGGGCATGCTCAGCGATGACTTCGCCGGCAAGCTCGCGCGCGCGATCGCAGCGGCCGCAGAGCAGGGCGCCGCTCGCACCACCGCCGCGCCGCCCCCGGACGAAACGGGCGGTGAAGAGGTCAGCGGGGGCATCGATCTCACGGGCTCTAACCCGGGTCAGACCAAGCAGGTCGATCCCGATCGCGACACCGATCTCGAAGACCCGAACCGCCGGAAGAAGGAAGGGCACGTGCCGGTGCCGATCTTCCGCGTGGGCGTGACCGGCACCACCACCTGGCGCAGCCAGTGCCTGCGTCCCGGCGTGACCACCTGCAAGGAATACGAACTCGCCCAGACGCCACCGACCGGCATCTCGATCGACTTCACCGCCACGGTGCCCTACCTCGGCATTCACGGGTTCCTCGACGTCTTCCCGCTGGCGCGCTTCGACAACCGCATCCTCCAGGGCTTCGGCATCTTGCTGGAGTTCATGTACGGCCAGTCGCAGACCCGCATCGTCGAAGAAACGCCGCAAGGGCAGGGGCCTGACAAGGTCGTGCGCAGCGACGACGTCGGCTTCTCCGGTCAGCTCGCCTGGCGGTACCACTTTCAGATGGGCTACGGCGACCCGCAGCCGGTGGGCTGGGCGGGCCTTCGCGGTGGCCTCGTGTCACGCAGCTTCATGATCGACCCCACGGCGGGCACCTCGCTGCCGTCGAGTCAGCGCTCGTACCCCACGGGCATCGGCTTCCCCACCATCGGCCTCGATGCCGCCGTTCCGCTCAACCGTTTTCTCCGGTTCGAGGCGACGCTGCAGTACTTCATCAACCCGCGGCCCGCCGACGAGCAGATCATCGGCTACGGCAACTTGAACGATCCCACCGGCGGCGCCACCGCCACGGGGCTGGGGCTCGAGCTGGGCGTCAGCGGGAACATCTGGGGGCCCATCGGCTACGCGGTGCGCTGGCGCTACATGGGCTTCACCGATCGCTATTACGGCCAAGGTCAGAAGTGGACCGTGTGCAACGAACAGCAGTGCGGCGG
>JAYVNA010000202.1:0-6261 GCA_043758715.1 Archangium sp.
ACCACGGCGAGCGCGGCCGAGACGAAGGGCTCTTCGCCCTTGAGCACCTGCACCCGGCCCACGTGACCGTCGAGCTCGACGACGATCTTCAAGACCACCCTCGCTTCCTGGCCGGTGGTGCGTGCGCTCTCGGGGTACTCGGGCTGCGCGTTGCCTTCGGAAGGCTCGGGCGGTTCTGCGTCTTCGGGCAGGTTGACCGGGCCCGAGGTGCCGGCTTTTGCGATCACCGGCGCCGCCGATTCATCGCCGTCATTCGAGCCGACCGCGGTGCCGCTGCCGTCACCGGTCCCTCCAACGGCGAGGGCGATGGCGGTGACGGCAGTGTCCGATTCCGGCGCGGCCTGCTTGGGTACTTCCTTCGGGGCGACCATCGCCGCGGCCGCCGGAGCAGGCGCAGCGCGAGGCGCCTCCGCCACCACGGTGGGCACCACGGGCGGCTTCGGCACCGAGACCTTCGGAGGCGGGGGCGGGGGCGCCTCGACCTTCACCGGCTCGGGTGGGGGAGGAGGCGGGCGGAAGCTCACGTCGACCTGCTTCGGCGCGAGTTCCTGCAGCGGCCGCGCGGAGGCGATCGCCGCCAGGCTCACCACGAAGGCGCCGAGCGCGAAGCTCGCTGCGACGAAGGCGACGGTGAGCCGCTTGCGCGTGGCGCTGACGTCAGGCTGGAACTCGAAGGCGGCGAACATCGCGCGCGGTGTCTATTCACGCGTCTCGTCGGGGCGATGACGCCCACGTCCCGAGTTCGTCACGACGCGACGTCACCTGCGTCACACCGTGACCTGAATGTGACCCGCGCTATACCCGCGCCCATGAAGAAGACCGGAACAGGCAAGGCGTTGTCGGCGATTGATCGCACCAAGCTGCTCGAGACCCTGAAGGCCCGCTTCGAAAAATACCCCACGCGCCATCCCGGCCTGGCGTGGTCGAAGGTGCAGGCGAAGCTCGAGGCCAACCCCGCCGCGCTCGCGTCGTTGTCCGAGATGGAGAAGACCGGCGGCGAACCGGACGTCGTCAGTTCTGACAAGAAGTCCGACGAATATGCGTTCTTCGATTGCTCGGCCGAGAGTCCGAAGGACCGCCGGAGCTTTTGCTACGACGCCGAAGCGCTCGCTTCGCGAAAAGAAAACAAGCCGACGAACAGCGCCGTCGGTGCTGCCGCCGAGATGGGCATCGAGCTGCTGACCGAAGCGCAATACGCCGAACTGCAGGCGGTGGGCGAGTTCGACCTCAAGACCTCGAGCTGGCTCAAGACGCCGGCCGAAGTGAGGAACCTCGGCGGCGCCCTGTTCGGAGACCGCCGCTACGAGCGCGTGTTCACCTACCACAACGGCGCGGAGTCCTATTACGCCGCCCGGGCCTTCCGCGGCGTGCTGCGGGTCTGATCAGCGCCGGTGGACTCGAGTCCGCAGCGACGGTGATCCGGTAGGTGGCGCTAGGCACGTCCCGAAGCGGCTCCACTGCTCGCAGCGCGAGCTCTCCACACGGCTTCGAGGCGGCAGCAACTGGGAAATGCCGCAGCCCGAGTATTGCGGCGATTCGGCCATGCGTATAAAACATGCGCATGAAAGCCGCGCACCGAGCAATCCGTCGGCGGGCCACGAACCTCTCCCTCGACGCGGACCTCGTCGCGGAGGCGCGCGGTCTGGAGCTCAACCTCTCGCGGATTCTGGAGGAGCGGCTTCGCGAGGTGGTCCAGGAAGAGCGCGCCCGCCGCTGGCTCGAGGAGAACCGCGCCGGTCTGGAAGCCTTCGAGGGCTTCGTGGAGAAGCACGGCATCTTCAACGAGGACGATCGAGAGTGGTGATCCGCCAATTCGACGTGTTCCGGAACCCGCGGAAAAAGGCGCAGTTCCCGTTCCTCCTGGTGGTGCAGCACGATCTTCTCGAGAGCCTCTCCGTTCGGGTCGTCGTCCCGATGGCTCCGAAGTCGTCGTTCGATCAGCGCCCCGCGGCTCGGCTCAACCCCATCTTCACCATCGACGGAACCGCGGTCGTCATGGTCACGCAGATGCTCGGTGCGGTGCGGGCCTCTTCCCTTGGAAAGAAGGTGGGGAGCTTGAGCACCAAACGAACCGAGATCATCGGCGCGCTCGATATCCTCTTCACGGGGATTTGAGCGACTTCCATTGCATCGCGCGCACGAATCCTGGAGGTGTGCGCGCGCTTCGGAGAAGGCCAGACCGAGGGGTGATGACCCCGCCCTCACCTTGCGGTCCTTGAACACTCGTCTCAGCGCATGTCGCTGCTTCCGCGGCGTGCTCCGGGTCTGATCAGCTCAGCGGCGCCTGGCTACGGCTTCTTTTCCGGAATGGTCTGCGGCTCGGTCTTGATGATGAGGGTGGGCTTCTGCTCCGCGGCAGGGGCTGCCTCACCGAGCACCGAGATGCTGCGCGCGACGGGCGGGAGCAGGTGGTCGAGCTTGCCCACGTACCAGGCGATGCCCACACCGAAGAGCACCACCAGGGCGATGTAGAGCTTCCAGGGCCTGCGCGCTTCCGCGTACGGATCGCGGGTGTCGAGCTTCGAGCCTGCGGGCAGCGCGGCGGTCTTGGTGAGCGAGGCACCGAAGGGCACGTTGAGCATCGCGTGCGCGTTGACCGCCCACCCGTTCGCGTCGAGCAGCGGGCCGATGTTGCGCTGACGCAGCTTGAGCCAGGCGATCAACATCGAGGGGCCGGAGATGAGCCCGAGCAACCCCACCACGCCCAGCGGCATCCACAACCCCAGGCCGAAGAACGACTGCAGCAGCGCGCCCATCGCCGCGGTGATGCCGCCGACCGCGACGCCGAGAGCTGCCACCACGCCGATGTCGAGCTTCTTGGGCTCCTTCACCACCTTGCCCTCTTCGCCGGCCTTGCCCACGTTGGTCACGCCGTCGGCGAGCAACGCGTTGCTGTCTTTCTCTTCTTCGGCGGCGCGCTTGGCGACCTGCTCTTCCACGAAGCGCAGCACCTTCTTGTACGGGCTCCAGAACGCCTGGCGAATCGAGATGGGGTTGTCGACCAGCTTGGTGATGGTGGCGTCCCAGTCCTTGCCGTCGCGGTCCTTCAGCAGACCGTTGCGGCCCACCATCAGGTTGTCCGAATCACCCGCGGTGAACGCGGCCACGATGCTCATCTTCTCGCCCGTCGCGGGCCGCACGCAGTCGCAGTAGGCGAGGAAGCCGCGCGAGAGCGGCGCCATCAGCGCGTGCTTGACGGGGTCTTCGACACGAATGACGAGCTCGCACTCGCGCTGGTCGAGGAACAGCGTGCCCACCTGGAAGATGGCGGGGCGCTTCTTCTCGTAGAAGTCCCTGAAGCTGACGAAGTTGTTCGCGAGCTGAAAGAGGTCGCGGGTGAAGCGCACCAGCTTCTCCACCGAGTCGATGGACTTCGCCGTCGCCTCTTGCGCCTTCTCCTCGGCGAAGAGTGGATCGAGCAGCGCCGACGAGCCGGTGAGCGCCTTGAGCCGCTCGAGGCCCAGCTTCTCGACCACCCCGCCGACCTTGCTGGCCTGCCACGCCTCGAACGTCGCGAGCTTCGCCTTCATCTGGGCCCACTGCGTTGCGGTGAGCGTCTTCTGCTCGCCGTGAATGGGTTTGACCGAGTCGGCGGCGAAGACGCCCAGCTGCACCGCCCAGGCGGGGTTCACGTTCTCGAGCAGCGGCAACGCCTTGTGCGCTTCGATCTTCGAGAGCGGGAATCCCTTGATCTCCTCGGAGCTGATGGTGAGGTCCTTCGCGGCGACCGCGAGGTATTCCTTCTCTTCGCGGTTGAGCGCGGCGGCGGCGCGGCTGTCGAACGCGGTCATTGCGCAGCGAGCGAAGAAGTCATCGACCTTCGCGCGCACCACCTTCATCGACTCGAACGCGGCCACCGTGGCGGCGCCCAGCGGCATCAAGGTGGTGTCGCCTTCGGCCTTCGCGATCCACCCGACGTACTCGGTGACCGCGGTGAAGAACGCCTTCACCTGGTCGGCGTTCACGCCCTTCTTGCCGCTCTTGTCGTCGGTGCTACCGATGGTGGCCATCACGTCGAGCACCAGCTGCTTCTGCTCGGGCGTCCGGGTCGACTCGGCGGGGATCACGCCGTCGCCGTTGAAGGTCATGTCGTGGAAGGCCTTCACCGCAGCGGCGCTGTCGGGCACCGAGATGGTGGTGGCGTCGCCCTTGCCCAGCCCGCGCAGCACCGTCTTCGCGGCTTCGTAGATGCGCTTGCCCTCTTCGACCTCGAGGTTGATGGAGGCGAGCGGCAGCTCCGGGGGGGCCTTGAGGAAGTCGTCCGGGTTCTTCAGCAGCGCGCCTGCCCACTTCACCGCGGCGATGAGCTCGGTGGCGCGAATGCGGCCGTCCTTGTCGCCGTCGACCAGCTCGAGCGTGCGCGCATCGAACGCCAGACCCTTCGTGGGAGAAGCGAGCGCGACCCACAACTTCCAATCGAGTTGGTCCAGGTTCAGGAAGTCCTGGCCATTTTCGAAGCGCACCTGATCGAAACCACCTGCACGGAAGAAGCTGAACGCTCGCGGGGCCATGGCGGCCCGCCTTATCCTCAGAAGTCTGGAGGCGTTCGAGAATTACGGCATCGGTCAGGCGAGCCGGAGCGCCGCGTCTGAAGACCCAGATGCCCGGCCGACGAGGCCCTACACGCACACTCTCAAGCCGCCTATGCCGGTTCGAATCCGGTCCTCTGTGTATTGCAGAGGTCGTCTAATGGCAGGACGGCGGCTCCCGAAAAGGAACGATGGCTTCCTCACTCGGGCATCGAAATCTTGCTTCCTGCACTCAGTGCACGAAGCCGTCGCGCGGCGCTTCGTTGCCTTGCGCGACTTTGAGCAGCGTGAGCTTGCTCAACGAACCCACGTCGAGCTTGTTGCCCCGCTCGGGAAAGCCGAGGCCGCGGGTGCTGAACTCGGGCACGAACAACAGCGGCGTCGCTTCACCGTCGTAGCCGAGCTGCACCAGTTGGTTCGTCTCGTACCGAATGCACTTCTTCTCGCAGCAATAAAACGTCTCCTGCACCGCGTAGAGGCCTTCCGGCGGGAGCGGTGAGAGGTGCTGCGCCGCGCCGTCATCAGGCAGGGTGTGCCCGCGCGGCTGCCACGCAGCGCGGTTCGCGTTCCACCGATCGGGCAAATAGAGCCCCGCGCCGGGATCGCCGTGGTTGTGGAAGTAGACCAGCCGTCCCGCGGGGATGCCGGCGACGCTCTGGGTGGTTCGGTACAGGCCGCAGGGAGGGAGTGCCATGCCTGGCCTCTTAGCTCGCTCCCATTCCCTCCTGCAGCCGCGTCAGCAGTTTCTTCGAGACCTCGAACTCTTTGGCGGTGAGGTGATTTCGAATCTCCTTCTCCAGCCAGCGCAGCGCTTCGTCGATCACCACGATCTCCTTCTTCGCCGCGGGCGTCACCTGCAGGGCCACGCAGCGGCGATCGGCGCCGGCTTTGCGCTTCACCAGGCCCTCCTTCTCAAGCTTCGCCAGCAGCCGGCTGGTCGCAGGCGCGTCGATGAACAGCCGCTCCGCCAACTCGGCCTGGGTATTCACCTCTTTCAGGGAGATCGACCGCAGCGCCAGCAGGTGCGCCATCGGGCGATTCGTCCGAGCTGACAGGTGCTTGACCAGCACGCGGTGCAGCGTGCGACGGAGGGAACCGAGCTTCTCACCGTAAGTCATCGTGCCAGCAGGATGGTTGACGGATACAATCATTGTCAACTACATCATTTCTTCCCCGTCCGTGATCTCCGCTCCCCTCGCCACGTCACTCGTGTTGTCCCTGCTCGTGAGCGCGGGTCCGTCCGGTCTCGACGGCGGTGACTTGCTGCCCGCGCCCGAGCCCTTCCGCCCGCAGGTGAGCGATCCCCTCCTCGAACCGGCGGCGCGCCCGCCCCGTCAGCTGGCCAACTGGGGGGAAGCGCGCGATCTGCTGCGGCAACAATCGCTCGATGAACGCAGCGCCGCCGCCGCGGTCGAACGGGCGCAGGGACGGTGGCGACAATCGTTGGGCGCGCTGCTCCCCAATGCCCGGCTCTCCACCGCGTTGGCCGCCGACGTGCTCAACCCCACGGTGGCCCCCCTGGTGGGCGTCTCGCCGACGGTGGTGGGTGCGCGAGCGCCGACCGTTCCCGTCGTCACCGGCAGCTTGAGCCTGAGCCAGTCGGTGGTCGACGTCGGCGCGTGGAAGGGGCTCAGCGCGGCCGACGCCTTGCGCACCAGCGCCGCGCTCAACCTCGAAGACGCCCGCCGCCGCGCCACCCAGGGGCTCGCCCGCAACCTCGTCGCGGTGATCG
>JAYVNA010000203.1:0-6258 GCA_043758715.1 Archangium sp.
GTTCACTCGAATCCAGACCAGCAGGTACAGATCCCTCCGTTCCGTCGATCAACGCCTAGGCCCAGTCCATGCGCTTGTTGGGCCGAACGCATCGGGCAAAACAACGTTCCTCGACGTCATCGGCTTCGTAAGCCAATTGATGCGCGAACGCGGAGAAATTCAAGCGACTGTCGAGGAGCGGAGTTCGAACTTCGAGAGTCTCCTTTGGGGAGGCAAGGGCAAGGACTTTCAATTGGCGATTGAGGCCAGCATTCCTGACCTAGTTCGACAGAAGTTGGGCGAGAGCAAGAAGCAATACGACACCGTCAGGTACGAACTCGGAGTCGGAAACCAACCGAGCTCCGTCGGCATCACTCACGAGTCTCTCTGGCTCATGGAGAGCCGGATCAGCACCGAGGAACCCCGACAGCGCACGCTCTTTCCGCATTCGGGTCCGGCGAGGGACATTTTCCTGCCGAAGAACGCGCCGGGTAGCAAGAAGGTGATCAACAAGACTGAGAATGGGAATGACAATTTCTATACTGAAGGCCGAAAGTCATACCAGCCATCGTTTAAGCTAGGCAGGAACAATTCGGCGTTGGCGAACACTCCAGCCGACGAAGCGACCTTCCCGGTGAGTACCTGGTTCAGAGATCTGCTTGAACGTGGTGTTCAGAACTTTGTTCTGAACAGCCAGACCATAAGAAAGCCGAGCGCGCCTGTCCAAAAGCGACATTTTCAACCGGATGGTTCGAATCTCCCCTGGGTCATCGCGGACCTTCGCAAAGACAAACGAATGTTTAGGTCGTGGATTCAGCATGTACAAACTGCCCTGCCCGACGTCGCCGATATAGGAACCGTCGAGCGACCAGAAGACAAACATAGATATCTGACTGTCACTTATTCAAATGGCACTGCGGTACCTTCGTGGTTGGTGTCCGACGGCACGCTGCGGCTCTTGGCGCTCACGATCCCGGCCTACCTCAAGGGCAATCCACTCGGCGTCCTCATGATTGAAGAGCCTGAGAACGGTATCCACCCCCGCGCGATTGAAACGGTCCTTCAGTCGCTCACGTCGCTTTATGAGAGCCAAGTTCTCATGGCAACGCACAGTCCGGTCGCGCTCAATGTATTCAAGCCCGTCCAGCTTCTGTGCTTTGCGAAAGACGAATCTGGCGCCACAGATATTGTTTCTGGTGATCGCCACCCAAAACTCGCGGAGTGGAAAACGGGCCAGCCCGATCTTGGAATTCTGTTCGCCTCCGGAATCTTGAGCTGAGCACATGCGCGATCTCATTATTCTAGTGGCCGACAAGAATATGGAGTTCTCTGTCAAAGGCGCCCTTCGAAGACACAAGGCGCTCGGAACGCGAGAACTGGATTTCCACATACTGACCCACCCAAATCGGGACGGCGGCGTTCGGACTACGGGTGTCCAACTTCTTGGTCTGGAGCGGCGACAATTCCAGCACGCATTGCTCCTTCTCGATATCGAGGGCTCAGGAGCAAGCGAGTCAGCATTGGTTCTGGAGGGGAAGCTTGACGCTCAACTCGATGTCGATTGGCATGGAAGTGCGAAAGCCATTGTCATTGAGCCAGAGTTGGAGGCGTGGATATGGGGTTCCGACAACGCGATGGAGGCCGTTCTCGATTGGAAGGAACCAACGCACATTCGCCAGTGGTTGAGTTCTCAGTCACCTGAGTTTCTGTTCGACCTGAATCATAAGCCCACGCGTCCCAAAGAGGCTTTCGAAAGGGTCCTGTATTTTCTGAGGAAGCCAAGATCGTCAGCGCAGTATGAAGGCCTCACAAAGGCGATAAGTTTGCCTGGCTGCAAGGACCCGGCATTCCTTCGACTCCGACACACGCTTCAACAATGGTTCCCGCCCGCGAAACCACGAGTTTGATTTCGAGGACCGCCGAAAATGCCAACCTGAGGGTCGGCCCGTCACGCCTTGCGAGCGCGGAACATCGCGATCAACCCGATCGCCAACGCCAGCGCGCCGAAGGGCGTCGAGCTGCAGCCACACCCCATCGGATTGACCATGTCGTCCGGCCCGCCCTCCGTCGCGGTCATGCCCGCGTCGCGTGTGGAGCCGGCATCGGTGGTGCTGCCCGCGTCGCTGATCGTCCCCGCGTCGTTGATCGTCCCTGCGTCGACCGCACGCGTGCCCGCATCGGTGCCTGCATCGCCAACACCCGCATCGGCCGCGGGCATCACGATGCGCAGCTTCGCGCACTGGTAATAGAAACAGGGCGGGGGGTGCGACGACATGAACTGCATCAGCTGCAGCGTGCAGTTCGCGCAGCTCATCATCGGCACGGTCACCGTCGTGGTGTACGGCGCCATGCTGGTGGTGTGAGGGAACAGGCCGTCGACCAACGTGGGGTAGACGGCCGGTGACTGAATCGGCGCGGATGAGCAGTTGGTACCCGACCCCGTGAGCACCGGTATTGGCGTGACGAACTGCGTGGGGTCAGGCGCGATGCTGATGCGAAAGTGCCCCGGGTGCGCGATCGGCTCGGTCCAGCTCACTGTCAACTGCGAGCCCGCCACCACCTCCGTAACCAGGCCGGTCGGCGTTCCCGCTTCACCACACGGGCCCGTCTTGTTCGGACCGCCGTAGGCGTCCGTCACCTGCCAACTCGAAGGCAACGTCAGCTTGATGTGAGCGAGCGCCGGGGCGGCCAGCACGAGAGCGAGAACGAAGAGAGAACGCATCGCGCGCAGTGTCGGGGTTGATGCGACCCATCACAAGCGGGGAGGTCTGACTTCAACGCTCTGCGTCAAAGTTTGTTGATCGCGTGCCGGTTCCGCGACACACCTCGCCTCTGGAGGTCGACATGACGCCGTTCGAGAAAGAAGTCGAAAGCACCCAGGCCTGGTTTGCGAGCCCCCGCTTCAAGGGCATCACCCGTGTGCATTCCGCCCGCGAGGTGGTGGAGCAGCGCGGGACGATCCGCCCCGACTACGCCGTCGCCCGGGGCGCGGCCGAAGGTTTCTACGACCGCCTCCGCGAGCTCTTCACGCAGGGCAAGTGCATCACCACGTTCGGGCCGTACTCGCCGGGCCAGGCGGTGACGATGAAGAAGCTCGGCATCGAGGGCATCTACCTCGGCGGCTGGGCGACCAGCGCCAAGGGCTCGATGCACGAAGATCCCGGCCCCGACCTCGCCAGCTATCCGCTGAGCCAGGTGCCCAACGAAGCGGCGCCCATCGTTCGCGCGCTGCTCACCGCCGACAAGAACCAATTCCACACCCGCGCGCGCATGACCGAGGAACAGCGGCAGGCGACGCCCGAAGTCGACTTCCGCCCGTTCATCATCGCCGACGCCGACACCGGCCACGGCGGCGACGCCCACGTGCGCAACCTGGTGCGGCGCTTCGTCGAGGTCGGCGTGCCCGGCTTCCACATCGAAGATCAGAAGGTGGGCGTCAAGAAGTGCGGTCACCAGGGCGGCAAGGTGCTGGTGAGCTCCGACGAGCAGCTCAAGCGGCTCTCGGCGGCCCGCTTCCAACTCGACATCATGGGCGTGTCCGGAATCGTCGTGGCGCGCACCGACGCCGAGTCGGCCACCCTGCTCGATGGCCGCGGTGACGAGCGAGATCAGCCCTTCGTGCTCGGCGCCACCAACGTGCGCCTGCCGACCTTCCGTTCGGCCCTGCTCGCGCTGCTGCGCCAGTACCACCGCGCGGGCATCGAAGAGCTCAGCGGTCACCTGCTCTACGAGGTGTCGGAAGTCGAATACGCGCAGGCCGACGAGTGGCTCAAGAAGACCGGCATCGACGCGCAGATTCGCGAAGCGGCCGCGCAGTACAAGAGCAAGGCGCTCAAGAGCGTCGACGACGCGCTCGACCGCGGCTTCGACAAGATGGTCGATGCCTGGCAGGTCGAAGCGGGCGTGAAGACGTACGCCGAAGCCGTCGCGGCGGCGATGGAATCGCGGGTCATCGAAGGCGCGCAGTTTCCGGTCACGCCGCAGGAATGGCTCAGCTTCGCGAACACCTCGGGCTGGTACGCGGCGAGGGCGAAGGCCCGCGCGATGGGCGTCGACGTCGCGTGGGACTGCGAGCACGCGAAGACGCCTGACAACTACTACCAGGTGCGCGGGGGGCTCGAGTACGCGATCGCCAAGTCGCTCGCGGCCGCGCCGTTCTGCGACCTCTTGTGGATGGAGACGAAGACCGCCGATCTTCATGAAGCGAAGAAGTTCGCCGAGGCGATTCACCAGAAGTTCCCCGACAAGATGCTCGCGTACAACCTCTCGCCCTCGTTCAACTGGGACACCACCGGCATGAACGATGACGAGATGCGCCGCTTCCCCGAAGAGCTGGGGAAGCTGGGCTTTGTCTTCGACTTCATCACCTACGGCGGTCACCAGATCGACGGCCTCGCGTCCGAGGAGTTCGCGCAGTCGCTCAAGCAAGACGGCATGCTCGCGCTCGCGCGCCTGCAGCGGAAATTCCGCCTGGTGGAGTCGCCCTACCGCACCCCCCAGACGCTCGTCGGGGGGCCCCGGGCCGATGCCGGGCTGTCCGCCATCTCCGGCCGCACCGCGACCACCAAGGCGATGGGCAAGGGCTCGACCCAGTTCCAGCACCTGGTGCAGACCGAGATTCCGCCGAAGGTGCTCGAGGAGTGGCTCGAGCTGTGGCGCAAGCACTTCACCTACGACGGCAAGTTGAAGGTCACGCTGCGGCCGCACTCGGCGGGCTCACAGCTGCTCGAGCTCGCGATCACCTCGGGCGAAGGCACCAAGCTCATCAACGTGGTGTTCGACGCGATTCAGGACCGCCGCGGCAAGAACATCTTGTCCGTGCGCGACCAGAACAACTTCGATTTGAACCTGCGTAAGAAGCGGCTGATGACGTTGGTGCAGTTGTTCCTCACGCACCGCTATCGCACCGATTCGGTGCACTACGTCACGCCGACCGACGACAACTTGAAGCAGTGCGAGGCGATGAAGGCCCGCGGCATCTTCAAGTCGGTGCAGACCGAGATTGGCGAGATCATCGTGGCCGACGTGGTGAAGACCAAGGTGAAAGAGCTCGCCGGTGATCGCGCGCTGCTCGAGGCGTTGATCAAGGGCTGAGTCGACCCCTGCCTCTGCCTCCCTCTCCCCGCGGGAGAGAGGGTCGGGGAGAGGGCATTCCCCTCATTCCCTTCAAGGCGTCGGAACGTCCTTCAAGCTCACGCACTTGTCGCCGACGTACGTCGACTCACACTTCTGATCGAAGCTGCACTGCCCACGGCACGGTAGGGGATCGCACATGCCCGTGCCCCTGTTGCAGCTCGTGCAGGGGCAGGTGTTCGAGTACCGCGGCGATGCGACTTGGTCCCCCCTCAAGGCCATTCGCAATGTTGGCTACCTGCTCGAGGAGATCGTCGCGCTGCGTAAGCGCTACGGCATCGTCACGCCGTACAGGTCGTACCTGGCGGTCGAGGACACGTTGGTGGTTGCGAATCGGCCGCACCCGGTGCGGGAAGCCGGTGATGAGGCGACCGCATCACGTGCATCGGGCAGCAGCTTCAACCAGGTGCAAGGCACTCACAGCATTCCTTCAGTAGAGCAAACTTCAAAGTGGCCCCCTCTATGGTTGAGAGGCCCCGGTCACCCGCTTGCGTGGTGCCTCGCTAGGTCGTCATTTCTTTTGGGAAGCGCAGACAACCCTCCCCGGGAGAGACGAAAAGAGAAGGCACACACCATTCTCAGAGCACTGAACGTCACGGCAGATTTCACCCTCGTTCGTGCAAAAGCGCTTGGCGTGCGGCTCCAGTTCGTAAACCAAGCAAAGCCCAGCATCTGGGCAAGGTTGATCGTCTGTGCACTCCAAAGAAATGGACGAACCCACGCTCAACACCGAGCGTGGATTCGCCGCCGGCCCACAAGCGGTGAGCATCGCGAGAGCGAGAACTGCGCACAGGCTTTTATGGGCCAACGCCATCTTCAATCCAGACATCATGATGGGTCATCGAGTTCTGGATAGTGGAGTAACCAAGTCGTCGAGAACAGACCCGACCCGGGCTGATATCGCCCGTACACGGCACTCGGAAATCGATACCACTGGCAACGTCTTGCAAGGACTCACCGGAGAGGATGCCTCGTGCGCGAATGTGTCGTAGATCAGTCATGAAACTGTAGACAGGTCCCCCGCTGTCTCCTGTTCCCCCCAGATTACGGTTCTCATGGACTTCCTGTGGGTGACGGGAGCGGCGGCGAGAGCGTGATGCCGCCGCAGCAGAGGAAGATCATCGCGATGAGGGCTTGAGCTGAATG
>JAYVNA010000204.1:0-1941 GCA_043758715.1 Archangium sp.
CGAAAGCTCGGGCGCTACGCGGAGCTGTCGGGCGAGCCTGAAGAATGAAAAAGAAAACCCTCCCCCAGCGGGGCCGGGAGAGGGTCTCTGGGCGAAGAAGGCGCGTCAGAATCAGCGAGCGTCGTAGCCGAGGGTGATCATCGGGGTGGCGGTGACGATGAGCTCGTTGGTCCTCACTTCAGCCCCCGTGTTGCCCATCGAGTCTGTCTGAGCGCGGCCGACCACCGCGTTCGGGTGCAGGAGGATGAGCGCGTCGAGGCCGATATTGAAACCGCCGCGGCGGAAGGAGGGCGCCCCTGCCTGGCGGCCCAGGCCGAGTCCCAGGCGCAGATCGAGGCCCGGCATCAGGCCCGCGTGCGCGACCGTGGTGAAGCCGCCGCCGTTGGTGCCACCGTTGGCGGTGATGCCCGCGAGCGCGCCGTTGGCGATCACCGGGCCACCACCGAAGTAGAAGAGGTTTCCGAGCATGAACTCCGCGATGGCGCCGAAGTAGTAATACGAGAGCGCGGTGAGGCTGACCGAGGCGCCCGTCGCGGTCCCGCTGCCGCCGATGCCCAGACCGACCGTGAAGCCGGCGATCGCGAAGGCGCTGATCATGTTGCTGATCTGGTAGCCGATGCGGCCTTCGGCGCCGAACGTGAACGCCGACTGGGGAATGTGCCAACCAAAGTCACCCGAGACGCCCCATCGAACGCGGCCGCCCGGGTCTTCCTCCACCATCGGCGAGTCGACCGGACGAACCGGCGAAGCGATCGGCTGAGGAGGGGGAGGCGGCGGCGCCGTCTCTTGTGCGAAGGCACTTGCAGACACCAGGGCGACAGTCAGCAGCAGTGATTTGTTCATGGGTGGCGACCTCGACGGAATGGGGGAACGGTGATTCACGCTGGATTCTGACCGGCGAAGCGGGTGCGTCCACAAAAGACCGTCAGCTTCATCTCGACGTGGCGCAGCAGCGCTCATAAACCGCGGGTCATGTCCTTCTCGGTGCTCGTCCTGCATGGTCCCAACCTGTCGTTGCTCGCCGACGAGGAGATCGATCCACGGCTCGAGCGGCGCGCGGTCGAACTGGGCGTCGAGCTGATCATTCGTCAGTCCAATGGTGAACAGGGGCTGCTCGACGCTCTCCACGAGGAAGCAGGGAGCGTTGATGCGGTGATCGCCAACCCCGGAGCCCTCGCGCCCCTGGCGTTTTCGCTCGCAGAGGGGCTGCAGCAGCTCGAGTTGCGCACAATTGAGGTGCTGCTCAAGACACCTGTCAGCGAGCGGGGTGCCTCGGCGCTGACGGGCGTCGCTCAACAGCAGGTGCATGGGCTCGGGGTCGACGGCTACCTGCGGGCGCTCGAGTTGTTGGTGCCAGACGGCAAGCCGGTCGCCCCGAAGAAGGATGAAGAAGAGGAAGAGGACGACGAGGTCGAACCCACGACCCCCACCCGGGGCAAGAGCATCGGCCGCAAGCCGAAGGGGGCGGTGGCCGCGGCAGCGCCTGCGCGCGGCAAGACCATCGGCCGGGGTGCGCCGTCGCCGAAGAAGGAAGAAAAGGCGCTCGCGCTCCCGACCAGCGCGCTGACCCGCAAGCAGGTGCGCGATCGCATTGCCAGGCGCCTCAAGGGTGAGGAGACCGCTGATGGCCTTGCGCAATGGGCGCGGCAGACGTGGACGGGGCTGCAGCGGGGTGCTCCGGTGGAGGCCGCGTTCAAAGAAACGATTGAGGGCGTGTTGTTGACGCTCATGGCTGGCACGAAGGTGAGCGACCCGATGTTGGTGGCGCAGATGGCGAAGCTCGACACGTGAAGAAGACTGCTCCCCCGAAGAATCCCCCGCCGCCTCGCGCGACTCCGAGGAAGGGCCCTGCCACCGCGCGCACCGCGGCCATTGCGGTGCTCTCGCGCGTCGCCGCGACCGACGCGTATCTGAACGTCGTGCTCGACACGGTGCTCGACG
>JAYVNA010000205.1:0-6256 GCA_043758715.1 Archangium sp.
GCCTTACGTCGCGTGGACCTTCCACCAGCGCTGCCCGCCCAACCTCATCCAGGAAACGGCGCCGGGCTGCGGCATCAACATGGTGTTGCGCCCGACCAGCTGGGGCACGCTGCTCAAGAACGATCTCTCAGTTCCCTGGTGAGGTAGAGCCGTTCTGACGGGGCGGAGGCGATCGATGAACGATCGTCTCCGCCTCGAAGGATTGTAAAGGGTGCGCATGGACTTCGACTTCGCCAGCGTCATCGATGACAAGTTCCGCGACGCGCTCAAGAAGCTGGGCCGGCTGAACCTGCTGGTCGCTGGCCGCAGCGGAGTGGGGAAGAGCACCCTCATCAACGCGGTCTTCCAGGGCAACCTCGCGCAGACCGGCCAGGGCCGCCCGATCACGAAGGACATCAAGGCGTACTCGAAGGAGGGCATTCCCCTGACGCTCTTCGACACCAAGGGCCTGGAGATGGAGCAGTACCCCCAGACCCTGGCCGCGCTCGAGGCGCTGGTCACCGAGCACCGCAAGAAGAGCGACCCCAACGAGCACCTCCACGCCGCGTGGGTGTGCCTGAGCGAAGACAGCCGCCGCGTGGAGGAGGGCGAGTCTAAGGTGACGGCGTTCCTCGCGCAGGCCGGCATTCCCGTGATCGTCGTGATCACCAAGGCGCGCGCCGACCAGGGGTTCGCAGCGACGGTGAAGCAATTGATGCCCGAAGCCAGCCAGGTGCTGCGGGTGCGCGCGATCGGAGAAGTCGACGACGAAGGTCACACGCTCCAGCCCAAAGGCCTCGAGGAGCTGGTGGCAGCCACTTTGGAGATCGTCCCGGAAGCCCATCGGAACGCCTTCACCGCAGCACAACGGGTGAGTCTTCAACTCAAGCGCACCCGCGCGCATCTGGCGGTGGCTTCGGCGGCGGTGACCGCGGCGGCCGTGGGCGCGACGCCCATTCCCTTTGCTGACGCGCTGCTGCTGGTGCCGTTGCAGGTCGGCATGTTGGCCTCGATCTCCGCGGTGTGGGGGCTCCCGGTCGATCAGGCGTTTCTGTCCACCGTGATTTCTTCTGCCGCGACCTCGGTCGGTGCCACCTTCGCGGGCCGCTCGTTGGTGGGCGCGTTGCTCAAGCTGATGCCCGGAGGAGGAAGCCTGGTGGGCGGCGCCATCAACGCCTCGACGGCTGCCCTCATGACCACGGTCTTCGGTGAAGCGTACATCGCGGCGCTCTCGGGCCTGCACCAACTCAGCCTCACCCGCGAGGTCACTGCCGACGAGGTCGCCCACGCCTTCCACACCGAGCTGAACAAAGAGATCTGATCAGCGCGCGCTGATCATCATCGGCAGTCCATTCGCGAGCCCCAGCGTGCCCTGCATCACCCATTGCGGCTCGTAGCCTTCGCGCAGCTTCGGGGTGAAACGCTGGGCGAGCATCGCCAACAGCAGATGGCTCTCGAGCAGTGAAAAGTTGTTCCCGATGCAGATGCGCTGGCCCCCGGCGAAGGGGTGATACGCGTGGGCGTGGCGGGCGGTCTCGCGCTCCTTCGTCCAGCGATCGGGGTCGAAGACTTCCGGGTCTTCCCAGAACTTCGCGTGACGGTGCGTGTAGTACGGCGAGAGCATCACCGCTGCGCCCGCGGGCACGTCGAAGCCGCCGAGTTGATCGCCACTGAGCGCATCGCGCACGTAGAAGGGCGCCGCCGGGTAGAGCCGCAGTACTTCTTTGACCACCTGCAGGGTGTACGGAAGCTGCTTCAACGTCTCGACCGTGGGAGCGCGCCCACCGAGCACGCGATCGAGTTCTTCATGCAGCCGCGCGGTCACCTGCGGGTTCTTCGCCAGCGCGTACCAGGTGAACGTCATGGTGCGCGCGGTGGTCTCGTGGCCTGCGAAGAAGGTGGTGATCGACTCGTCGCGCAACAGCGTCTGCGACATCGGCTGGCCCGTCTCTTCGTCGCGCGCCTTCATCAGGCGGGACAGCAGATCATCAGGCCACTGCGCTTCCTCGAGACCGCGCCGCTGCGCGATCAGGCCTTCGATCAATCGATGCACCAGGTCACGCGCCGCCAGGTACTTGCGGTTCTTCGCGGTGGGCACCCAGAGCGGCACCGGCACGCTCGTCTGCCGCGCGCTGACGAAGCCGATCATCGTCTCCACCGAGTCTTTGATCTGGTGAATGGACTCCATCGTCTCGGTGCTGAACATCGCCTTCAAGATGATCGACGCGGTGACGAAGGTCATCTCCTCGGCGATCTCCACCTCGGTGCCCTTGTTCGCGAGGTCCTGCCAACGCTCGACCAATCGCTGACCGTCGCGAATCATCAGCTCGGCGTACGCCTGCACGCCCTTGGGTGTGTAGAACGGCGCCATCAACTTGCGCTGGCGGCGCCACACTTCGCCTGTGCTCGCGAGCACGCCTTCGCCGAGCAGGTACTTTCGCACCGCCTCGTAGCTGGCCTTCTTGTCGTAGTTCTGGCGCTGGCTGACGTTGATGCGCTCCACCGCGTCGGGGTGCATGGCGAAGACGAGCCGGCGCGGGCCGAGGCGCACCTGGAACACGTCACCGTGCTCGCGCCACTGCGAGCCGACGAACTCGAGGAAGCCCTGAGCGCGAACGCCCTTGATGAACTGCAGCAGGCCCGGTCCGGGAATGGTCATGGGGGCCTTCTTCTTCGAGTCTTCGCGAAAAGGAACCCAGAAAGCGGGCGGGGGCGAGCTGTCGCCAGACTGACGAGGCCCTGCGGTCATCTTGATGGAGTCACCGGCGAGCGGTCGCGCCAACCCGCTGCATTGCCTCGAAAGGGGGAGTGGCCCAGCGCGTGCTCATGGGTGGACCAGAACCAACCTCAACAACGGAGAACAAAATGTCATCAGCACTCAAGGACAAGGTGAAGGGCACGCTGCACGAGGCCAAGGGCAAGCTCAAAGAGGTCGCCGGGAAGATCACCGACAACCCCAAGCTCGAGGCCAAGGGCGTGGTCGAGAAGCTCGCCGGCAAGGCTGAGCGCAAGCTCGGTGAAATCAAGAAGGTCATCGGCGCGTAATGCAGGGCCTCGCAGCGACTGATGAACATCGCCACCGCGCTGGTGGTGGTGTTCGTCGCCGCGCTTGGGTCCCACTCGTCTTCATGCCGTCGCTGATGCCGGCGTTCGCCGCCAACCTCGGCAACGAGCGCGGCGTGAAAGAGACCTGGGACGCGGTGCAGAATTAAGCGCTTCAGCGCCCGGCGTCGCGGCTGGCCGCCCCTGCCCAGCCCCGTTGAACTCGGTTCAGTTGAAGCCGAGCACCGTGACCGGCGTGGTCGACCCGCTGGTACCGCCGTTGCCCAGTTCGCCGAAGTCGTTTTCTCCCCAGCACCGAACTCCGCCGGAGACGACCGCGCACGCGTGACTGGTGCCTCCGCCGAGTGCGGTGACTCCAGTGGTGAGGCCGGTCTTGGTGGCGGGCGTGGGCGTCTCGCCGGAGACGGCGCCGATGTCCAGGCCCCAACACTTCACCGCTCCGCTCGCGAGCGCGCAGCTGTAATAGTATCCGGTGACGACGTTCGTCGCGCCCGAGGTGCCGCTGATCGCCACCGCCGTGGTCACGTCAGCGGTGCCCAGACCCGAGGCGCCGTTGCCCACCTGGCCGTACCGATTGGCGCCCCAGCAGCTGACGCCCGCGGCCGTGGTGGCGCACGTGTGGTCGTAGCCATTGGCAATGTGCGTGCTGCCCGAGGTGAGCCCCGTGACCTGCACCGGGCTCAAGTTGGTGGCGCCGGCGGCGGTGTTGCCTACCTTGCCGCTGTAGTTCGCGCCCCAACACTTCGCCGAGCCGCCCGTGGTGATCGCGCAGCTGCCGCTTTGACCCGCGGAAATGGAGAGCACGCCCGAGGTCAACGAAGTCACGCTCACCGGAATCAGCGAATCGTCGCCGGTGACGTTGCCGAGCTCGCCGCCGTTGTTCTGGCCCCAGCACCACATGCCGCCGCTCACCAGCGCGCACGCGTGGGTCCAGCCGGTGGTCACCTGCGTGGCGCCCGAGGTCAAACCCATGGGCGTCACCGGCAAAGGCGAATCGGACATCGAGTTGTTCCCCAACTCGCCGTGGCCGTTGAAGCCCCAGCAGCGCACGGCGCCGGCGGTCGTCACCACGCAGGTGTGATCATCCCACGCGGCGATGGAGGTCGCGGTCAGACTCGGCACCTGCACGGGGTTCGCCGCCGGCGTGCTGCTCGCGGTTCCCGTGCCGAGCTGGCCGTAGTCGTTGCCGCCCCAGCACCAGACGGTGTTGTCGTTGGCGATCGCGCAGGAATGCGTGCGGCCCGCGGCGACGGCGATGGCGGGGCGGTTCGGCTGGATCACCGTCACGCACGCACCCGCGGCGTTGCATTGTTGGCTGCTGCCGCAGCTCGTCCCAACCGGCTGGTTGGTGCTGGTGTCGGCGCACACCGACGCGCCCGTGCCGCAAGAGGTGATGCCCGTCTTGCAGGGGCTGGGGTTGGTGGTGCAGCTGACGCCGGCCGTGCACGAGGTGCAGGTGCCGCCCGAGTTGCAGACGAGGTTGGTGCCGCAGTTCGTGCCCGCCGCCTTGTTGGTGGTGGTGTTCGTGCAGACCGACGCGCCCGTGCTGCAGGAGGTCGTGCCGTTCTTGCAGGGGTTCGGGTTGGTGGTGCAGCTGGTGCCCGAGGTGCACGCCGCGCAGGCGCCGGCAGCGGTGCAGACCAGGTTGGTGCCGCAGCTGGTGCCGGCGGGATCATTCGACGAGCCGTCGACGCACACCTGGCTGCCGGTGGTGCACGAGAAGACGCCCACGCGGCAGGCGGTCGCGTTGGTGGTGCACACGCCTCCCGCGGTGCAGTTGCCGCAATTGCCGTTCGAGCACATCTGCCCCGAGCCGCACGTGGTTCCGTTGGCGAGGTTGGTGCCGGTGTCGGCGCAGACGGCCGCGCCCGTGGCGCAGGAGACCTGACCCGCCTTGCACGGATTGGGGTTGGTGGTGCAGCTGGTGCCCGCGGTGCAACCGACGCAGCCGCCGCTCCCGTTGCACACGAGGTTGGTGCCGCAGGTGGTGCCGGCGTTCGCGTTGCTCGGGCCATCGGTGCAGACCGCCACGCCGGTGGAGCAGGAGACCTCGCCGAGCTTGCAGCGGTTCACGTTCGTGTTGCAACTCGCGCCCGCGACGCAGCCGGCGCAGACGCCTGCGCTGCAGACCTGATCAGTTCCACAGCTGGTGCCGTTGGCCGCGTTGGCGCCGTCGACGCAGGTGGCCGTGCCCGAGGTGCAGCTGATCACTCCTGCTTTGCACGCGTTCGGGTTGGTGGAGCAACTGCCGCCAGGCGTGCACGTCGCGCCGCCGCCGCCCGTCGCAGTTCCGCCACCACTGCCGGCATCGGGCGTCGTCTGGACGAAGAGGTCACAGCCGGCGAGCAACACCAGCGCGGCGCACAACGAAAGCGAGTTGAGAGATTTCACGGTCTTGAGTCCTCCAATAGGCGGCGAAAGGCACCTGCAAAAGGAAGGGCCACGAGGCCGCCAATGTCGCGTTTCAGGCCGTCCGAAATGATCAGAGCGGCTTGTTGCGAGCTCTGCGCTTGACGATGGTTTCGTAGGCGCGCCGAGCGAGCAGAAACGCTTCGGTGTCGCCGCCTTGATCAGGGTGGTGCTCGAGCGCCTTGATGCGAAAGGCCAGGCGCACCTCGGCGAGCGTCGCTGCGCTGGTCAGCCCCAGCACCTCGAACGGGTCACCGGAAACCGCGGGCCCGGGGCGGCTGCTGGGCGCCCGCTTCGGAAAAGGGTCGAGCCCGGCGACGATGCGCTTCCACGCGCCGGCCCAGTGATCGTCGATGGGCGTGAGCGGACGGCCGGCTGCGCGCTCGGCGAGCACCTGCGCTTCTTCACGCGTGTACGCGCCGCCGCCCCAGGCATCCGGCGGACGGAACGGTTTGGCCGTCGGTTCCCCCGTCCACCAAGCGCACCAGAGGAAGCGTTTGCGCTTGGTCTTGGCGAGCGCAAACAGGCCCCTCGAGAGCCCGGCAGGTTCGTGTTTCTTGGCTCGGCTCGGCATGAGGCAGCTCGGGGCCTCGTTAGTCGTTGCCCTTGATGCACGCCACAGGACGCAGCCGCTTTTCGACGTGCGCCAGGCCCGCCAGCTCGATCGACCCCAGCACCTGCTCGAGATCCTTGTAACAAGGCCCCGACTCATCGAGCGGCGTGTTGCGGGTGTTGAGCACCACGCCCAGCTTGCCCATGCGCAGATCCGTCTCCTTCTGATCGAGCGACTTCTTGGCCTGCGTGC
>JAYVNA010000206.1:0-6251 GCA_043758715.1 Archangium sp.
TGAGCGGCGTGAGCCCCAAACGCTCGAGTTCCTGCCCATAGCGCCCGGCCTTCACCACCACCCAGCGCCGCGCGACCCGCCGCGCTTCCAGCAACGTCCCCTCGTCGAGCGGATCATGCAGGGCGTACCGGCGCAGCATGGTGAACGACGTGGTCGAGCTCTTCGGCAAGTCGAACATCGGGTCGAAGATCACGCAGTCGATGCTGCGCGACTCGAGCGTCTCGAGCACCTCGAGCGCGCGGCCGTGCTTCACCTCGATGGGCGCGCTGCCCTCGAACAGAGGCGCCTTCAGCCCTTCGCTGGCGAGCGCGTAGAGCGGCAACGAGGCTTCGACGCCGATCACCCGCCCCGTGGGCCCCACCACCCTCGCGCAGACCTGCGCATCGGCCCCCAGGCCCAGCGTGCCGTCGAACACCGAGTCACCGGGCTTGAGCTCACACAACCGCACCAGCACGTCTTCGGCCTGAAGCGGCGTGCCCAGCCGCTTGATGCGCACCACCGCCATGCCGGGGGAGAAATAGATCGTCCCCTCGGCGTCGTGCAGCTTCCACCCTTCTCCGGTCAGCACCAGCAGCGCCTCAGCCTGCGTGCCCAGGGTCTCTTCGAGGGGCGTACGCGGGGGCCGCTCGAGAAACGGCAAACCCCACTCCTGCGCCTTCTCGCGCGCTCGAACGACGTAGCGGCCTGGCTGCTTCGCGGTGACCGTCACCGCGAGCGGCACCGTCACTTCGCGAGCTCCGCGGCCACGCTGCGCACCAGCTCGTACGAGGCGTCATCGGCGGGCTGAAAGCCGTTCAGGCTGAGCGGCCCGAGGATCTCCCGGCCGATGCGATCACGCGCGGACAGCTGCATCAACGACGCGGTGATCGCATCACTGACTTCCGTGGGCAGATCGGGGCGCGCACAGATGATGTCGCGGGGCGTGCGCGGCGTCTTGGCGATCACCCGAAAGGTGAGCGGGTCGATGCCCTTCGAGCGCCGCAGCGCCGCGAACGAGCCCTGGTACGTCGCGCCGGCATCGACGCGCCCTTCCATCACCGCCAGCAGCACCGCCTCGTGGTTGCCGAGGTATTCGGTCTTACCGAGATCGCGCGTGAGGTCGAAGCCTTTGTCTTTGAGCAGCTTCCTCGCCATCAGCGAGCCCGAGGTCGACATCGGGTCGACGAAGCCGAAGCTCGCGCCCTTGAGATCTTCCACCGTGCGCCGGGGGCTGTCGTCGCGCACGAAGATGTAGCCAGAGGCGGTGGCCGAGCCGTCTGCGATCGTCTGCACCAGGCAGTGAAGCTTCATCCGGTTGGTGGCCGCGGCGTAGGCGAGCGGGCTCAGCTCGACGAGATCGAACTCGCCCGCCACCAGCCGATCGATCGAGTCGCCGTAGCTCTCACCGACCTTGATCTCGACGGGCACCCCCAGCGTGCTCGAGAGCCTGTCGGCGAGCCGCTTGTGGGCCATCACCATGCTCTCGGCCGAGAGAAAGGGCACCAACCCGAACCGCAGCTTGGTGAAACCGGCGGGCGGCGTGAACACCGCCGGCTGCGGCGTCAGCCTCCGCGGAGGGGGCGTTTGCACCGTCGCCGGGTCCGAACACGAAGCCAGCAGCAGGGCGAGCAGCACGGCTCTCACGCCATCACCCCACGCGAGCCGATCACCCGGTTCCGGCCCTGCCGCTTGGCGACGTACATGGCCTGATCGGCCGCCACGAGCACGTTCTCGCCGCCCTTGCCATCGTCGGGGAAGGTGCCCACGCCGATGCTCACGGTGATGCGCGAGGGCCAGGCGGTGGTGCCGTCGTTGATCTTCGTCTCCACCGCCAGGCGCATGCGCTCTGCAACCTGCATCGCCTCGCCCTTGCTGGTCTCGGGCAGCAGCACCGCGAACTCCTCACCGCCGTAGCGCGCGATCAGATCGGTCTGCCGCAGATCGGCGCTGAGCACCTCGGCGAGGCGGCGCAACAACTCGTCACCCGCGGGGTGGCCCATGGCGTCGTTGACCTTCTTGAAGAAGTCCACGTCGACCATCAACACGCCCAGGGGCCGCTTGTGCCGCTCGGCCCGAACGATCTCCGCCTGCAGCTGTTCCTGGAAGCGCCGGTGATTGAACACCCCGGTGAGGCCGTCGGTGACCGCGAGCCGCTCGAGGCGCGCGTTGGCGTCCTGCAGCTCCTTGGTGCGCTCGCTGACGGAGCGCTCGAGGTTCTCCCGCTCGTGCTGGAGCGCCGAGGCCATGCGGTTGATGATGTTGGTCAGCTCGCCCAGCTCAGAGCCGCGCAGCGGAGGCACCCGGGTGGCGAGGTGACCTTCGCCCATCCGCCGCACCGCGGTCTGCAGGGTGCGCACGGGCCGCACCACCAGCCGATCGAGCCCAAAAAAGAGGATCGTGCCGAGAATCAGGAAGAGGGCCACCGAGGTGATCGCCAGCCGCAGCCGCGTGGTCTCGAGGTGGGTGCCCAGCCGGGCCAGCGAGTAGGTCGCGGTGACGGTGCCCCACCTGATGCCCGAGACCGCTGGCACGGAGATACGGAAGGTGTCGCCTTGCCGTTCCCACGTCGGGCCCTCGACCTGGGTCGCCGCCTGACTGAAGGCGTCGGTGGTGACGGTGTTGAACCGCTCGGGCTCGGAATGCGCGAGCACCCGGCCCTGATCGTCAAGCACCGCCAGCTCCGTCAGATCGCGCTCGCGCATCGACGCCGAGAGCTGCGCGATCAGCGTGTCGAGGCCGCTCAGATCGTTTTGCGCGATCTGCACCGCGACGGTGATGCCCACCGATTGCAGCACCTTCTCGTTGCGCTGGCGAAAATCGTCGATCGACTCGCGCTCTTCCCGGCGAACTTCGAGCACCGTGCCCAGCGCCATCGCCAGTGCCACGATGCCGGGAACCAGCAGGGTCAGCTGTCCTCGGATGCCCATCCACCCCCGATGTTGTCACTTCCTCCCTCGGAAGGGGCCGAATTCATCCCTCCACGGCCCGGGGCTTCGCCGCGAGCATCTGCCCCACCGTCACCGTCTGATTGCGGCCGTGACGTTTGGCGAAATAGAGGCACTGGTCGGCCAGGTCGATCAGTTGGGCTTTTTCGGAGCCGACGTCGGGAAAGGTAGCCACGCCCAGCGAGAGGGTGACCTTCAGCGGGCCCTGGTCGGTCTGGAAGACTTCCTTGAGCAGCCGTTCACGAATGCGCTCGGCGATCACGTGGGCGCCCTTCACGTCGGTCTCCGGCATGATGATCGCGAACTCTTCGCCGCCGTAGCGAGCCACGAAGTCGGTGTCGCGGGCCTGTTCCTTGAGGATCTTCGCCACGCCCTTGAGCACCTGGTCGCCCATCGGGTGGCCGTAGGTATCGTTGACCGACTTGAAGTGATCGATGTCGGTGAGAATGAACGACAGCTTGCGGGAGTAGCGCCGCGCGGTGGCCAACTGCTCGTCGAAGCGGCTCTGAAAGGTGCGGTGGTTGAGCAGGCCGGTGAGGCCGTCGGTGGTGGCCATCTTCTCCATCGCCTCGAACAGCTGGGCCCGGAGCACCGCCTGCGCGGCCTGAATGGCGATCACCTCGAGCATGCGCAGCTCGTCGCTGTCGAAGGCGGCCTTCTTGCGCGAGCCGGTGACCAGCGTGCCCAGAATGCGATCGCCGGCCACCAGCGGGAAGATCTTGAGCGACTGCAGCCCGCGAATCTGGGTGTCGTCGTCGAAGATGATCTGGCGATCCATCGCGCCCGCATCGCGGCCCGGGAGCGGAGCGCCATAACGCACCACGTTGGCCACCAGCCCGTTGTTGTCGGGGAAGGTCTGGCCCTCGAGCGCGCGGCCCGCCGAGGTCACGCCGGTCATGCGCATGATCCGGTGCGCGCGCGCGCCGTTCACTTCAGAGACCAGGGTGACCGCGCAGAACTCGAGCGGCGCGACCTGCCGGGCGCTCTCGAGCACCGCCAGAAAGACCTGCTCGGGTGAACCGGCGCGGTTCAGCTCTTCGATGGCGCGGAAGAACCGGTCTTTCTCGTCACGCGAGCGGCGGATGTAGCCCATCACCCGCTCCACCTCGATCGCACGCAGCACCTCGCCGGCGATCACCTGCAGCAGGTGCTCGTCCTGCTCCGAGAACGGCTTGTTCTCGAGGCGATCGGCGACGAGCACACCTCGCACCAGCCCTCCGCCTTCGACGATGGGCACCGCGAGCACCGCGCCGAGATCGGGCCCGCCGCTCTCGTAGTGCGTCACGCCCTTGAGGCCCGAGGTCGAGTTCATGCGCACCGGCACGCCGCGCTTGAGCAACGCGCCGAAGATGCCCTCGCCCGCGGCGAACCGTTCACGTTGAATCTGCTCGGACGACGAGCGGCAATCGTGCAGCTTGAGCGACCGATCGTCACTGGTGAGCAGAAAGACCGCCACCGTGTGCGTCTGCAACGAGGTCTCGGCGACCTCGAGCGCGCTGCCGGTGGCGCCTTCGATTTCTTTCACCGCCGCGACCAGCCACTTCTCCTGGTCCTTCACGCCGGGGAGGCTGTCGTTCGCGCCGCTGGAGACGAGGCGGAAGGTGCGCGCGCGTTCTTCGATCTCTTTGATCTTGTTCTTCACCGCGTCTTGCTCGGCGCGGCGGGCGACCGCGAGGCGAGCGGAAAGCACCAGGTGGTACAGGGCCGCGAAGAGGCAGAGGAAGGCGGCGCGCCCCAGGAACACGCCCCAGCGCTCGGGCAAGGTGAGCAGCGCGTCGAACAGCACCGCGCTGCCCAACAACGTCGCCGCCGCCGGCCGGGCGAGGAACGTCACCAGGAAGGCCATCAGCAGATAGACGATGGGGAAGAGCAGCTCTCCGCCGAGCGCAACGCCGAGGAACGCGGCCGCCAGCAACGAGCCACCGAACTCGAGCTCGTCACGCAGCGCCAGGGGCGCGCCCGTCATCGAACGGCGCACGCGGCGAATGCTCGTCAGCGCACCACCCAGCAGCAGCAAGCCCGCGGCAGCGCCATCAGCCCAGGTCAACGCCTCGATCGAACGGAAACGGCCTCGCGCGAGGAAGGCGAAGATCAGCAGCACCGCGGCGGCCGGGACCAGCCGCACCAGCTGCTGAACCCACTTGCCCGGAGTAAACCCGATGGAACGGCCGTGACGGACCCTCGGAATCGATTGGTCGGGCGTCATTTAGTTCTCCAGGTTGAAGACGATCTCGCCGTTCTTCACGAGGCCCAGCTGCTCACGCGCGGCGCGTTCGATGGCCGCGGGCTCGGAACGAACGCGCTGCACTTCGCGCTTGAGCCGGGCGTTGTCGGCGCTCATGCGCGCGTTCCGCTCTTCCAATGAATGCAGGTCGCGCTTGAGCCGGGCGTAGCGGCGAAAGCCGCCCTCGGCAGACAGCGAACCGACCGCGAGCACGAAGGCGATCGCGACGGCTCCCCACACCACTTGTCGACGACGATCCATTCGCGGCCAAAGTACCAGCGGCGATCGACCCGGCAAGAAAACCGCTACAGGTTGCAACTGGACCGAAGTATCCGACATGTCTGGCGAAATGGGTGCGGACGGGCCAGCATCGGGCCGTTCATGTTCGCGCCGCGGCACACCCTCTTCATCGGTCCCGGAAAGCTGCCCGACGAGCTGCGAATGGTGCTCGCCAAACGCGCCGGAGCGCCCCAGCCCGACATCGCGATTCAGGTGCCCCGGCTGCTCGCCACCTTCGACAACGCCTCTGACGCCGAGCGCATCGCCTCGCAGATCCAGCGCCTCAAGATTGGCGTGGCGGTCGCCGGCCCCGAACAGCCCCCCGCCGACGGCGGCTGGGCCACCGCCACCTCGTTCGAATTCTTCGACAACCGCTGGCGGGTGGGCACCTCGTCAGGTGACGCGCTGGTCTTTGCTCCGCATGACATCACGCAGCTCACCCTGCTCGATTGGCGGCCCGACGAAGGCGCGGCCGATCGGGCGCTGCTGATCACCGTGAGGGACCAGCGCCCCGTGATGCTGCGGGCGAGCCTGCTCGACACCGTCTCGCGCCACTCGGTGCCGATGGAAGGCCTGCGCCGCCTCAACGAGTTCATGGACGCTGCCGCGCTGGTGCTCACGCCCGAAGTGAGGGTGCGCTCGCGTCGCCTGACCGAAGCCGAGTTTCGGGGCACCGCGGCAGAGCTCACCGGTGATCTGTTGCCGCTCGTGCTCGCGGTGGTCGACGCGGTCGACACCCTTCCCGGCCAGTTGCCCAAGCCGCTCCAGGGCAAGGCGCCCACCCAGACGCGCAAGCCCGCGCACCAGACCGGCATCGCCGCCTT
>JAYVNA010000207.1:0-6248 GCA_043758715.1 Archangium sp.
GTGGCTGATTCGGGAGCTCGATCAGGGCGGGGCGCTGACCACGATCATGGTGCGGCAGCTGCCGCTGCCCTTCCCGCTGGTGAACCTGGCGGCCGGCGCTTCTCCGATGGGCTTTCGGAAGTGGGCAGTGGGGAATGCCATCGGGCTCATTCCCAATTGCCTCATCTACACGCAGCTGGCGGCGGCCCTGGCCGATGGCGCCGAGGGGGCAAAGCAGACCGCGGCGGTTCGGGTGATCATCGCGGCGACCGGCGTCATTGGGCTGGGTCTGCTCTCTCGCTGGCTCCAGCGAAGGTTCGCGTCAGTGTCAGGGAGTAAAGAAGGCACCGCGTGAAAAAAGACCTTTCAGAAAAGACGATGACCAACGTGGCGCTGCTCTACCTGCGCAAGCACTCGGCCAGCCAGCATGGGCTCGTGCGCGTGCTCGAGAACAAGGTGCGGCGGCATTTGCGCGAGTTCGGCGGCGAGCTCGAACCGGCGAAGGCGCTGATCGCCCAGGTGGTCGAGCGCATGGTGAAGACCGGCTACGTGAACGACGCGCGCATGGCCGAGTCGAAGACCGCGTCGCTTCATCGCCAGGGCAAGAGCAGCCGGGTGATCGAGCTCAAGCTGCGCGAGAAGGGCATCGACCCGGCGCTGGCGAAGAAGTCGGCGATCAGCACTCCGGAGCAGGAATTCGAGGCCGCGTGCATGCTGGTGAAGAAGAAGCGGCTGGGCGTCGATCCCGAGCGAAAGCAGAAGGACTTCGCGGTGCTGATGCGGGCGGGCTTCAATTCCGATCTGGCGAGGCGGGCGCTGCTCACGGCCGAGGTCGCGGTGGTGGAGGAAGAGCTCGATGAGTTCGACGAAGACGCCGACGAGGGCACGGTGATCCCTTTCACTTCGCGCGCGGGGGCGAGTTCCTCAGGCGTGGGCGACGGTCAGGTCCTCCAGTTTCCCGTACGCGCGGCGCCGGCCCGGGCTGCGTTTGCCAAGCCCGGCAGCGTGCCGATGTCTGATCTCGAGGCGGCGCAGGCGCTGGTGAAAAAGAAGCGGCTGGGCGTCGATCCCGCGCGCCGCCAGAAGGACGTCGCGGTGCTGATGCGGGCGGGTTTCAAGTTCGACATTGCGAAAAAGGTGCTGACGCCATGACGCTGTTTGCGAAAGTTCGGAAGCTGACGGGCGTGACTCCGCAGTCCGAGGAGGAGTTCGAAGACGAGGTCGCAGGGCCTGCGGCGCGAGCCGAGATCCTCCCGGACTCGTCGGGTTATTTTCTGCTGCGGTACACGGCGGACGACAAGTTCGCGGGCGACAGCTGGCATGAGGATCTGGAAGGCGCCAAGCAGCAGGCGCTCGCGGAGCTTTCGATTCTTCCCGAAGACTGGTCGCCGACCCGCTGACGCGGCTTGCAGTTGGCCCTCACCCCGACCCTCTCCCCCGCGGGGAGAGAAAGAGAGTTAGCGCACGGTGCCGACGTAGACGTAGGCGAGGCCCCAGAGCAGCGGGTGGGCCTCGGCCTTCGCGTACTTGCCGGTGTCGTTCATCATGGCGGTGAACCGATCACCCGCGGGGAAGGCGGCCATCGTGCGCGGCAGGTACTCGTAGGCGGCGCGGCTGCCGGTGAGCATCTGACCGAGCAGCGGCATCACGTTCTTCGCGTAGAAACGAAAGAACATGCCGAACAAGCCGGCGGGCTGGCCGAACTCGAGCACCACCACGCGGCCACCGGGTTTGACCACCCGCGCCAGCTCAGCGACGCACGCCCTGGGGTCGTCGACGTTGCGAATGCCAAACGAGATCGATGCCACCGTGAAACGCGCGGCCTCGTAGGGCAGCTTCATCGCGTCGGCGACCTCGAACTTCACGTCGAGCCCTGCGTCCACGGCCTTCTTGGGCGCGAACGACAACATCTGCGCGTTGAAGTCGGTGCCGATCACCTCGCCCGCGCCGACCACGCGCTTGAACGCGAGCGCGAGATCTCCGGTGCCGGTCGCGCAATCGAGCACCGAGTCGCCCGGCTTCGCGCCGGACAAACGCACCGCCACCCGCCGCCACAGCCGGTGCACGCCCAGCGAGAGCACGTCGTTGGTCGCGTCGTACCGCGGCGCGATCTGGGTGAACATCTGATGAACGTGTTCGCTCATGCGCCCACCGCGGCCAACGGCTCGGGGCGAACCAACGAGCGCCCGGTGGCTTGCAGGATGCCGGGCAGGGTCTGCATCAACGAACCGAACATCGCCGGCGTGAGGGCCTGGGGGCCGTCGCACATCGCGGTTTCGGGGGTGGGGTGCACTTCCACCATGAGTCCATCGGCGCCTGCCGCCGCGGCCGCCAGCGCCATGGGAATGACGAGCGAGCGCACGCCTGTCGAGTGCGAGGGGTCGACGATCACCGGCAGCCGCGAGCGCTCTTTGACCCAGGCCATGCCGGCGAGATCGAGGGTGTTGCGCAGGGTGTTGTCGAAGCTGCGAATGCCGCGTTCGCAGAGGATCACCTGGTCGTTGCCGCCATCGAGCAGGTACTCGGCCGCCAGCAGCCATTCCTCGAGGGTGGCGCCGAAGCCGCGCTTGAGCACCACCGGGCGGTTGGTCTTCGCCACTTCACGCAGCAGCGAAAAGTTGTGCATGTTGCGCGCGCCGATCTGCAGCACGTCGACGTAGTCGAGCATGAGCGAGAGCTGGCTGACGTCCATCACCTCGGACACCACCGGCATGCGCAGCCGCTTGCCCTGTTCGTGGAGCAGCTTGAGGCCCATCTCGCCCAGGCCCTGAAACGAATACGGAGAGGTGCGCGGCTTGAAGGCGCCGCCTCGCAGCGCGTGCGCGCCGCCGTTCTTCACCGCCACCGCCGCCTTCTCGACCTGCTCGGCGCTCTCGAGCGCACAGGGGCCGGCGATCACCAGGAAGCGGCCATCACCGATGATCAGGCCCGCTCCGAGCGAGACCTGAATCGTGGGCTCGCCCGCGCCTCTCAGCACCTTCCTGGCCTCATGATTCGCCATCGATTCCGCTCCTGTTCAATCAGTTCAAGCCGTTTTGAACTTGCTGATGCATCTATAGCGGCGATGCCTTAGAAGACAACTGCGTCGTGAGCAAAGAGCCTGAAAGATCGCAGTACGTCGGTCTGGCGCGCCCCGCGCATGTGGGTGCGTTGCTCCGCCTGGGGCCGGGGCCGCTTTCGGTGTGCTGGTCAAACCCATCACGTTCGCTTCATGTCACAGGCCTGGGCGTCGCAGGAGAGGGAGGCGGAGACGTCACCTGGCTCTCTTCCTTGCCCCCCATCGCGCCTCCGGGGCCGTGGTTCGGCGGGTGGGCCTTCGACGCCCAGCGCGGGTGGGACGGCTTCGATGCGGAGCGGTGGATCCTCCCTGAGGTGTTGGCCTGGTGGGACGGCGCCTCGCCGTGGATGGCGGCGTTCGGCCCCGCAGGGACCTCCGCGGCGGCGCTCGAAGCACGCCTGAAAGAGGTGGCAGAGGTCGAGCCCTTCACCGGCAGCATTACTTCCCGCGTGTTGCCGGGGAACGCGCCTCGCTGGGCCTCGCAGCTCGACGCGGCCCTCTCGGCGATTCGCGCGGGCACCTTCGACAAGGTGGTGTTGGCGCGGGTGATCGAGCTCGAGGCTGATCGCGAATTTTCCGAGCGCGCGGTGCTCAAGGCCCTCGAAGCGCGGCATCGGCAGTGCTGGTCGTTCCTGGTGCGCGGGCGCGACGGGCGGGCCTTCGTCGGTGCCTCGCCTGAGACACTGTGTGAAGCCGCGGGTGATTCGTTCTCGACCGATGCCCTCGCGGGGACGGCAGCGGGTGGCGAGGGTGGCTCGTTGCTGCGCAGTGACAAGGACCGTCGCGAGCATCAGTCGGTGGTGGAGGGCATTCGTGAGTCGCTGACGCCGTTCGCGCTCAAGCTCAGCGACCCGGCCCCGCCCACGGTGAAGGTGCTCGCGAACGTCGATCACCTGTTCACTCCGATTCGCGCGCAGATGAAGCCGGGCGTGCGCGCACTCGAGGTGGCGAAGGCGCTTCACCCCACGCCCGCGGTCGCCGGCCGTCCTCGCGCCCAGGCGCTGGCGTGGTTGCGCGAGCACGAAGGGTTTTCTCGCGGTTGGTACGCCGGGGCGGTGGGCGCGATGGGACCGGCCGGGCTCACGTTGGCGGTGGCCTTGCGGTCGGCGCTGCTCTCGGGGGCGCGCGCGCAGGTCTTCGTGGGCGCGGGCATCGTGGAAGGCAGCACGGCGGAAGCGGAGTGGCTGGAGACGGAACGCAAGTCGAGGGCCATGCTCCCTGCGCTCGGAGTTCACCATGAGTGACGCCGTGGGCACGCTCAACCTGCGCTGGTCCGCCACGCTCGTCGGCGCGCTCGTCGGTGGGGGCGTTCGTCACGCGGTGATCGCTCCCGGGAGCCGTTCCACGCCCCTGGCGCTGGCGTTCTCTTCCCGGCCCGACGTGAAGCTCTGGTCGGTGATGGATGAACGCAGCGCGGCCTTCTTCGCGCTCGGGCTCTCGAAATCGACCGGGACTCCCGCAGTCGTGGTGTGCACCTCGGGAACCGCGGGCGCGCACTTTCTCCCCGCGGTGATGGAAGCGGGCGAGGGCGGCACGCCGCTGATCGTGATGACGGCCGACCGTCCGTGGGAACTTCACGGCTTCGGCGCGCCGCAGACCATTCCTCAGGTGGGTTTGTTCGGACGTTACGTGCGCGGCGCGGAGGCGCTGCCCACCCCGGACAAAGAAGGGCTCACGCACCTCGCCGCGGTCACCGCTCGCCTGGTGCACCTCGCCTCCTCCTCGCGCGGCCCGGTGCACTTCAACGTTCCTTTCCGTGAGCCGTTGGCCGCGGAGGGCTCGGTGGTGATCGACCCGAAGGTGACCTCGTTCGCCGCGGTCGAACTGAAGCCCGATCTGAAGCGGGTCAACGAAGCCATCGCGAGTGCGAAGCGCGGGTTGATCGTCTGCGGCCCGCGCGAGCGCAACGACGAGTTCGGCGCGTGGGTGCACGCGTACGGCGAGCGAATCGGCTTCCCGGTGATCGCGGAAGCGGCCTCCAACGCCCGCTACGGTTTCCCCGACGCGATTTCGGTGATCGACACGCTGCTGCGAAATTCCCACTTCGCCGAGTCGATGAAGCCCGACGTGGTGCTCCGCTTCGGCGGGGGCCTGACCGCCAAGAACCCGCAGGCCTGGCTCGACAGCTGCGGCGCGCGAATCTTTCAGTTCACGGATGACGGCGCGCAGTTCGACCCCCTGCATCGGGTCGAGCAGCTCATCTCGTTCTCTCTCGAAAAAACGGAAGGCCGGGGAGGGGCGAAGACCCTCTGGCAGCAAGCGTGGGCCCAGGCGCAGGCGTCGGTGGTCGCGTCGCTCCAGTCGCAACCGCAGACCGTGTCCGAGCCGCTGATCGCCCGCGAGTTCATCGCCGCGCTGCCGCCTGCCACCCCGGTGGTGCTCTCGAGCTCCATGCCGATTCGGGACGTGGACGCCTTCGCGACGCACGGCCACGCCCTGCGCGTCTTCACCAACCGCGGCGTGAATGGAATCGACGGCATCACCTCGACCGCCCTCGGGATCTCCGCCGGCACCGGGCGCGCCACGGCCTTGCTGATCGGCGACGTCGCGCTGCTGCACGACCTTTCTGGTTGGCTGATTGCCCGGCGGCACCAGCTCTCGCTGACGGTGGTGGTGGTCAACAACGACGGCGGAGGCATCTTTCATTTTCTCCCCGTCGCCTCGCGCACGCCGCACTTCGAAGAACTGTTCGGAACGCCGCACGGCGTCGATCTCGCCCACGTCGCCGCCCTCTCCGGTGCGACGCTTCATCGGCCGGCCGCGCTCGCCGAATTCGGGCGCACCGTCACGACCTGTCTCGAAGGCGGCCTGCACCTGATCGAAGTCCGCACCTCGCGCACCGAGAACGTCGATGTGCATCGCGCGCTCTTCGCGAAGCTGGCAGAGGCGGTCCCATGAAGCTGAACATGCATGCATGGGGAAGGGGCCAGACGAGCGCGCTCTTTCTGCACGGCTTCACCGGGTCGGCGCACTCGTTCGATCACCTCGAGCCGCTGCTCGGGGACACCCTGAGCGCGCGCTGCGTCGAGCTGCCCGGTCACGGCCACACGCCGCCCGCGAGCTGGGACGACACCGTCGATGCGATCGGTGAACTGCTGCATCAGCGCACGGTGCTGATCGGCTACTCGCAGGGAGCCCGGCTCGCGCTCGCCGTCGCCGCCCGCTTTCCGCGTGAGGTCGAACGGCTGGTGCTCGAGTCCTGCGCGGCGGG
>JAYVNA010000208.1:0-6247 GCA_043758715.1 Archangium sp.
CCGGAGCTGACGCGAGCGCCAGCAGCACCGTGGCCGCCATCAGCGCACCCTTGGTGATCGTCTTGAGAATTCGGATCATGGAAAGCCCTTTCAGTTCGAAGTGAGGGTGACGGGGTGGTGCGCGTGTTCGCGCAGGATCTCGGCGAGCTCGGTGCGCTGGGCCTGGTTGAGCAGGGGCGTGACGGTCTCGTAGAAGATCGCCATGCGGCGCGCGCCCTGGGCCGCGAAGGGCTCACCGGCGGTGGCCATCACCTTGCTCGCGTCGAAGGTGTCGAACACGAAGGCCGCGGCGAAGGCGAGCACGTGCGCCTGCGCAGGCTTGATCTCGTACTGCGCCAACTTGCCGTACGACACGTTGAGCGCCGCCGACATCTGCTCGATCTGAGCGGTGCTGAGGTTGACCTCTTCAGACAGGTCGGAAAGCCGGCTGCCCTGCGTCTTGCCGCCCGCATCGGCCTCGAGATTGACCTCGCGCCAGATTTCCCAGTGCGCCTGCACCTTGTCGGCGACCACTTCGCGCTCGGCCGGCGTGAGCAACGCGTGCAGCTTGTTCATGGTCTCGAGGCTGCAACCGGTGACCGCGCGCGACGCCTCGTTGAGCTGGGCGATCTTCGCGTCGACCTTCTCGGTGGGCATGGCCGGCTGGCCGAGCCCGTCGGCGTAGATGAGCACCAGCTCGGTCTCGATGTCGCGCATGGGGGCGAGGCAGGTGCGCAGCGAGCCTTGAAGCTTCTCGAGTTCGGGGCGCTGGGCATCGTCTTCGCCCAGGGTGTCGAGGCTCATCGCCATGAACTGGGTGACGCCGCCGCGATGGTGATGGCGGTGGTGCTCGCGCAGCTCGGCGGCCAGCTGGTCTTCGGACTCGTCGTCGGCCGACTGTCCGTGTTCGTTCAAGTGCGCACAGGCGCCCAGCCCCACGCCAGCCACCAGGGCCAGCCCAATCAGGTTCGGAATTCTCAAAGTCGTTCTCCAGGTCAGGGACGTTTCGCGGGCAGGCAGAGCACGCGGTGGACCAACCCGAAGTCGCCGCAATGGGGCGAGTTGCGAGCGCGCACCCGTCAGCCCTCAATCAAAAAGGGGCAGCACGACATCAATGCGATGTCGCGCTGCCTGAAAAAAACCAGCGGCGGGGCTCCAGAGTGGAAACCTGCTCAGTGCTTGAGCGTGGCCGTCGGGGTCAGCTTGCGGCGCTCGGACCAGCGCTGGAGATCGCCCAGCACCACCGAGACCTTGGGGCCATCGAGCTCCACGCCCGCGCTGAACACGCCGGCGTGGGCGACCACGGTGCCCCACGGCTCGAGCCTCGCGTCGTCTTTCGAGACCTCGCGCAGCACCAGCGAACCTTCGACGCGAACGTTCTGCGAGGTGAGCACCACCCGCGGCAGGTCGACGCTGTCCTGGCGCACCAGCAGCGTCGCCTCGACCTTCACGTTGGCCGAGTCGGCGAAGATGCCCAGCGCGGGCGGCAGCGGCGCGTTGGCCGAGACGATCGCCAACAGCGGCTCGAGATTCGAGGCGCCCAGGGCGAGCCCGGCCGACCACTTGAGCTTGCCGTTGGGCGTGAGCAGGCAGGGGTCAGCCACCGCGCGCAGCCACAGCTTCGGCCAGATGCGAGAGGCGGTCTTGAGCGTCGCGCCCTCGAGCGAAATCGTGCTGCCCGACAGATCCATCGCGCCGCTGGCGAGGTCGAGCGAGTGCAGCTCGCCGTGAACCAGCAGCTTGCCGGTGACCGTCGCCGCCCGGTTCTTCAAGGTGACGTCGCTGGCGATGATCTCGAGCCCGCCGTAAATGCGCGGAGGCACCGAGTCGAGCTGCAGGTGAGCGTCGACCAGCCCGCTGCCGGTGACGAGCTCGAGGCCCGCGCCGTCGGGAATGAACTGGTTGAGCGAGGTGAGGTTCTTCATGTGCCCACCATTGAGGGCGAGGGTCGCGTCGACGTCGGCCAACAGGCTGAGGTCGGCCGAGCTCTTCGTCTGCAGGCGAAAGTGACCCGCGTCGACCAACTGCTCGCCGTCACGCTGCACCAGCTTCGCGCCCGAAATGTTCACCTCGAGCGCAAGGCGCCCTTCGGCGGTGGTGCCGTCGACGGCCGCCGCACCCGAAACCTCGACCAGCGGCAGGCGCACCGCCACCCGGTTCGAGCGATACGAGATCTTCGCACCGTCGGCGAGCAGGCCGTGGTCGACCGAGAGCGCGAGTTCCAGCTGCCCGGGGGCACCGGTGACGCTGAGGGTCGAGAGCCCGTTGACGTTGGTGAGGTAGTCGTTGAGGAAGCTGGCGTCGGCGGTGGCCGACATCTTGACCTCCGCGAGCAAGCCTTTGAGCGAGGCGAAGTCGAGGCCGCTCAGCGAGGTTTCCGCCAGGGTGACGCGCGCGTCGAGGTTCTGAATGGCCACTTCGTTGGGGGCGACCGCGACCAGCTTCGACCCCTTGTCGGTGAAGCGGCCGTCGTCGATGCGCAGCCGCAGAAACGGCTCGTACAACATGCCGCCGGTGACGTCGGCGTCACCGGTGTAGCGCATGCGATCGATCCACAACTCGCGCATGTGCTTGATGTTCAGGTCGGCGAACTCGAGGGTGAGGATGCGAATCTCGCTGGCCTGCACTTCGTTCGACGAGACGTCGCGCATCGCGGTCTCGAAGCCGGTGATGGGGGGCAGCTCGTCGATGTGCTTCTCGAGCGGGTCGCCCTTGGTCAGGCGGGGGCGAATGTGCATGGTGACGCCGTCGGCTTCCACCTGGGTGGCGAAGAAGCGGCCGCTGATGAGCGTCCAGGGGTGGAGGTTGCCGCTCACCCGGTCGGCGGTGATCTCGATCTGCACCAGCCGGTCTTGAAGCGAGAGCTGAAAGTCACGCACCTCGAACTGCCCGGGAATCAGCGTCCACGCCTTCGAGAAGTGAAGCTGGGCCAGCTCGGGCTTCATGTTGAGCAGCGGGTCAGCCCAGGGTGAAGCGAGCAGCGCGTTGACGCCGCCCCAGTACAGAACAGCGACGGCAACCACTGCCACCATCAACCCGCGGAACATTTTCTTCATGGTGATTTCTCGAGTTGAGCGGTGGCGAGTGGTCTGTTGAGAATTACGGCGCGGGCTGCACGACGGTGCTGCTGTCGAGGCTGACGGCGGTCTGAGCGAGCAGGCGGCCGTTGATCGACGCCCCCGTGCCCAGGACGATGGCGGTCTGCGAGAGGATCACGCCCTCGGCGTGGACCGTGGTGCCCAGCGAGACGGCGCCGGAGACCTGCCAGAAGACGTTCTTCGCCAGCGCACCACCGGCCAGCGTGATGTGCACGCCGTTGTTGATGGTGAGGTCCTGGGCGATCTGGAAGATCCAGACGTCGTTCGCGGCGCCGTTGAGCACGACGTCGCTGGGAATGAGGAGGCCCGTGCCCCAGCTGTACACGCCACCGGCCAGCGTCATGCCGCCGATATTGCCGGCGCCGAGCTCAGTGACAGCCGCGGGGCGGCCGGCGGCGTCGGTGAAGGCGAGTTCCATGTCGCTGACCGCGGTGGTCAGGTTGGTGGGCGTGGGCACCGCGTAGTTCGCGGCGAAGAGCTGCCCGGTGACCTGGGGCGAGGCCGAAAACACGTTGGTGGCGTCAGCGACCAGCGAGAAGCCGGTGATGAAGCTCGCAGCCGCCGGGCTCACGCCCACGTTGCCGGTGATGGCCGAGGCCGGCACGGTCGAGATGGCGGACTTGGCGAGGATGACGAAGTTACCCGCGGTGCCAAGGTTCACCGCCGAAGGAGCAATGGTCGTCGTGCCGGTGGTGAAGACGAAGCTGAAGTTCGCCGCCAGACCCACGCCGTTAGCGCTGAGCGCGCCCGTGGTGATGGTCGCCGTGTAGCGGGTGTTCGGCGAGAGGGCCGCGCTGGGCCGGAAGGTGGCGCGCGAGTTCGAGTACAGCACCGTGCCCGCGACGCCGATCGCCGGCGTCCCGCTGCTGAGCGTGAACACCGTGTTGGTGAGGGTGTTGCCGTTCATCGGCACGCTGAAGGTGACCTGCGCGTTCGAGTTGAGACCGACATTCATCGCGTTGGGCATGGGGCTGGAGGTGAGCACGGTGGGGATAACGGCGATGCCGCCGCCGCCGCCCGTCGCCGTGCCGCCGCCCGTCGCAGTGCCGCCGCCCGTCGCCGTGCCGCCGCCCGTCGCGGTGCCGCCGCCGGTCGCCCGGCCGCCGCCCGTGCCGCCGCCGGTTCCGCCGTCACCGCCCGTGCCCGCCGGACCGCAGCCCAGCGCCAGCATCGCCACGAGGACACTCCCAAGAATTGAATAGGTTTTCATGGTGCCCCCTTGAGCACCAACGGGGCCACCCCAAAAAGCCTGCCGTTTCGAGACCTTGACGCCAAGCAGTCGAAGGCGACTTCGCAAAATCTTTCAAAATGAAGTAGCTCGCCGTCAATTCGAAGGACAAGGGTGCCCGTGCGGATCGAAGACCTGGATCACAAAGAACTGCTCGAGCTCCTTCCGGAAACGGGGCTCATCAATTTCGGGGGTCAGCGCGCGGTTTTGATCGACGCGGTCGCGATGGGCCTGCTGCGCAAGTACCTGGTGGAGAACTTCGGGCTGACCGCTGGTCGCGCGGTGCTCACGCAGTTCGGCTTCGCCCATGGCTGGCGAATGGCCGAGACGATGAAGGCCCAGTTCAAGTGGGAGAACGAAGCCGACTGGATTCAGGCGGGCGATCGCATGCAGGCGCTCGAGGGCCTGTGCCACCAGGAACCCGACGGCCCCAACGCCCTCTCCGAGGCGGGCCTCACGCTGGTCTCCTCGTACGAAGCTGAACAGCACCTGCTGCACTTCGGGCGTTCCGAGGTGCCGGTGTGCTGGTCACTGTGCGGCCTGAAAAGCGGCTACCTGGGTAAAATCACCGGCAAGGAACTCTACGTGCTGGAGGATCGCTGCATCGGCAAGGGCGACCCCGCCTGTCACCTGGTCGCGCGCACCCGGGCCGAGTGGGGCGAAGCACGCGCGGCTGAGATCGGCTTCTTCGAACAGGGCCGGCTCGCCGAATCGCTCGATGTGTCGTTGCACCGGGTGACCGAGACGCTCAAAGCCGCCGAGCGCAAGCTGCGTGATCACCGCCGCGCCCTGGTGAAGGAAGTGCCTGAAGTCGAGGAGCCCTCGAACCTCATCAGCCGCAGCAACTCGATGCGCAAGGTCGTCGATCTCGCGCAGCGGGTGGCGAAGGTCGACAGCACCGTGCTGATCACCGGCGAGAGCGGCTCGGGCAAGGAACGCATCGCCCGCCTCGTTCATGATCTCTCGACCCGCGCCTCGGGTCCCTTCATCGCCGTCAACTGCGGCGCCATCACCGAGACGTTGCTCGAGAGCGAGCTGTTCGGGCACGCGCGCGGCGCCTTCACCGGCGCCACCCAGGATCGACCGGGTCTGTTCGAAGCGGCCCACAGCGGCACCCTCTTGCTCGACGAAATCGGCGAGGTCTCGCCCGGCATGCAGGTCAAGCTGCTGCGCTCGCTGCAGGAGCGCGAAATTCGCCGGGTGGGTGAGAACAAGAACCGCCGCATCGACGTGCGCGTGCTCGCCGCCACCAACCGCGATCTCGCCCAGGGCGTGACCGCCGGCACCTTCAGGCAAGATCTCTATTACCGCCTCAAGGTGGTCGACCTGCGCGTGCCCTCCCTGCGCGAACGCCGTGACGACGTGTTGCCGCTGGCGCGGGTGCTGCTGGCCGACGCTTCGTTGCGCATGAAGCGAAAGATCAACGGCCTTGCTCCCGACGCCGCCGATCAGCTGCTCCGGTACGAGTGGCCGGGCAACGTGCGTGAGCTCGAGAACGCGATGGAACGCGCGGTGGCGCTCGCCCGCGGCAACCGCGTCGAGCTCGAAGATCTGCCGGAAGAAGTGCGCCAGGCCTTCCCCATTCCCGTCGCCACCACGGGCACGGTGCGCCCGCTCGATGACGTCGAAAAGGACTACATCGTCGCGGCGCTCGCGCTCAACGCCGGGAACCAGACCCACACTGCCGAGCAGCTGAAGATCGGTTCGGCCACCCTCTATCGCAAGCTGAAGAGCTACGGGCTCATCGGCAAGCGCAAGGGTGGCCTGGACTAAAGTGGTCAGCCGATGATTTTGCGACCCTGGATCACACGCACGAGCACCAGCACGATGGCGGCGACCAGGAGAATGTGGATGAACCCGCCCATGGAGAACGAGGTCACGAGGCCGAGGCCCCACAGGAGCAACAGGACGACTGCGATGGTTTCAATCATGGGGGTGTCTT
>JAYVNA010000209.1:0-6243 GCA_043758715.1 Archangium sp.
GCGCTCTTGATCAGCCTCTGCATTGGGTCATTCCCGCTGGCTGCTTCGGCCGCGACGTACGAAATCGCTGACCTCAAAGCGCTCGACAAGGACCAGGGCTGGCGAGAGCTCGTCGATCACCTCAACGACATTCTGCCCAGCAAGCGCGACGCGGAATGGCGGGCCATCGCCGAGCGCGCGTGCACCGGTGTCATCGACGTCTCCGAGCTCAAAGACGCGAACGCCGCGCAGCGGGTGCTCGAGCAAACCGACGAGCTGATGAAGCGCTACGGCTGGCTGAAGGACAGCAAGCCCTTCCTGGCCCGGCGCAATGAAGTCGGCCTGAAAGCCTTCGGGTGGACGTTCAGCAACTCGCGTCACTCGGCCGGTGAAGACGCCTGGCTCGACAAGGTGATCGCCTTCGTCAACGCCGACGCCGTCACGACTGACCTGCCGCTGCGCGCGCTCAAGCTCGTCACCTCGCGGCTGGTGCCGGTGGTCGCGTTTCCCCTGGTGAAGCCCGCGATCGCGCGGGGCGGAAAGAACGTGTGCAAGGACGCCGACCTGCAGGCGGTGCTGCTCAACACGCTCAGCGAAGGCTCGTGGAAGTCCGAAGCGGTGGAGTTCACCAACACCTGCTGGGAAGACTTGAAGCCGGCCATCACCGCCGAAGTGCTCAAGCCCGACGTCACCCGCACCGTTCAGCTCAAGTTATGCCCCGTGCTGGTCGACAAGAAGGCGCTCAACGCCGAGCAACTGAAGAAGGGCTGCACTTTTTAAGGCGCGGCCTCCGCATCGCAACTTCAGCTAAGAAGTGACGGTGAGTTTCCGGCCCTGGCTCGTGTTGGCGCTGCTGTTGTGCGCCTGTCCCACTCCGCATCGCGTTCGCCCTGAGAGCCGCGCCACGCGCTCGAACATCGGCCTGCCCGGACCCGACGCGAAGCCCCCCGCGCGCATGCGCATGCACGTCATCGACATCGGCCAGGGCGCGGCCACGCTGTTCGAATTTCCCTGCGCAGCCGTGCTGGTCGACACCGGGGGCGAGAGCACCTCCGACTTCGATTCGCTCAAGGCCCTCAAGAATTACCTCGAGGCGTTCTTCGCCCGCCGCCCCGACCTGAACCGCACCTTCGCCGCGGTGTTCATCACGCACCCGCACATCGATCACACGCGCGGCCTGCCACTGGTGATGAAGGACTTCACGGTGCAGCACCTGATCACCAACGGCCAGCCCCGCGGCATCGACGGGCTGGTGCTCGAGTCGGGCGGCGAGCAGCAGGAAGATGCCGAGCTCGAGATGAAGAAGCGCGGCGCCCTGCGAACCATCGCGCGCAGCGAAGTGGAGAACGGCAAGGGGCTCACTGACGCGCAGATCGACCCCGTGCAGTGTGGCGAGGTCGACCCGCAGATCCAGGTCTTCTGGGGTGGGCTCAAGCAGAACACCGAAGGCTGGGAACCGAAGGTGTTCACCAACGCGAACAACCACAGCCTGGTGATTCGCATCGACGTGGGCGGGCACCCGGTGCTGATCACCGGCGATCTCGAGGTCGAGGCGATTCACGCCCTGCTCGCAGCCCACGGCACCGCGCTCAACAGCGACGTCTTCCTGGTGGGCCATCACGGCTCTCACAACGGCACCACCATGGGGCTGATGAAGACGCTCACGCCCTGCATGGCGGTGGTCTCGATGGGTCCCTCGACCCGCGAGGAAGACTGGACCGCCTGGGCGTATGGGCATCCCCGCAAGGTGGCGGTGCAGACGGTCGCCGCGGGCCTGGGGTGTTCCCGCCCGCCCCGAGACGTGCAGGTCGCGCTGGGGCAGCGGCGGTTCGAGGGCCTCACGCTCAACAGCGCGCTGTACGGGACAGGTTGGGAAGGCACCGTGGTGATCGAAGAGAACGAGCACGGCGCCTGGAAGGCCTTCACCGAGCGCTGAACTGACCGCTGGACCGGCGTCTGCGACCGCTCACCCGCGCAGGCCCCCGCATTGATCAGCACCACCGCAGCATGGCGGGCATGAAGCCACTCGTCCGCGCGGCCCTGGGTCTGGTGTTGGTGATTCCGTTGTTCCTCGCTCCCGGCATCTCGCTGTTGCGCGACCTCGCCGACCCCGCCCTCGCCGGCCCGGGCATTCCCGGGCGCGCGGTCCGCATGCACGCGTCGATGAGCCCGAAGCTCGAGGCGTGGGCGCGCGAACGGGTGCGAAGCGGGGCGGCGGCGCACGCGGCGCTCCACGACGTGCCCACCACCGAGTGGCCGATGTTCACCGCGGTGTTCTACCTGCAGGGCACCGAATCGCTGCAGCGGGCGTGGGGGCGCGGCGAGCTCGGCTCAGGGCCTTCGCCGGTGAGCACTTCGCGAGGCGCGATCGAGGCTTCGAAGGCGCTGCTGCTCGACCCCACGCATCACACCTGGGTGCGCACGCATTGGGGTGACGACTACCTGCACACGCAAAACGTGTTCTTCCGTTCGCTGTTGATCGCCGGGCTCACCAGTCACGCGAACCTCACGCACGATCCAGAGGATCTCCCGATGCTCCGTGATCAAGTCGAGACGCTGATCGCCGCGCTCGACGCGTCACCCTTCGGCCTGCTCGAGGACTACCCCGGCGAGTGTTACCCGATCGACGTGCTCGCCACGCTCGGGTTCCTGCAGCAGGCCGACCCGGTGCTCGGCACTGATCATTCCGCCTTCTTCGCCCGCGCGATTCGCGCCTTCCAGCCGCCGATGAGCGACTCGCTGGGGCTGCCGCGTTTCCGGGTGGACCTGCCGAGCGGGCGCGAAGTGCAGCCGTCGCGCGGCATCGGGACCTCGTGGAGCCTCGCGTTCGCTCCCGCGCTCTGGCCCGAGGAGGGGCGTGATTGGTACGGGCGCTACGAGCGCGCGTTCTGGCAAGACCGCGGGTGGGCTTCGGGCTTCCGCGAATACGAGCGTGGCACCGAGAGTGAGTGGACCTTCGAGATCGACGCGGGCCCGGTGCTCGATGGCTTCGGCACCGGAGCGAGCGCGTTCGGCATCGCGGGGGCGCGGAGAAATGGGCGGTTTGATCACGCATGGGCGTTGGCGACCGAACTCTCCGCCGCGTCGTGGATCTTGCCGGGCGAGACGATGCTGCTCCCGCGCGCCCTCTCTCACGCCGCCGACGCACCGTTCCTCGGGGAAGCCGCCATTCTCGACTTCCTCACCGTGCAGCCCGCACCGGGCGTGGCGATCGTCGCACCGGACTACCGGGTGTCAGGCCTCGTGCTCTTCGGCCTCTTCGTGTTCTTCGGCGTGCCCCTGGCGGCGTTGATCCAATTCCTGGCGAAGTGGCGACGCTTCACTTCTTCGCGGGGGGCAAGGAGCCCGGGAACGCCTGGCGCGCTCCATCCCGAAGCGCGGTGAAGACGGTCGCCTCGAGGTTGCTCAACAGCCGCTTGACATGATCAGCGTCGCCGTCGAGCAGCATCACGCTGTCGTCATTCTTCGCGGCGATGGGAAAGCCGCCGAGCAACTCGCCCGTCTTCAAGTCGAAGGCGAGCACCTCGGCCCGGTAGAGCGCAGGCCTGAACTTGCGGGCCTCCAACGAGAGCTCAGGCGCGACGAACTCGACCTCGCGAATGATCAGCGCGTACTGCAGCTTCTCGCAGGCCGTGAGGTACTGCTCGGCCACGCTCGGCGCGACCCGGGTGATGGGATCATTGAAGTACTGCTGCCGGTGGAGCAGCGACCCACACTGCAACAACGGCGCGGAGTCGAGCGTACGCAGGCGCACCGCGGCCGCCTCACCCGGGCGCTTCAAGTCATCGGCGTAGACGAACATCGCGTTGGGCGCCGCGCCCTCGAGCACCACGTTGGCAGGCTTCACCTTCGCTTCGGTCAACGGCTCGGCCGCGGCGACCTTCGGCTGAAGGGCCGCGAGCGTCACCAGGGTCTTTTCCACGCCCGCCTTGTGCTTCGCGATGACGTCAGCGGCCGACTCGCAGCCACTGACGGCCAGACACGACAGCAGGAGGAGGGTCCTCATGCAGACAGGTATGCCGAACTTCAAAGCGCGCAGCCATTCTGAAGATGAGAAGCTCACTGGCATGCCTGTGCGTGGCCTCCTCGCCGTCTTGTTCGTAATCAGCTGCACCAAGCCGCCCGAAGTGCCCGACGCCTCCGCGGCGCCGAAGCCTGAGCCCGTCGTCGCACCCAAACCCAAGGTCGATCTCGACGCCCGGTACCATGGCAAGCCGATGCTGGCGGTGATCGAAGGGTACGCGCTGGCGACCATTGGACAGCTGCCCAAGGCCCAGGAACTGCTGCTCGCCCCCAAGGTGCTCAACGCGTTCGGCGGCACCGACGACTGGCGCAGCACCGTGCGCGCCGCCATGAAGTGGCCGAGCAACATCGATGAGCGCATTCAGTACGACTGGCGCCTCGCCAATGAGCGGGCCGCGCCGGGCCAGCCGCCGGACGCCAGAGAGTTCGCCCGCGCGTTCGCCGACCAGTACGCGAAGTAGCCATCACTGGGTACGAAGACCGGGGCGGCGCCGGTTGTGCTGTCGGTTGGTAGGTTCGGGGGGAGACCTTCAGGTCACCAGCGTGCCCGGGGCCCAAACCCATTTCAGGGTGTGCATCGCCAGGGCCGAAACTGAGCTACGCGCGCATGCCGCGGTGGTGATCCCTCCGCGCATTCGACCGGCCCCGCGCGGCCGGGTGCTGGTGATCGATGACGAGGAGCAGATTCGCAAAGAGCTGCGGCGGATGTTGGGCCGCCAGCACGAGGTCGTCACCGTGGGCTCGGGGAAGCAGGCGCGCGCGGTGCTCGAGATGGACTCGGCGTTCCACGCCATCCTCTGCGACCTGATGATGCCGGAGATCACCGGGATGGAGCTTTACGCCTGGCTGCTGTCCCACGCGCCCGCCCTCGCCCCCCGCGTCATCTTCATGTCGGGGGGCGCCTTCACGCCCCTCTCGGCCACCTTCCTGGAGAGCGTGGCCAACCCGAAGCTCACCAAGCCCTTCGAGGCGGCCGAGGTGAAGCTGCTGGTGGAGCAGTTGGCCATGGACGCGCTCGACTTCGCCCTCACCTCGACCGTACGCAGTCAATAGAACCGCGAGCGTGTATGACGCGGGCATGGCCCGACCTGATCCGCACTCCGTCACGGACGATACCCAGCCCACCACGCGTCACTTCGAGTGGGACGCGATCGTCGACTTCGAGACGAAGCGCCTCACCGCGACCGCCACCCTGCACTTCAAGGAAGCCGCGAAGAACGCCACGCCGCTCGACCTCGATTCGCGCGCCCTCGAGCTGAACATCGTGACCGATCTCTCGGGCGCACCGTTGAAGTGGGAACCATTGCCCGCCGACGCCATTCTCGGAACGCCGCTGCGCCTTCACGTTCCCGCGGGGGCCACCGGGGTGCGCATCGAGTACCGCACCGGCCCTGACGCTTCGGCGCTGCAGTGGCTCGAGCCCTCGATGACGCACGGGGGAAAGCAGCCGTACCTCTTCAGCCAGTGTCAGGCGATTCACGCCCGCTCGGTGCTCCCCTGCCAGGACACGCCCGCCCGCCGGGTCTCGTATCGCGCGTCGATGAACGTGCCCGCGGGCCTGGTGGCGGTGATGGCCGCTGCGCCGAAAAAGAGCGAGAACAGGGGTGGCCGCACCACCTTCCACTTCGAGATGCCGCAGGTGATCCCGCCCTACCTGCTCGCGTTCGCGGTGGGTGACCTCGCCAGCCAGGATCTCTCGCCGCGTTCGCGCGTGTGGTGCGAGCCTGGGCTGCTGAGTTCGGCAGCGTGGGAATTCGAGGGCGTCGAGAAGCACCTCGAAGCGGCTGAATCACTCTTCGGGCCGTACGACTGGGAACGGTTCGACCTGTTGGTGATGCCTCCCTCGTTTCCGTACGGCGGCATGGAGAACCCACGCCTCACCTTCCTCACGCCGACGCTGATCGCCGGCGACCGCAGCATGGTGAACGTGGTCGCGCACGAGCTCGCCCATTCGTGGACCGGCAACCTCGTCACCAACGTGAACGCGGAACACTTCTGGTTGAACGAAGGTTTCACCGTGTACGCCGAGCGCCGCATTCTCGAAGCGCTCGAAGGTCCGGAGGTGGCGGTGATGCACGCGGCGCTGGGCCGCAATGATCTCGACGACTCGGTGGCGCGGTTCGAGAAGGCCGGCACCCCTGACCTCACCAGGCTGCGCACCCATCTCGCCGGCATCGACCCCGATGAGGCGTTCAGCGTGGTGCCGTACGAGAAGGGTTACCTGCTGCTGCGCGCGCTGGA
>JAYVNA010000210.1:0-6242 GCA_043758715.1 Archangium sp.
CTGTCCCTTGTTCGTTGCCTCACTGGCCCCGTGGTGGGTTAGGGTTCGCCCCGCATGAAGCGCTCGTTCTCTTCTGTCGTGCTCGTCCTTGGCCTGGCCTCGTCTCTCTCGTTCGCGCAGACGGCGGCACCGCCCAAGCTCGAGGACAAGAAGGCGATCACCTACAACGAGATCGAGCGTGGCTTCTTCTTCGAGGGGCGCGGTGGCGCGTTCGTCGTACTCAACCCTCCTGTGCTCTCGGGCGGGGTGACCTATCCGTCCGTCGGCGAGGCCATCGGTCTCGACATGGGCTTCGACATCGGTGAGCGCATTTCGCCGAGCATCTTCCTGCTCGCGACCGCCAACCGCATGGGCAGCGACTACCACGGGCTTTCCACCAACGGCGCCGCCAGCGGCGACTTCGGCGCGCTGACTCCGGGCGCGGCCATCAAGGTGCGGCTGGTGGGTTTCAAAGACTCGCAGGAAGTCGATCGCACCTGGATCTACGTGCGCGGTGGCGCGGGCGTGTCGTTCTACAGCCCCAACTCACTGCTCCCGGGCATCGACGTGCTGGTCACCGCGGGCGCGGGCATCGAGTACTTCACGCGGCTGCGTCACTTCGTCATCGGCATTGAAGCGAACTTCAACTTCATGGCCCTGACCCAATCGCTGGGCTTCTCCGTGCTGCCGACCGTGAAGTACGCGTTCTAGAGCCTGCCGGGCCGCCCCTCGCGGCCCTTGACGGGGCTCCCACTCACCTGACAAGGCAACCTCTCGCGACCGGCATCTGGCCGGTCGACTCATTTCTACACAACAAGCGAGAGCACCATCATGGTCGACAACAACGCGAAGGGCCCCGGGCAGGGTCGGGCCGGCAACGGGTTTTCTTTCGACGACGCACGTGAGGGTGGCCGTGGTGGCGGGCGCGGTGGCCCGGGCGGTCCCGGTGGTGGCCGTGGTGGTCCGGGCGGCGGGCGCGGTGGACCGGGCGGCGGACGCGGTGGCCCCGGCGGCCCCGGTGGTGGCCGTGGTGGACGTGAAGGCGGCGCCAGCAGTGGCGCGTACCGCGTGGTGAATGAGCTCAGCTCGCTCGAGAAGGCGCTCACCAAGTCTGATGTGGTGGCGATGAAGGAACCCCTTTCGGCGGTGCTCAAGGCCATCAAGCCCTTGCGCCTGAAGTCGATCGAGGCGCTCGATCTCGGCACCCGCGGCAAGTTGATCACCTCGCTCATGCGCGCGCAGCGCCTGCCCAAGCCGGCCCCCAGCGCGGTCGAGGCCCCTGCAGAGGCGGCTCCGGTCGAAGCGGCTCCGGTCGAAGCGGCTCCGGTTGAAGCAGCTCCCGCGGAAGCGAGCGCTGAAGGTGCCGCTCCGGCCGAAGCTGCTGCTGAAGGCGCCGCTCCTGCCGAAGGCGCTGCCCCGGTCGAAGCCGCGGCTCCCGCGGCCCCTGCCGCTCCCGCGGTGGACCCGAAGATCGCCGCGTGGACCGAGAACCAGTTCACCGTCGGCCTCATCTGGTCGTCGATGAACGAGGCGGATCGCGCGAAGGCCGCCTTCGAGAACGCGGGCCGTCAGCCCACCGAGGCCGACCTCGCCGTGCCCGCGCACACCGAGCGTCCGCCCGAGGCGTCGCGTGGTGATCGCCCCGATCGCGGCGCTCGTTCTGATCGTGGCGGCGCCGCCGCCCGCTCCCCGCGCGGCGACCGCCCTGATCGCGGCCCGAAGACTGATCGCTTCGAGCGGTCTACCCGCCCCGAGCGCCCGGTGCCCTTCGTCTCTTCGGGCGACTGGCAGGCCGACGTGAAGACCCTCGAGTCGGCTGGCCGCACGCGTGACGCGGCCCGCATTCACGAGAAGAACAAGTCGTACGCCGATGCCCTGCGCTTGTACGAGGCGGGTGGCGACACCAAGTCGGCGCTGCGCAATGCGGCCCTGGGCAAAATCGAAGAGGCCTTCACGCGCCTGTCGGCCAACCTCAAGCCCGAGGAGATCATCGAAGCGCTCGAGCGCGCCGAGGCCTGGGAAAAGCTGATGGAGTTCCACGTCGCGCGTTCCGACTTCGACTCGATCGCCAAGCTGTACGAGCGCGCCACCCAGTTCGACCAGGCGGGTCTGGCCTGGGAACGCGCTGGCAAGCTCTCGTTCGCCCGCAAGGCCTACGAGCGCGCGCGTGACGCGGGTTCTGCTCACCGCGTGCGCGACCTGGAAGTGGTCAAGCTGATCGAGCGCGGCGATCGCCTCGGCGCCGCCACCCTGCAGGTTTCCGGTGGCAAGAAGGCCGAAGCGCTCGAGACCCTCAGGCCGCTCCCCGGGCCCAAGGCGTTCCACTTCATGCAGAAGCTCAAGCTCACCGCCGAGGCCGATGCCTTCGCGAAGGCCGAGCTGGCCAAGGCCGAAGCCGAGAACAACCCCGTGCAGCGCGCGCGCTGGCTCGAGTTGCTCGGCCGACTGCCCGAGGCCGCCGAGGTGTACCTGGCCGCTGATCGCAAAGATAAGGCCGCGTTCGTGTTCGAAGCCCTGGGCGATCTGAAGAAGGCCGCCGAGCTGCTCGAAGCGGCAGGCCAGCTCGACAAGGCGCAGGCGCTCTTCACCAAGCAGGGCGACACCGCCAACGCCGAGCGCGTCAAGGCGCTGCCCCGCCCGGAACCCAAGCCGAAGACGGCTGCCCAGCTCGCCGAAGACGGGGAAGCCGAGGGTGCGATGCCCCCTCCCGAGGCCACCCCCTCGAATGGCCCGACTCCCGGCGCAAACGCCTGAGAAAACTTCGTCATTCTGTGGGGTGCGGGGGGTAGAGTCCCGCCCGCTCCCACATGTCGAACACTCCCGAGAAGCCGTTTGGCGAGGTTGAAGCCAGCCTCGAAAAGACCGGCCGCGTCGACGAGCTCATCAAGCTGTACGAGTCGCGTTCGCGTGAGGTCCCGAAGGCAGAAGAAGCCGCGCACCTGTTGTGCCGCGCGGCTGACTTGTGCCGAGAAAAGCTGAAGAACCCCGTGCGCGCCGAAGAGCTGTTTCGGCGCGCGCTCATCTACTCGCCGGGTGCGCGCGAGGCCCTCGAGGGCCTGCGCGGCATCTACGAAGGCCGCAACGACGCCGCAGCCCTGGGCGAAGTGCTCGAGCGGCTGGCGTTGGTGCAGACGGGCCCGGCCGCCGCCGCCCTCTACCTGCGCGCGGGCGAACTCTACGAAACCAAGCTGCAGCGCCGCGATCGGGCGGTGCTCTGCTACCAGCTCGCTTCGCGCGCGGCCCCGCAGGAAAGGCAGGCGTACCAGAAGGCGCGCAAGCTGCTGCTCTCGGAAGGCCGGCATGCCTCGGGCTTCGAGTCGCTCGAGCGTGAGCGGGCGGCCCTCGGTGATCGCGAGCTGCTCGAGGAATACCTGAGCTTCGCGGAGTCGCTCGTCGGCTTCCCCCAGGAACACGGCCTGGCCACCAAGGCCCTGGTGCGCGCGCTCGCGGTCGATGGCAAGAGCTCGCGGGCGACCGCGATTCAGAAGGACCTCACCAAGCTCGAGTACATCTGGCGCGACAAGGTCAAGCAGCTCAAGACCCAGTCACTCGAAGAACGTGATCGCCGGGTGGCTGCGCGCATGTCGCTGCAGGTCGCGCGGCTCTATGCGTTCTACGAGCCGGGGGCGGTCGACAAAGTCAAAGAGGCGATCGAGCGGTGCTTCGCGCTCTGGCCCGCGATGCCCGACGCGCTCGATCTGCTCGAGGCGGTGGCCACCAAGGCCGGCGACGTGCGGGTCGCGCTCACGGTCTTCTCGAAGCTCGCCGGCGACAGCCGCGACAAGCAGGCGAAGGTCGATCTGCAGCTGCGCATCGGCCAGGTGCTGCTCTCGAAGCTCAACGATCAGAAGGGCGCCGCCGACGCCTTCGAAGAAGCCACCAAGCTCGACCCCTCGCGGCCCGACGCCGCCGAGCTCGCCAGCGAAGCGCTGATTTCGGTGGGCAAGCTGGTCGAGGGCATGTCGGTGCTCGAGAAGCACCTCGGCACCCTGAAGGACAAGCAGGCCCAGGTGGCGCTGCGGCTCAACCTCGCCGACCTCACCCAGAAGCTGCTCAAGGACCTGCCGGCCTCGCGCGCGCACGTCGAGGCGGCCCAGAAGACCGACCCCAACAACGCGCAGGTCGCCTATCGCCTGGTCGGGCTCTACGCCGACGACGGCAACCTCGACGGGCTGTGGCCGTTGCTGGAGATCGCGGCCTCGGCTCCGCGGCCGATCACGGATCGCGTCTCGTTGTGCGAGCTGGTCGCGCTGCTGTGCGAAGAGAAGGACGACTGGAAGAAGGCGTTCCACGCGTTGTCCCTGGCGTTGCCGCTCGACCCCGCGCGGGGCTCGCTGCTCACCTCGATCGTCGAGGCCGCCGAGAAAGCGGGGGCTCAGCCGCAGCTGGCGATCTCGCTCCGGCGCTCGGCCCAGGTCGCTCCCCCCGAGGCCCAGGCCTCGTTGTGGAGGACGCTCGGGAAGTTGTTGCAGTCGCTCGGCCGTCCCGCCGAGGCGCAAGAAGCCTGGCTCGAGGTGCAGAAGCGGCAGGTCGATGACGCCGAAGCCACCGCCGCGCTCACCGCGATGCGCAAGGCGCTGGCGGAAGAACCGCAGGATCCGCGCTCGAAGCTCGAGGCAGAGGCCCGCAAGCTCGAGGCTTCCGCCGCCGACCCTGCGTCGGCCGCCGCCGTCTACCGGAAGATTCTGGAGATCGACGCCGACAGCGTGCCGACGCTCAAGAAGCTCGGCTCTGCCTCGGCCAACCTGGGGCTGTGGGAAGAGGTCGCCGTGGTCGCCGAGCGGTTGCTCGCGCTCGCGCACTCGCCCGACGAACGGCAGGAATGGCGCGCCCGGCTCGCGCAGCTGTACGCCGAGCGCCTCAATCGCCGCGAAGAGGCGGTGAAGCTGTATTTGAACCTGCTCGACGAGGGCAATCACAGCGCCGCGGTGGTGGGCGGCCTCGAGCGGCTCGCTTCCCAGGGCGTGCGCCAGGGTGACATTTCCCGCGCGCTCGCTCCCGTCTACGCGAAGGCCGGCGACTACCAGCGCCAGGTCGCTTCGTTGCTGGTGCAGCTCTCGTCGGTGCAGGACCGCGAAGAGCAGAAGAACCTGCTGACGCTGCTCGCGGAGACCACCGAGAAGCGGCTGATCGACGAACGCGCCGCGTTCGACCTGCGCCTGCGCGGCCTGGCGCTCGACCCCGCTGACACCGCCTTCCGCGCCGAAGCCCTGCGCCTGGGCCACGCGCTCAAGGCCGAGCAGGAACTCTCGCGCACGTTCACCGAGCTGGCGATCAAGTCGGAAGACGCCACGTTGTCGGTCTCGCTGCTGCTCGAGGCCTCTGAGCTCGCCGAAGAAGTCGGCGCCATCGACGAGGCCGCCACGGCGCTGAAACGAGGCCTGGAGAAGTCCGTCGATCAGCCCGAGCTGCTGCTGCGGCTCTCCGAGCTGTATCTGATGGCCAGGCGCTGGTCAGACTGTGACCAGGTGCTGCGCCGCCGGCTCACGCTGGCCACCGCGCCCGAAGACAAGATCGCGCTGGGCCTTCAGCTCACGCAGGTCAACTCCGAACTCGATCGCCCTCGCGAGGCTGCCAGCGCCCTGGCCGAGGCGATCAAAGCCGGTGCGCCGGAAGCCGATCACCTGCCGCGCCTGGGCCAGTTGTTGGAACAGGGTGGGCAGCTGCGCGAGCTGACCGAAGTGCAGGCCCGCCAGATCGCGCTCTACGAGCAGGCCGGAGAACGCGACAAGGCGTCGGCCCTGTCGATGACGCGCGCGCGTCTGCTCGAGACCGCGCTGGGCGACAAGGCGGAGGCCATTCGCCGTTACGGCGAAGTGCTGGAGCAGAAGCCCTCTGACGCCGATGCACTCGCGGCGCTGGAAAACCTGCTCACCGATCCGGAGCACAAGGAAGCCGCGGCTCGCGCGCTGTTGCCCGCGTACGACGCCGCGAAAGATCACCGCAAGCAGGTGGGCGTGCTCGCGCTGATCGCCGAGACCGCGAAGGACTCGCTCGAGCGGCTCACGGCACTCAAGCGCGCGGCTGAGTTGCACACCGTGCACCTGCGACAGCCGGAACAGGCGTTCGCTTCGTTGGCCACCGCGATGCGGCTCGCCCCCGAGGATGCCGAAATTCGAGCGGGGGCCCGCGCCGCCGCCGAAGACGCCGATGCCCTGGACAGTTATGCAGAGGTGCTCGAAGAGATCATCGAGTCGGGCGCAGAGTCAGTGGTGATCACGCTCCACCGCGAGCTCGCCGACGTCTACGAGAAGAAGCTCAAC
>JAYVNA010000211.1:0-1935 GCA_043758715.1 Archangium sp.
CCGGCGAGCCCGACGCCGCCCACGGTGGGCACCAGCGCCACTTGGGTGTCATCGAGGCTCAGAATCAGCAGCGTCACCCCGCCGGCGGCCAGCGCGGCACCGGAGATGAGGAACACGTTGGCCACCGTCGCCTGGGTGCGCTGCTGAGCGTCGAGCGCGAGGGCGTCTTTCTGGGTCAGCCCAATCACCCGCCCGCTCGAATCGGTCTGCGCGCCGGTCACCTGCGCCCTGGTCGCCGAGGACATCGCGCCAAAGACGATGCCCAGCCCCGCGACCGCCACCCCGCCGCCCATCAAGGCGATCGAGGCCACGCGTTTTCCGGGCATGGGCTTGGCGGGCTCTTCCCAGGCAGTGAGCTCCGGTTCCTTGGCGGCCACCACGGGCTCCGGCACGGGCGCGGGCTTGAGCTGAGGCGCGGGCTCGACGTTCTTCGGCTTGACCGCCACCGGCAACGGCGCCGCCGCCTCGTTGCGCGGGGAGCTGCGCGACGAAAGCTCTGCGAGCACTGACTTCTTTTCGCCCAGGGCGGTGGCCCACCACGAGAGCCGCTGCACGTTCGCGGGAATCGAGAGGACCGCACCGGTCACCGGCACCTCGACCTCGCTCACCTTGCCGTCGACCAGCACGGAGAAGCGCACCTCTTTGATCAGCTTGAGTGGATCATTGGCCACCTCGACCTGCAGCTCGGTGATCAGCCCCAGCTTCGCAACCCCGGGCAGCTGGCGCACCTCGAGCGGCTTGTTCTGATCAATCCAACCCCTCGCTTCGTAGAAGACGGTCGTCACGCGGGGCGGGTGATTGCCGGTCAGCTTGAAGTCGGGCGCCAGCGAGAACACCACCTCGAACGCCTTGAGGGCCTTCGCGTCCTGCCCCATGGTGGCCAGCACGATGGCCTGCAACTCGTGGATGCGCAGGGTGGTCGCGCGATCGTTGCCCACCTGCTTCTTCGCGGCCTCCAGCGCCTTGAGCGCCTCGGGGTACTCCAGCTCGCGCAGCGCCTTCTCGGCTTTGTCCACCTGGGCGAACGCGGCCACCGGCACGAGGACGAGGAGCAGGGCCAGGGAGTGAAGGGTCGTCACCCGGCAGACTCTACCGCAGCTGTCTTTTGGGGGATCAGCGGCTCGTGGGTGTTGCATAGTGCCGCTCCGATGACGCAGCCCCAGAACGACACCCCAGGCTGGGCGCCTGGGACGGTCGTCGGCGCCTACACCCTGCTCGCCAAGCTGGCCACCGGCGGCATGGCGGAGATCTGGCTCGCGCGCCAGGTGGGCCTGCGCGGCTTCGAGCGCCTGGTGGTGGTCAAGCGCATCATCGAATCGCTCTCGCAAGACGAGGCCTTCGTCGAGATGTTCCTCGATGAAGCGCGCATCGTGGTGCAGCTCACGCACCCGAACATCGTGCAGGTCTTCGACCTCGGTGAGCACGCGGGCGCCTACTACATCGCGATGGAGTACCTCGCCGGCGAGAACCTCGTCAGCGTCGCGCGCACCGCGGCCAAGGCGAACACGCCGCTCGACCCCAAAGTCTCGGTGAAGATCGCCATCGCGGCGCTCGAGGGGCTCTCACACGCCCACCTGCGCGCGGGCCTCGACGGCAAGCCGCTCAACGTGGTGCACCGCGACGTCAGCCCTCACAACATCGTGCTCACCTGGGACGGCCAGGTGAAGCTGGTCGACTTCGGCATCGCCCGCGCCGCCAACCGCGCCACCCAGACGCAGGGCCAGCAGCTCAAGGGCAAGTTCGCGTACATGGCGCCCGAGCAGGCTCAAGGCGACAGCGAGCTCGATGCCCGCGTCGACGTGTTCGCGATGGGCGTGGTGCTGTGGGAGCTCGTCACCCACCGCCGGCTGTTTTCCTTCGACGATCAGATTCGCATTCTCAAGACGCTGATCAGCGACGAGCCCATCGAGCCGCCGCACCAGCGCAGCCCCACGG
>JAYVNA010000212.1:0-6235 GCA_043758715.1 Archangium sp.
CGCAGTCAGGTCGCCAGGTGACCGTGATGGTCGACCCCAAGCGGCTGCGGCCTATCGAGATCCCCACGCTGGTGGGCAACGTCGAGAAGATCAAAGCCCTCGGTTGGAAGCCGACGCATTCGGTCGAACAGGCGCTCTCGGAGATCCTCCGAGAGCTTGAGCTTCAGTCGGGCAGCTGACTGCTCACGACGAACTCTATTCGCAGCAGAGCTGCGGCTCGATGTCCCTCGGCAGAACTGACCGCGTCGTCGCAGTTGTGATGTGAAGACTCGCGCTTTGTCTTTCGCCCCAGACCGCCTCACCATCGGAATCAAAGGTGGCCCGCACGATCAAGCGGGCGCGCTCGGGCGCGACGAGAGTCCTCTCGCTGAGCGGGGCCATTCGCGCTATGGGCCGCCGATGATCGCCAAGGCTGACTCAGAACGTCGCTTCGCGATTCTCGCTGCGTTGCTGCTGCCGTATTTGATGTTGCTGGTCGTCGACTGGACCGTGACGCCGGTGGGCCTGATCGACGCCTGGATCTACCGGGCGCTGGGCCGCGACCTGGTGCACGCCAACGCGTCGATGGGCGAATACTACTACGCGGCGCGAGCCTTCGTGCTGGTGCCGCAGTACCTGCTGACACGCCTGTTCCGCGAGGGGCCGGCGCACGTCCTCTACGGACTCGCGTGTGCCCATGTGCTGCTCTTCTCGGTGCTCGACTTTCTCACGAGCGTCGCGCGACCCCGGACCAGGCTGCCGGGCGTCTTGCTGTTCGGCGCGTGCCTGTACCTGCTTCGTTCACTGGGTTGGGGCTACATCGACGGTTCCCTCCTCACCTGGTTCATGGTGGGGCTGGCGGGCATGGCGCGCTGGTTTCGGCCCGGCACTTCCGCTTTCAACCGTAGGCTGAGCGCCCTCCTCGCTGGGGCGTGCTTCATCGCCATGCTCCTGACGCACCCCATGACCCTGCCCATGCTGGTCACCCCGCTGGGGCTCGCGGTGTGGCTCCAGCAGCGAGCCGGCACCCACGCTAACCGCCCCCGCTGGTGGGTCCTCTGGCTCGAGCTGGCCGCCGGAGGGCTCGGCGCGGTGTTGGTGATGGGCATCGTCTGCCAATGGCTCTACGGGCGCTTCCTGTTCTTCATGCCCATCGTGAACGCGGCGCTCCGCATTTCGAGCGCTGACTGGAAACGGCCTGTGCAAGCCTGGCTCATCACTTCGAACTGGCTGCTGCCGTTCGTGTTCGCGGTGCTCGCCGGCGCTGGGGTGTGGGTGATGGCCCGGGTGCGCCGTCTGCACCTGACGGGCTTCGAGCGGTTCGCCTACGTGAACGTCGCGTCTTTGTTCACGCTGCTGGTATTCATCGAGCTGTTCACCCACGGCTATTGGCTCGAGTACTCGTGGTTCGTCTCGTACTTCCTACCTGCGACGCTACTGGCTCTCACCGCCATGGTGGGCGAGCGCATCAGGGTGTCGTCGCCGCGGGTAATGATGGGCATGTTCGCGGTGGTGGTCGGTGCCTCCTCCCTGGCCTACCTCCTCGAACTCCCGTACGTGCTGCCGCAGTACCTCACGTCGTACTTTCCTTATCGGGCGCCACCACCGGACGGCATTGCCAGCCTCGAGAGCATCCAGTTCGTGGTCGCAGCCGCGGCGCTGTTGGGGCTGCTCGTCTTGAGATCACGGTCGCGGCGGCCCACGGCAGGGGCAACGCTCTTCGCCGGAGCAGTGACCGCGCTCGTGCTCGGTGGACCCGTCAACTACATGGGCAGGGGTGACGAAGCCGAGTCGCAGTTCTCCGCGAGCATTGCGGAGGCGATCGTCACCATCCAGGACGAGCTGAAGGATCGGCGGCCGGCATACTGGTACGACGATCGCAGTCCGCTCTCGCGCGTGTTCGTGAGCATCTCATCGGGACACCTCGCGTCGTACTCGCTCCTGGGCGGGGCGTATCCGGAAGGGGCCCGCGTCTTCAGGACGATTGCCCCCGGCCGCAACCGGTTCTTCGCGACCGGAGACCCGGTCGTCATCTTCGACGAAACGATGGAACGGTTCCCCCGTGCCCAGCGCGCCTTTGCCGAGTTGGGCATCGCGCTGACTGAAACCCGGCGCGTTCGCATGGATTTGGGCGAGCGCAGCTTCTGGATCGTCTTTGCCTCGCTCAACCCGGCCCGCCAAGTCATGCGCGCGCTGGACCTGCAGACCAACCTTAAGGCCGCCACCTCGAGCCACTCCGAGCGGGTGAGCGAACGCGAGAAGGGGTTTCTCTCCTACGGCCCGTACGTGCCGTTCGCCCCGGGCACGCACCACGTCACCTTTCACCTCCGCGTGCTCGACACCCCCAGCGGCGAGGACCTCGGCTTGGTCGAAGTGGGCCAGTTCGCCGGTACCGACCCGATCACGTTTCAACGCGCAAAGCTGCTCGCCTCCGAGGCGGGCCCGAATGGCGAACTCGACATTCCTTTCGAATTCACCTCGAAGGAGGCCGTCCTCGCTGTGGAGTTCCGCACCTTCACCGAGGGTAATTCGCGGCTGGAGTTGCGCTCGATCGACGTGGAGACGCCAGGGCCTCCGCTCGACGTGCCGCGCCTCCCTCTCGCTGCCGCGTCTGCCACCCTGGGCGGTCGCGCTGCCGAGACGGTGAAGTCAGCCGACATCAAGACCTCCGGTCTGGCCGCGCACCTCGAGGCGGAGGCGCTGGGAACGGGGCACGTCACGGTGAGGGCCGCGCTCCTGCTGGGGGCTGACTCGCAGGCGTGGGTCGAACTCTCTCCAGCCGATGCGCTCGCGGCCACGGTCGGCACCACCACGCTTCCGCTGAAGCCTCACGCTTCGCTCGGAGCCACCTGGTACGAGACCGAGTTCGACGGTGACGCGGCAGGCACCCCGGTCACGGTTTCCCTCACCCGTCAGTTCGGGGTCAGCGCCACCCAGTCTGCTGTGGCGTTGCCTGCGCCGATCGTATTCCTTGCTCCGCCCCCCGGCGTGGAGGTCTCCAGGACACAGGGCCTCAGCCTGGCGTGGCGCAACGCGGACAGGGGCACTCTTCATCTGACAGCGATGGGGCCGTGCATCCAGCGCGTCGAGGTTGACCTCGAGGGCGACGCGGGCCTCTCGACCTTGCCCGCATTCATCGCTTCGCCTGGCAACGAGACGACGAGGTGCAACGTGGTCGTGAGCCTCGCGCGTTCGACGCGAGGCACGGTCGACGCTGCCTGGGGGAAGGGCGGCGAATTCGAGGCGGTAGCGTCGAGCACCTTGACGGTGAACTCCGGGCCGTGAGAGCGCAGATGCACCAGACGAGCGTGGGCGTGATGGTCGGCAAGAAGCGCAGCACCGACGTGATTGCCTTGTTTCTGATCATCGCGACTTCCAGCGCTGTGCTGGGAAAGGACCTCTTCATCGGCAACGCCGTCGTCTTCCACGACGAGTACGTCTACAAAGTTTCGGCGGACCAGCAGCTCGATCAGGCGCTCGTGCTGTCCAGAGACTTGGCGCCGCGCATCCCCAACCGCTTCTTCCTCTTCCTGTACGGCTTCGGCTCGTACCTCGGGGCTGACTATTACGCGTTCGCGCAAGGCTTGAACGTCCTCTTCTGGGCTCTGGGCCTGTTCTTTTTGTATCGCCTGGCCCTCGAGACCGGGCTGAGCCCTGGGCGCGCGTTGCTCTACCTGGCCGCCGCGGCGCTGCTGCCGTTGAGCGCGTACACGAAGTACTTCATGCCGGAGTCGATGTTTTTCGCGTTCTTCTGCGCCACCGTCTACGTGCTCGTGGTCGGGCTCCACCGGCAGATCGACGCACCGCTCGCCATCGCGGGTGTCCTCGTCGGGCTGCTCTACTTCATCAAGCCGCACGCGCTCGCGCTGGCCGGGTCGACGGCCCTCTTCTTGATGTTCTTCCCGCTGCGCCTTCGTTCGCTCACGCTCTTCGGGGTGGGCTTGGGGATGGCGCTCGGCGTGGGCAAGCTCGTCTCTCAGAAGGTCCCCGCGGGCGACTCGGGGTTGGGCGTCTACCGCCAGATGCTCGAGGGGCTGCTGGCCACGCTGACGGGCGGTGGAAAGCTGGGGCCGGTGATCGCCGAGGTCGCCGCCGGGCACGCGCTGTTCCTCGTGGGCGGCTTCGCGCTCTCGTTGGTCGTCGTGGTCTACGAGTTGCTTCCCTGGCACCGCTTGCGAGAAAACGACGCCGGCCCGCGCTCGCCGCTCTGGCTCGTCTGTGCCTACCTGCTGACGACAGGCGTGGCGCTGATGGGCATGTCGATCCTCTTCACCGCGCTATCGGGCGAGTTGGGGCGGGTCCACAGTCGCTACTATTTCTTTCTCGCCCCGCTCGGGCTCCTGGTGCTCTTTCACTTTCGCGAGCTCCGACTCACTCTCGCTGGAAAGGTCGTCGCTCTTTCGCTCGGTGTCGGCGGCCCGCTCCTGCTGGGCGCCTTCGGACCGGGTTATTCGGGGGTGTTGCCGATCTCCCACGTGTCTGACTGTCCGGAATGGGGCTTCATGTACTTCGCGCCCCAAATCGCGTGGGTCGGGCCTGCCGCGATCGCGGCCGCGACCGTTTGGGCGGTGCTGCGGCCCAGGGCGACCGATTGGCTGGTGGTGGTGATCTCGATCCTCTCGGTCGTGAGCGGCGTCGAGGTCGCCACGATGCAGAAGGGCGCCTACCGCAACAACTTCACCACCGGGGTCGAGGCCGTCGCGGTCGAGAAGCTGATCGGCCACCCGCGCATGCGGAACGTGGTGGTGGTGGGTGAGAACCGCGACGTGGTCAGCAAATTTCTCTTCTTCCTCAGGAGCACCCCAATGGTCGAGCAGCCGCCCCTCGGCACCCACCTTGACGAGGTCTTCGCCCGGCACCCCGAGGCCACCGACCTCGTGGTGATCTCACCCGGCTACATCGCTCCGACTGCAGTTCCCTGCCGTGGTCAGGTGGCTGGCGTCACGATCTGCAGCCGATGACTTCCTGAGCGTCAGTGCCCTCGCATGCGGGCGACCGCGTGCTTCGCCTTGCGGAGCGGCTCGGTCAGGCGCCACGAGCGGCTGTTCGTCACCTCGCTCAGCCTCGCCTCGGCCTGGGCCCGCGCCCGAATGTGCTCGTCCACTCCGCCCAGTTGCTGCACCAGCACGTGCAGGTGAGCGTGGGTAAAGAACCAGGTCTCCGCCGCCGGAAGCGCCACGTAGTCCCAGTAGAATTGTTGCTCGGCCGCGGCCACGAATTGCTCTCGGTTCAACGGCAGGCCGTAGAGCGAGAACAGGCGGTAGCCGAGCAGGGCGAAGAAGTCGAAGTAGTCGGCGGCGGTGTAGGGGTAATTGATGAGCGAGGCGTTCCCCAGCTCGAAGGAAACGATCGGCTGCGTGGCGGCGATCAACGCGCGGCCGCTGCGCAGAATGGTGAGCTCGCCCCCTTCGGCGTCGATCTTGATGTAGCGCGGTTTGCCGATCTGCTCGGCGAACGAATCGAGCTTGCGGACCTGCACCCGGATCTTCTCTTTTCGAAGGGTATCCGAGTGGTACGTGCGCTCCTTGAATCCGCTGTACTCGGGGAAGTCGGGCACCACGGTGAACTCGGTCTCACCCTCTTCTTCACCGAGCGCCAGGTTGTGCAGTGTGACCGTCGAGGTGCGTGTCTCTTCGAGGCGCTTTGCCAGGGCTTGGTAGGCGAAGGGAAGGGGCTCGAAGCTGAAGACCCGGCCGGCGGTGCCCACTGCGTTGGCGATGGGCATCGTGTGCCGGCCGGTGTGCGCGCCCACGTCGATCGCCGTGTCACCGGGCTTCAGAATTGACCGGTACACCTGTTCCAGCATCTCTTCATACGCAGGGAGCATGGTTCTTTTTCGGCCTCGGTCAGGTCGGCTTGGGCGCCATCAGGGCCTGGGCTGCATGGTGGAGCGTTCGGCCGGTGTCTTCCCACAAGGGCGCCCGGTACTTGGTCCGAATGGCCTCTTCACGCGCCGCCAGCTCAGCTGGGTGGTCGAGGTACCACGCGATGCGCTCGGCCCAGCGGCGGCTCTCCCACGGGTCGATGTACTCGACGAGCGAGCCACCGACTTCGGGCAGCGACGAGCTGTTCGACGCCAGGCAGAACTTCCCGTGCGCGAGGCTCTCGGCGAGCGGCAGCCCCCAGCCCTCGTACAGCGAAGGGTAGAGGGTGAACTCGGCGTGCGAGTACAGCAGTGAGAGCTGGGTGTCGGTGACGTGGTTGAGAATGAGAAAGCGCCCCCGCACCCGCGGGTCGAGCCGCAGATCGTTGAGGA
>JAYVNA010000213.1:0-6216 GCA_043758715.1 Archangium sp.
GGCGATGACACCCGCGCAGCTGCGAGCTGAAGGCGCGAAGGTGGGGCTCGCACTCAAGGCCGCCGGCGTGAACACCCTGCTCGGCCCCGTGCTCGATGCCGCGTCACCCGGCTCGCTGATGGCCAACCAGGGACGCTCGTTCGGCACCACGCCCGCCGAGGTGCTCGCGCGCGCCCAGCCCTTCATCGACGGCCTGCGCGACGCGAACCCGAACGTGGTGCTGCTGGCCAAACACTTTCCTGGCTACGACGTGCGCGGCAACAGCGACATTCTGAAGGTGGAAGATCGTTCGACGCTCGCCGAGCTGCGGGCGAAGGCCGCGCCGTTCACCGACATGAAGGGGCTCGATGGCGTGATGATCAACTCCATTCGCTACCCCAACATCGACGGAAACCCCGCGTGTTTCTCACCGGTGATCATCGGGCTGCTGCGCGAGAAGAACCCGGGCGCGCTGGTCATCACCGACGACATCGCGGCGGGCGGGCTGCTCTCCGACAAGTCGGCCGCCTTCAAGAGCTACGAGGTGGCGGTCACGCGCACCGAGCCTGCGTACAAGGCCGACGCGGCGAGATTTCTGGCGAAGTACCCCGACTTCGGCACCCCGGCGGGCCGCTCGGCGGTGCGGGCGACCATTCACCAGGAAATCAAAGCCAACGCGAAGCAGGCCTTCCTCGCGGGCTGCGACGTGGTGCTCACCATGGACAGCCGCGAAGCGCCGGCGGTGGCAGATGCGATCGCCGAGTTGATCGCCGAGAAGCCGGAGCTCAAGGCGCGCCTCGATCAGGCCGCCAATCGCATGATGCTCGCTTCCATCAAGGCGACGCCGGGCAGCGCCGCGCCTTCGCCCGCGGTCGCGGTGGCGCCGGCCTCGTCGCGCGGGTGGACGCCGAGCTGATCAGGACTTGATGAAGAGCTCGGCCGAGACCTTGATGAACTGCTCGAAGCCGGCGCCGAACACCGGCAGATCGAGGAACTCGGTGATGAAGCGGCGATCTCGCTGCGCGTAGTCCGGGCACACGAACGGGTGCTCATGCACGCCCAGCGCGATCGTCTCGACGCGCACGCCGGTGTCGCGATGCAGGCCCTGCAGGGTGTTGAGCACCGCGCCCGCGGGAATGACCTCGTCATTCGAGTTCGCGATCGCCAAAAGCCGGGGCGCCAGCTCGCGCAACCGCGCTTCCAACCGGGGGCGCTCGCTCTCTTCGCCGAACAGCGCGCGGAACCAGCGGCCCTCTTCGTGATCAGTCAGCCAGTGCGACAAGCGGGGGCTGGCGAGCCGCTGGGTGAAGCGCACGTAGAGCTTCATCAACGAGATCTCGCAGGCCATGTCCATGATCAGCCGGGTGGACAGGTGGGTGCTGCGCAGCACTGCGCCCGAGGCGAACAACGCACAGCGGCTCTTCGAGAACAGCCCCTCTTCATCGCCCAGCATCAGGCCCAGCGAGAGATAGCCGCCGGCGGAGTAGCCGATCAAATCGACCTGCGCTTCGGCGTCGACGTACGGGTGCTCGCCCGCGCGGATCTGCTTCACCAGGCCGACGACGTCGCCGTACGACTGCAGCCCGCCCCAGAAGAACCGCTCCGGGTGAGCGTCGAGGCGCTCGCTGAGCACGCAGTTGAAGGCGTGCACGTTCTCGTTGCGCGCGACTTCCTGCCGGCGCCCGAGGTGCTGCTTGATCTCCCGGCCCCAGTGCGGCTCGACGCGGTTGACGTGAAACGAGAGCGGGAAGAGGGCCACCGCGGCGCCGGTGTGGCGCCACAGCTGGTACGCCCAGGGCACGTACTTCGAGTAGCTCCGCTCGTTGAGGCCGTGCAGCAGGATGATCAGGTGCCGCGACTTGGTGTTGTCACCGGGAGCGGAGTGACCGCGCAGCAGCGGGTAGCGGAACTCGAGGTTGTCTTTTGCGGCGCAATCGGCCCGGCCATCTGAAGCGGGCTCGCCGGGAAAATCGTGCCCGTGCTCCGCGCAGCGGTAGGAGGCCTGGCCCAGCAGGTGCGAGGCCTGCTGCGAACGGAACGCCAGGTTGTAGACGTCGGCGCCTTCTTCGGGGAACGCCAGCGGCACCGCGTCGGTCCACTCGGTGGTGTTCCGGATGGCCTGCGCGATGGAGCGATAGTCTGGGTGTTTCATGGTTACTCGCGGGTAAGTTACCCGTGGGTAACAGGGAGAGCACTCTTCGTGAAGCGAAAGCAGCGACTGACCGCGGCAGACCGCAGAGCTCAGCTGATGGAGATCGGCCGCGAGGTGTTCGCAGCGCAAGGCTACGAGGCGCCCATCGAAGAGATCGCGCAACGGGCAGGTGTCAGTAAGCCGATCGTCTACGAACACTTCGGGGCGAAAGAAGGCCTCTACGCCGCCATCGTCGATCGCGAGATGGACCTGCTGGTCAGCCGCGTCTCCGAGGCGATTTCGCAGGGCACGGCGCGCGAACGGTACGAGGGCGCGGTGCTGGCGTTCATGACGTATACGCAGGAACAGCCGGCGGGCTTCGCGGTACTGACACGTGACTCTCCGAGCACGCATGGGCGCCGAGGCTTGACCCGGGTCATCGATGATCTCGCGGAAAGGGTCGACGATCTCTTCCGGCGCGAGTTCGTGCGCGCGGGCTACGACCCCAGCACTTCGCCCATCTACGCCAATGCGCTGGTCGGCATGGTCACGCAGGTGGGGCAATGGTGGGCCGCCGAAGGGCGACGGTTTCCGGTGGCGCAGGTGGCGTGGCACGTGAGCGCCCTGGGGTGGATGGGGTTGCGCCATCTGCCGCGTCCCCCTCGCAAGCGCGCCCGCAAGGCCTGAAGCAATCGAAGCAGGCCCGCCGCGTACTGCACTCGTCCCTCTGGGACAGAAGGAGTGCACATGAAGCGCAACGGCCTGCCTCAGTGGTTGGTGGTCTTGATGGTCCTCGCGGGGTTGATCTTTCTCGGGCCTCCCGCGCTCGGTCTGCTCGCCGGACTGATCGGCGTGGCGATCGGCCTGACCGCCATCGCCCTCAAGTTCGGGATCATCGCGCTTGGCGTGTACGCGGTGGTGCTGGTGATTCGGGCGATCTTCGGTGGGCCTTCACGGCCCAGCCGGACGTTGACGCCGATTGATCACGAAGCGGCGCTGGTGCGGGACGACGAAGAGAAGCGCGCGCTCGACGCCGAGTTGGCGCGGGTGATGGAAGCGCAGAGGTGAGGCGGGAGGTTCACGCTTCATCATGGTGAACAAGGCGCTCTGACTCACTTTGGTGTGCGGACCCCAGGTGCGAGGGCTGGCTGGCGACTGGCCACCCCACCCCCGCTCCTGACTTCGCGCGCCTGGCGTGGCCCGCGGGCTGCTCAGTCAGCGCGCATGAACACGCTCAGCTTCGGTCTCTCCCACGTCGGCCGGCGGTCCAACAACGAAGACGCGCTGCTCGACGCGCGCGCACTCGGGCTCTTCGCGGTCGCTGATGGCCTGGGCGGCTACGAAGGCGGTGAGGTGGCGAGCAGGCTCACCGTCAGCGTGCTCGAGTACTTCGTCACCGCGAACCAGCGTGACCCGCAAGGCACCTGGCCCATTCGTGAGCTCAAGAGCCGCACCTTCGAAGAGAACCTGCTCGCGGCCGCGGGTGCTGCTGCGCACCGCGAGATCTCCGCGCGTCGCACCGGCACGCTCTCGCAGATGGGGTCGACCGTGGTGGCAGCGCTGCTGCGTGCCGAGAAACTCACCGTGATGCACTGCGGAGACAGCCGCATCTACCGCCTGCGCGAGGGCGAGGTGCGTGCGCTGACGCGTGATCATTCGGTGTGGGCCGAGATGGAAGCCGCCGGGCTCGCCGGCGATCGCGCGAACTTCCAGTGGAAGAACCAGATCACCCGCGCGCTGGGCCTCGAGGGTCACTGCACTGCCGACGTCGCCACCTTCGAGGTGAAGCGCGGCGACGTGTACCTGCTGTGCAGCGATGGTCTCTACGATCCCCTCGCGGCGCCACGCCTGCAGGAGGGCCTCGCACTCGATCCAGAATCGGCGTGCCGTGACCTGGTGTGCGCGGCGTTCGAAGCGGGCAGCCACGACAACATCACCGGCGTGGTGGTGCGGTGCGAATGAGCATTTGGATGCGGGGCAGCGCGTTCAAAACCCAAACACAGCGAAACGAAAAACGCCGCGTGCTAGCCCGGCTTCATGCGCGCTCTGATTCCCGCGGTCGCTGTGCTGCTGCTGTGTGGAAGCAGTTGTGAAACGCAGAAGTGTGACCCGTCGAACTGCGCGGGCTGTTGCGACGCCGCCGACCAGTGCCAGCTCGGCACGGACCCCATGGTCTGTGGTGCCTCAGGCAACACCTGCGCGGCCTGCAGCTTCGGGCAGACCTGCGAGTTCGGACTCTGCCGGTCCGGGGGCGGGGGCGGCGTTGGTGGGGGTGGCGGTTCGGGAGTGGCGGCGCCGACGCCAACCCCGAATGCCGGGGCAGCAATTGCCTCACCGCCTCAGTGGCCATGAGCTCACCTTCGACCTTCCTGAAGTACACGGAAGATGGCTCGCGCATCTCGTACCTCGATGACGCCGATGGTGACGGCCGCGCAAACGCGCTCGACAATTGCCCCTTCGCGTCGAACCGCGATCAACTCGATACCGACGGTGATGGGGTGGGCGACGGCTGTGACAACTGCGCGGCGGCCTCGAACTTCTCGCAGCTCGATCAAGACGGTGACGGCCTGGGCAACAGCTGCGACCTCGACCTCGACGGTGACGGCCTCACCAACGCCAACGACAATTGCCCGAACCTGCCCAACCCCAGCCAACTCGACACCAACGCCAACGGGGCCGGCAACGCCTGTGACAACGATGACGACGGCGACGGCATTTTCGACACCCTCGACACCTGTCCCTTTCTTGCGAACCCGGGGAACGTCCCGCTGAGCGACCCGCGGTGCAACGCCGACGGCGACAGGGACAACGTCTCCGATGCTTTCGACAATTGCCTCGGGCTGGCCAACCCCACGCAGCTCGACACGGACCTCGATGGCCTGGGCGATGCGTGCGACCTCGACACCGACAACGACGGCGTGCTGAACGCAGCCGATGACTGCGCGGTGGTCGCGAACCGCGCGGCCATCCGCTACGAGTGGACCGTCACCTCGGCGCCGGCGAACAGCGTGGCGCCGGTGGGCAATGCGCAGGGCATCGCGGGGCTCAGCCGCCACTGGGAATACGCTTACGTCGATGGCCTGGTGCCGAGCTTCAGACCCGATCTCCCGGGCAACTACATGCTGCAGCTGCAGGCCACCCTCGGTGCGGCCGACCGGGCGTACCCGTCTCAGCGCCAGGCGACGGCGAGCCTGCGAATCACGGTGTCCCAGTGAAGCGGCTGCTGTGGGTTGGCCTGCCACTGGGCTCGATGATCGCGCTCGGTGATGGAGACGCGAAGATGGTTAAGCGCCCGGCGCTGATCAGCGCTCCCAGTACGGAATGAAGCCCTCCCGCTCGGGCACACCCAGCGCACAGGCCGGAGATGCGAGCGAGGAGTGCGGCTGTTCACCACGCCGCAGAGGCCGCCAGCCGGGCGCGCGCTTTGAAGTCTCGTGCACACGTTGCTGCGCTTCACGCAAAGACACACCTGAGTTGGCTCCGAAGATGACGTCAGGGTGAGCGAGTTGGGTGAGATCATCGATCCACCCACAGGTTACGCAGGTCTCCATCGAGCCGGGGGACCCGATGAAGACCTGCGAGCCGCACGCGGCGCATGGGTGGCGTAAATCGTTCAGTCAGCGCGCTCCACGTCGGAGGTGAAGACCTCGTCGTGCTCAGGCGCGGTGATCTCCCCGCTCTTCTCGGGCGTCACCATCACCTTGAAGCGCTTGTGCGGGGTGATGGTCGAGAGCGTGCCCTGCAGGTCGCGATCGACCGTGAGGATGCCGACGTTTTGCGGAGACGCTCCTTCGGGAGTCACCCACACCACGTACACGGAAGTGTCAGCCGCGAGTCGCTCCGCGGGCGCCAGGTGCTTCACGCGCACGGTGAGCGCGGTGTTACCGCTCGCGCCCTTGGCCACGGCGACCGTGCCCTGACCTGCGGGCGAGGCGTTGCTTCCCTTCATCGGCTGGGTCACAGCCTGGCTCTTGCCCTTGTCACCGGCCCCCATTGCGAAAGGCGCGGCACAACCGGCAACTGCCAGACCGGCAGCTGCGACCACGGCCTGAATCATCTTCTTCTTCATTCTCATAACGGCTCCCTCCAGCTGATCAGCGTGGCGC
>JAYVNA010000214.1:0-18088 GCA_043758715.1 Archangium sp.
GTACGCGTCTCCGGTCAACACCCGCGCACCGTCGGGGGCAGCGAGCTTCGGCGCGACCAGGCCCTTGGCATACGCGCCCACGCGCCGCTCGAGCTCGTCCCGGGTCACGCGCAACGCTGCGCCGGCCGAGGCGCCTTCGCGCTCGAGGTTGTCGAGCACGCCCTGCATCAGCCGCTGCAGTTGTTCCAGCTTCGAGAACGGCTGCACTGTCACCACGTCGCGGGCGTACTGCTCGGCGAGTGGCGCGAGCAGCTCCATGCGCAAGCCCACGTGGGCCTTTGAGAGTTCGACGAGGCAGCGCTCGAGTTCACGCAAGCGGCGGCTGTCTCCGATGAGCAGCTCGAGGGGATCGCCTTTTCGGCCTGCCTGGCTCTGCGTGAAGGTGCGGGTGGCCCGCCGGCGCAGCGCGATCGACGTCCTCTCGCGCATGGTGGCCAGGTGCGCGCGAATCGGCTCCACCACGTCGGGGACGATCGAGCCCGCGACCTGCGCGAGTTCGGCGATGCGCTCGAGTTCTTCGGCGAGGTTGGTGGCGAGGCCCGATACCCCATCGAGCCTGACAGCGTCATCGAACTCACTGCCCTCGGCCGCCAGCGCGATCATCTGGCCCGCCTGCCGGCAGAACTCGGCCACGCTTCGGGCCACGGCAGGCAAACGCGCCTGCAGCTCGGGCACGCGGTGCGCAAGCTCGAGCACGTCACCGAAGCTGCCCATCAGCGCAACCCCGCCACGGCCTTCACCCTGGCCTGCCATGCCGCGGGCGGAGCGGGCCTCCATCGCCTGAACGAGCGCCTCGGCGGCGCGCAGCAACGGCTTGCGATTTTCCGGGTGCCTGGGCCCCGGAACCAGCTTGTCTCGCAGCGATCGCGCGGTGGTACTTGCGACGGCGGCGGTCCACCCGCGCACCTGGCCCTCGGCCGCTTCGATCTCGCCCTGGGCCTTCAAATCGGCGCCCTCGCGCTCGAGCGACTGCTGCATCGAGGGGGCGAGCTTTCCGTAGGCCTGGGCGAAGGTCTTGTGTTCGACCCGGATGATCTCGAGCTGAGCGCGCTCGCGGGGGTCGGCGGCCTGCTTGATCATCGAGTCGAGTTCGCCCTCCACCGGCCCACCTAGCAGGAAGAAGTGCTGCAACATCTCGAGGTCGGCGGGCTCGGCGACCAGCCGGCGTTCAGGCCGGCGATAGATGCGATCGCGCACGACGATCGCTTTGAGCACCCACAGCGCCTTCACCATCGAGCGCTGCGAGAAGTACTTCGTGGGCACGTAGTCGGGCAGCTTGGCCACCTGCTGCAGCAGATCGCGTTCGAGGGCGTCGGCGAGCTCTTCCATGCCTTCAGCCACCAGGGGCGGCACTTCGACCGCTTCCACCGCTTCCTGCAGCACGTCGAGCTGTTGCAGCGTCAGGCGGGCGTGGAGCGCCGGGCGTTGACCGGTCTGCGCCCGGTGCAGCATCTGCCCGCGGCTCGAGCGGCGCGCGAAGCTCTTGGGGGCAAAGCAGATGAACGAGATGCGATCGGCGAAGGCTTGCAGGGTCTCGGGGGAGCGCTGCAGCACCTCCGACAGGTAGCGGTTGCTGGTCATCACCGCGCACTCGCAGCGGCCCGGAGTCACCTTGCGGCCGTGCTTGAGCTCGCGCTCGTGGAGCACGTTCAAGATCGAACGCAGCAGCATGTCGCGGCCGTCGAACACCTCGTCGAGGAACGCGTGGACCGCGCCCAGCATGCCTTCTTCAGTGAGGTGCTCGGTGCGGCCGGTCTCGGTGAGCACCTTGAAGTCCACCGGGCCAATCAGGTCGGTCTGCACGGTGTTCTCGGCGAGCTGCTTGGAGAACAGCGACGGGCGCCCTGATTTTTCATCGACGATGCGGCCGAGCACGGCGCCGGCGATCGCGCTCTTGGCGGTGCCGGGCGGGCCGATGATCAGCACGTGCTCCTTGCAGAGCAACGCCAGCTCGAGCTGCGTGAAGAGCGACTCGCGCTCGATGAAGGCTTCTTTCAGCTCGGTGAAGAAGCCCCGGAAAGCCGTCGAAGACTCGGTGAAGCGGACCTCATCGGACCAATGGCTCGGTGCATTCACGGGGCGCCGAGTATAACGACCAGCGCGAAAGCCCGTTCCCGTGATCGACAATCCCCCCGAACCGCCCTTTCGCCCCCCGCTGAACTTCACGGTCGCCTGGACGGTGTTCGTGATGCTGACCTTCCTCGCGGTCGGCTTCTTCGCCCAGGTGATGCAGGCCGCCTGGGGCATGTGGTTCTCGGAGATCATCGTTCTGCTGGGGCTCTCGGTGATCGGGTACCAGTTGCTGGGGTTCAGGGCCCTTCGCGCCATGGGGCTGCAGCGCTTCGATGGCCGCGCGTTCGGGCTGGGGTTCGCCTTCGGGCTGCTCAACTACGTCGCCTGGGCCGTGCCGCTGATCGCCCTGACCGAGGTCGTCTTCCCGAAGCAGATGCTCGACCGGGCTGACACTTCGTACATCTTCCTGCGCGCGGGGCCGCTGGAGCTGGCGGTGATGGTGCTGGCTGTGGGCATCGCCGCGCCGCTGGGCGAGGAGTTCTTCTTTCGCGGCTTCCTCCAGCGCGGGCTCGAGCTTCATCGGGGTGCCGCCCGGGCGATCGTGGTGACGGCGATCGCGTTCAGCGCGTTCCACCTCGACCTGGTGGGGCTGACGGTGCGCTTTGAGCTGGGCGTGTTGTTCGGGCTGCTCGCGTGGAGGTCGGGCTCGTTGTGGCCGTCGCTCGGCGCGCACTCGGCGCACAACTTCATCTCGATCGCGCTCTTGCTGGCCAACCCCGATGCCGAACGCACCGTGACCGACGTCGGGTGGGTCGTCCCGCTGGGGTTGCTGGTGCTCGGGAACGCAGCGCTCTTCGTGCTGGTGCGGGCGACCGCGAGCTGGTTTCCAGTGAAAGAGCCGATGGACTGGGTGACGGTTCCGGAGCGGCCCTCGCCGGTGAAGCTCTTTCGACCGTGGATCATCGCGGGGGCGATTGCCGTCGCGTTGATCCTCGCGGTGGACCTGCGCGGCGTGGAGCTCAACCTGCTCGACGTGAAGCTGCAGACCGGGAAAACACTCTCAGAGCGCGCCGAGGTGAAGGACCTGCGCGCGAAGGTGCGACGCGGCGATGCAGAGCTGAGCGATTACGAGCGGCTCGTGCGTTCGCTCAAGAACTGATCACCACACCTCGACCCTCAGCCCCGGCACCAGACGGAACTCTTTCTCGTTGCGGGTCACCAGCGTCGCATCGTTCGACAGCGCAATCGCGGCGATCAGCATGTCGTTGCCGCCGATGGGAGTGCCCGAGCGACGCAGTTGCGCTCGCAAGGGTCCGTAGTGAGCAGCGGCTTCGTCGTCGAACGGTAGGGAGGGGAACAGCGCAAAGAGCCGCGCGAGTCGTTCCAGGTTTTCCCGCACGCGAGCGCTGGCACGGGCGCCGGACAGAAGCTCTGCCTTGACCACGCTGCACAAGGCGACCTCGTCGCGCTTCAGGGTGGCGAGCTGACGCTTGATCCCGAGATCCTTCCCTGCTCATTGCCTACGCTCAACCGCGCCTCAGGGCAGCGGGCGAAGGTGGCCTAGCGAGGCAGTCCCGTCTCCACCGGAAACCGCGATCTCGATCAACACGGCCCCCGCGGGCACGTCGACCTGCTGCACCACGAGGCCCCCCGCGGGATGATCGGGCAACGTGCGGTCGCCGAGTGATTCTCCCGATGGAGAGAGGAATCGGAGCCGATAGAGATCGTTGCCGTCGACGCTCAGCTCATAGCGAGCCGCGGCAAGCGGGCCGAGCCTGACGCGCGCGTTGTCACCACGGGTGAGCTTGAGGCCATGCGGCTGCAGAAAATAAGCACTCGCAGGTGCGGAGCCGTCCAACTGCGCGGCGTCGACCTCCAGCACCCCGGGTGCGGCGGAAGGATCACAGCGCACCTGCGCTGGCTCTGAAGTTCGGGTGAGTACCAGCCGGTCGATGAACGACGCCGATTTCGAACCGACCAGGACGTCGAGATGCGCCTCGACGGGCAACTCCACCACCAGGCCCTCTCCGGAACCGCGCGGCACGCTACGTCCCTCGCACAACACGCCCAGCGAGGCGGCCGCGTCGCTCGCGCTCAGCCTCCACTTCCCCGCGGGCACGCGCAGCGCGATGAGGTGCGCGGGTGAGATCGGGGTCACCAGCGCCTGCAGCCGCCCCTCGTGCAGTTCGGCCACCCCCGACGCCTGCGCGAGCAACCACCCCGGCACCGTGATCTCATCGCCGCTGCGCTGCACCGCGATGGGGCCCTCTTCTCGTCGCACCCAGAGTTCGCCCGCGAGGTCCTTCTCCACCACCGAGTGGTAGCGCATCAATTGATAGAACTGCCCGAAGGCCGGGTTCGTCAGCACCTGCTTCCCGCCCAGAAAACACGCCCACCGGCCACCGCCTGCGCCGCACATCGAGAGAATGTCGGGCTTGCGGCTCCACACGTAGGCGCCGTCACCCAGCTCGTGGCCCGTCGACACCACGAGCCCTGGAGGCGGATGCGTCGCGATGTAGCGATCGTTGAGCCCGAGAAGGTCGAGGCTGGGCAGCTGCGAATAATAGGGCAGCGCTCCCGCGGCATCGACCGCAAGGAGGGGGCGTTGCTGGCTCCACGCCTGCCGCATGAAGCCGCCCAACGAGACGCCATCGAATTCCCAACGCTCGTCGACGCCGCGGCGATTCTGCGGGTCGCGGCCCTGGTCTCGTGCGTACGTCACCGCGAGGAACGTGAAGCCAGAGAGCACCACCAGGCGCGAAACCCAGCGCAGCCAGGGGCGTTTGAACTGCGTGCGATCCCAGGCGGCTTCGCCCCCGTCGGCGATCAGCAGGCCCAGGGGCACGATGCCGAACAGCAGCTGCCGCCACGCGGGGAAGATGTCTCCGCCCATGACGATCAGGTACGCGACCCAGACAAGGCTGGTAGTCACCGGCACGGCCCAGCGCCGTTCCCGCTTGATCTGAAAGACCAACGCCAGCCCGCCCGCGATGAGAATCGAGGTGGCGAACATCGCCCAGTGCCGCACGTGCTCGAGGCCGAGATCGACGCGCGCAGAACTGAACCCCACCTTCACCAGTGCGGTGTTGGGAACCCAGGCTGAGTAATAGAGCCGTCGAAAGCCCAGCTGCAGGAGCAACGCACCGAGCGGAACCAGCCCCTGAATGAAAGAAGCTTTGAAAGCCGCGCGCGAGCCCAGCCGCAGCACGTTGCCGAGCAGTAAGCCGCCGATGAGCACGGCTCCGTCAGCGCGCAACCAGGCCAGCAGCACCAGCAAGACCGCGAGGGCGAGCTTCTCCGCGCGGGGCGGCGGCACCTCGGGCCGTTGCCGGAGCAACAACCACGCGGCGGCCACCAGCACCCCTGCCTCGAAGCCGTGCTCGAGCCCGCCGATCGACCACACCGCCAGGGGCGCGCTGAGCGCCAACATCAGCGAACCCGTCGCCGCACGCGGAATCGAAATCGAGGTCGGCCGGTCGGAGCGCAAGGCGGTGAAGACGAGGGCGGCCGCGGCCCCCAGCAGTCCCAACACCCGTGCGCCGATGACGAGGTCGATCCGGAAAGCACCGAGCAGGGCAGTCAGCAGCACCCACGCCAGGTCGGTGTAGCCTTCGACGCGCTCGCCATCAGTCCACGTGAGGCCGTGCCCATCGAGCAGACGCTCGGCGTAGCGAAGGCTGATCAACGCATCGTCAGAGAGAAACGGCCAATAGACGCGCGCGTGCCAGGCCGCGATGAGCAGCACCAGCCCGAGAATCAGAAACTCCGCCACCCGCTTCACGCGAGCAGCGGTCTAGCCCAGGTCAGGTGAAGCGGTATTGCTTCACGACGAACCGGGGCCCCACCATCTGAAGCGTGGCGGAGTCGGTGTCGACGTCGCCTTCCGCTTCGATGTGCGCCCCGCTCTTCTTGATCTTCCGATCGCCACCCGCGAGCAGGTAGGTCTTGCCGTCGTCAGCCTCGAGCACCCAGACGCCGGTCTCGAGATCGCGGAACGCCACGGTGCCTGAGAGCTTCATGCGGTCTCCTTCTTGAGCATCGCGCGGCTCACGAAGAGGCAGATGAGCGCGTTGACGGCCAACCAGGGAATCGCCAGGAACGTGAACGGCATCCACGCCAGCGCCGGAGCATTCGCCCAGATCGTGTACCCGAGGATCGCCGCGAAGCCGATCGAGAGGCCGCCGATGACCGGGCGCAGGCCCTTCCACTTGATGGCGAACAACGAAGCCACCACCGGGATCGCCGCGCTGTAGACCAGCGGGTTCGCCAGCGAACCACGACCGAAGATGATGCGGTTGAGCCAGTCGGGAATCGGAAGCGTGATCGCGGTGGTCGCCGCGCTCGGCGAGGCCACCCACTGCACGAAGAACGCACCGACGGTGGTGAGCATCAGGGGAATGATGAAACCCGGCGTCGCGAGCACGTTGAGGTAGCCCGGGCGTTCCTTGGCGCCGAGGGTCAGCAGCACGAACGCGAGCATCGCGGCGCCCCAGCCGAAGACCTTCCAGTTGGTCGAGTTGTACGAATACACGCCCACGTCGCTGGCGCTGTCCGGCTGCTGCTGCGCCACCTGCACCTCGTCGGGCAGCAGCTCGTGGGTGTCGGCCGCGCGCAGCTTCCTCAGCGCATTGAGAGCGCCTTCGGCGTCGAGCAGGCCGTGACCGTATTGATCGGACCAGCCCTTGGTGCCCGGCGCCTGCTTCGCGCCCAGAATGATCGCCTTCTCCACCTGGTCGGGGTTCTTCGCGCCCGCGGCGAACAGCAGCGCCGCCACGCCGGCGACGTGCGGAGTCGCCATCGAAGTGCCCTGGTACGAGGCGTAGATGCCGTGGCTCACGTCCTGCGGATCGATGGTGTTCTGCACGATGCCCGCGGCTTCACCCTGCGACTTGTCACCACCCGGTGCCGCGATGTCGAGCTCCTTGCCCCACGAGGAGTAAGGCGCCTTCGCGCCGGTCGGCCCCACCGCGGCCACCGCGAACGAGCCCGGGTACGCCGCGGGATATTCGACGACGCCCCGGCCTCCGTTACCCGCAGCGCAGGCCACCACCACGCCCTTGGCGCGGGCGTACTCGACGGCCTGCTCCATCACCGCCGAACGGCCACCACCACCCAGCGACATGTTGATCACCTTGGCGCCGTGATCGGCCGCCCAACGAATCGCGTCGGCGATGTCGGCCGTGTTGCCGCTGCCGAAGTGATCGAGCACCTTCACCGGCATCAGGGTCGCTTCGAAGGCCACGCCCGCGACGCCTTCGCCGTTGTTGGTCGCCTGCGAGATGGTGCCGGCGACGTGCGTGCCGTGGCCGTGATCATCGTTTGCGTGAGCGTCGTCGTTCACGAAGTCCCACCCCGCGACGAACTTCTGCCCATCGAGATCAGGCACCACCGCGAAGTCGTCATGGTTTTCCCAGGCGATGCCGGTGTCGAGCACGGCGACGATCACGCCCTTGCCCTTCGACATGTCCCAGGCCTTTTCCATGTTGATGGCCTTCAAGTTCCACTGCTGCGCGTACATCGGGTCGTTGGGCACGAAGAGCGCCTTGACCGACATCAGCGGCTCGGCCGACTCGACCTTCGGGTTCGACCTGATCGCCAGCAGCAGGGCGTCGAGGTCGCCGGCGTAGCTGGCCTGCGTGATGCCCGACAGCGGGCCCTCTTCGGCGGAGTTGAACTCGAGGTCGATGCCCCAGGCCTGCTCCATCTCGTCGATGTCGGCCTTGCTAGTGCCGTCGACGAAGTCCACCACGATGCGGCCCGGCACCCGGGCGCTCACGTCGTCCGGCAGATCGGCCGTGACGTACGCCGGTCGGCTCAGATCGACCTCTTCGGTCTTGGCGCGCTGACAGGCGGCCAGGGAGAGGGACATGACGACGGCGGTCGACAGCGTGAGCAGCTTTGTCATTGGAAGGCCTCGCACAGCGCTAACGAACGAATGAGACAACGATTGGATCTGCCCACAAGTTCCCCTGCGCGCCGCGAAGAACCGTGAAGTTCTTGAGAGAAGTGTGGTTCAGGGGCCTCGTTGGCGTCCAACCCCTGCCCGGCTGACCAGTGAGGCCGCGGCCTTACCCACCATCGGGAGGTTGCGTTGGTAGGTGCGCGTCGCACCCGGGACGATCGTCAGCGGCGCTTGATGGCGTTCCAACACTTCGGCCCATCGCCCGCGATCCTGCTTCTCGTCGAGTTCCGCGACGATGACGGCCAGCGGCCACGGCAAGGTGTCCCGCCCTTCGAAGTCGGAGGGTTGGGCGGTGGACGGGTTGATCAACACCAACCCGGCGAGCGCCTTCGATTCCGCCAGCCGCAAGGCAACCGCGTCAGAGGCTCCGATGGCGGCGATCACCACCGCCGCGCCCTCCGTGTTGTCTTCGGCGAGCTGCAAGGCGGCGAGCGCGTCTTCCACCCAGTCGAGGGGCGCGCGCGAAGGCTCGCCCTGGCTGCCGCCCACGCCCCGATAGTTGAAGCGCAGCGTCGGGTGCCCCTGGTGGGAGATCGCGTAGGCGAGCTCGGCGCCCACCACATGATCCATTCCGCTGCCCTCGACGGGCGGGGGCGGCAACACCAACAGCCCCGGGCGCTTCTCCCCGCGATGCGACACGCCTTCCAGCACCAGCCCGTTGGCGAGCGGGATGAGCGTCGGGCGCTCGAGGTACTGGCCCTTCATCACCATGCGAGGCGACTCCTGAAATGAAAACGGGAGCCCTGTCTCCAGGACTCCCGTCAAACCATCAACTCAACCGGGACTTACGGGTTGTTGTTGTAGGCGGTGATGCGCTGCGCGTCGATGTTGCGCGCGACGAAGTTGAGCGACGCGTTGCACGAGGCGGCGTCCGCCGGAGCGAGGTCGTTCGGGGTGTTCTCCGTGCCGGGGCAACCCACGCGGTTCTTGATGCAGGCGTACTGCGAGTTGAGCGAGATCGCGCCCGTGGGAGCAAACGAGTAGTCGTTGAACTTCACCGAGATCTGCGTCTGGCGCGCTTCGGTCCACTGGTCCGAGATCGGCTTCTGCTCGTTGCGCAGCGCCGAGAACGACTTGTCCGTGCCTTCGATGAGGTCGCTCACGCGAATCGTGGGCGAGTCGCCGAGGTCATAGCTCTGGGTGCCGAGGTCGAGGTACTCGGTCTGGTCCACGCCGTTCCAGATCACCCACTCGTCTTCCTGACGGTAGTTCTGCTCGGTGCGGTTACCGCGGCCGGCCGGGAGGTTGTTGTTCCGGAAGCAGCTGGGCACCGAGATGGTGCGGATGGGGGTCGCGTCGATCGCGACGCGGTAGAGACGGGGCTGGCCTTGATTGCAGCCGACGAGGCTCAGCAACGAGAGTGCACCGAGAGCAACGAACTTCATCGAACGCATTTGGTATTTCCCTTTGATTGGTGAGGCCGGCCAAAAAAACTGAGAGTGGGCGCCGTTTGGCTGAGCCCGAAGGTGAAGTCAACCGCTTCGGCCTTAGGGACACGGCGCCTTGCCGCGGTGTGCAACGAATCTTTCAGCGCGCGCGAAGAACGAAGAACTTGAGGTACTTGCCCTCGCGAAATTGCAGCCGCACGGGGTGATCAGGAGGCTGGTGGCGCTCCTCGACCAGACCCAGATCAACATCGGCGTTGTTCGCGCCGTCCTTCACGGCGTCAAAGAACGCCTCCGAGCTGACGCGCGCCGAACAGCTCGCGGTGCACAGCAGCCCGCCGGGCTCGAGAATCGCCAGCGCCTGCCGGTTGAGCGACGCGTAACCGCCCAGCGCGGCTTCCACGGCCTTCTGACTCTTCGCGAACGCCGGAGGGTCGAGCACGATGAGGCCGAACTTGCGCCCCTCGCGCTTGAACGACTCCAGCAACTCGAACACGTCGGCGGCGAGGAAGTCGTGCTTCGCCGCCGGCAGCCCGTTGAGGGTGAAGTTCTCGCGGGCCAGCGCGATGGCGTCGGCGTCTTGATCGACCGAGAAGACGCTCTTCGCGCCCCCCAGCGCCGCGTTCACCGAGAAGCCGCCCGTAAACGAGAAGCAGTTGAGCACGTCGAGGTCCTTCGAGATGTGCCGCACCAGGTGCCGGTTCTCGCGCTGGTCGAGGAAGAAGCCGGTCTTCTGGCCCCGGTACACATCGACCAGGAACTTCGCGCCGTGCTCGAGGATCTCCAGCGGCTGCGGCGCCTCGGCGCCCGCCAGCACCTTCCCGTTGCCCTTCTCGTCATCGACATCGGCGTCGTCGCGGCCCACTTCATCGCGGCCCACCACGCCCTTGAGGCCGGGCACCATCTTCTCCAGCGCCTCGACGATCAGCGGCCGGTGCGGCGTCAGGCCCGCGGAGTAGAGCTTCATCACCGCGTAGCCTGCGTAGAGATCGACGACCACGCCGGGTAGCCCGTCCCCTTCGCCATGAATGAGGCGGTAGGCGTTGGTGCCGGTGAAGTCGAGCAGCTGCTTGCGTGAGCTGAGGGCCTGCTCGATGCGCCGTTCAAAGAACGCCGAGTCGATGTCTTCGTGCGGGTCGGTGGTGAGCACGCGCACGGCGATGGCCGAGAGCGGGTCCCAGTAGCCGCGGCCGGCGAAGCGGCCCTCGTCGGTGAGATCGACCACTGAACCAATCGGAATGCGCGGCGGCACCTCGATCGCCTTCTTGAACACCCAGGGGTGCCCGGCGCGAATGTGGCGCCCCAGGCCCGGCTTGACGGCAACTTTGACCAGATGACTCATGACGTTCTCCTGCGGGCGCGCACGATGGCGTCGGCGACTTCGCCGAAGCCCTTGCCTTCACGCCCGCGCGTGACGAACCGGGGCTTCGCGTCGAGTTGCTCGAGCACGTCACGCACGTTCGCGACTCCGATGGACAGGGGGAACGCGCCGAACATGGGCGCGTCGTTGAAGGAATCGCCCACGTAGGCGAAGCGGCGTTCCTGCCGCTGCACGGGCTGCTTCCACTCGAGCTGGGCGAACCGTTTGACCGCCGAGAGCTTGTCGAAGCGGCCGAGCCAGCAGTTGACGTGCACCGAGCTGCGAACCGCGGTCACGCCGCGTTTGCCGAGGAACGCTTCGAGGGCCGTGGCAGCCTCGGGGCCCAGGTCTGCGTCTTCGGCGTAGTCGATCGCGAGATCGACCTCGGTGTAGCGGGAATCGGTGCTCAGCCGCGCGCCGGGCACGTGCTCGAGCGCCGCCTTCACGTGGGCCTGCAGCGCGACCCGGTCGCTCACCCGCCTGGCCTCGGGCTGGGCGTAGGCCTTCACCAGCTTCTGACCGCGCCAGGCGAAGTGGAGCGCGCCGTTTTCCATGATCGCGCCGGCGACGGGCCACTGCCGCACCCAGGCTTCACCCCACCCGGCCGGGCGGCCGCTGACCAACACCACCTTCACCCGGTGGGCGTTGAGCCACTCGATCGCACGCAGGGTGGCGGAGGTGAGCCGGCCGCGGGTCGTCAGCGTGCCATCGACGTCGGTGAAGACTGCTTCGACCCGAGAGAGATCGGCGTCGCGCAGAGGGGCCAACACGTCTTTCTTCACGTCGCGCTCAATACTGGGACAGCCCGGCGATGTGCACGAGGAACTGCTCGAGCTGCTCGGGCAGCGCTTCGGGCGCCGGGAGACCCTTGCGGGCGTTGCGCAGGAAAGCGTCGAAGTCGGACGCCCGGCCGTAGAGCGACTGGCCGGTATCGAGGGCTTCCTTGAAGGCGCCCAGGCGATCTTCGTTCGACTGCACGCTCATGGCGCGCTCGAGCGCGACGCCCACCGAGGCGAGCACTTCCTGATCGTGTTGAATCAGGATCTCGCGCTGGCTGATGCCGCCGAAGGCATCGACGAACTCGACGAAGGGTTCGAGCAGCTCGAGCAGCTCGAGCTTGCTGGCCCCGCCGCCGGCGATGATCTGACGAAGCTTGAAGCGGAACTCGAGAATGCCCTTCTTGTCTTGCGCTCTCAGGGCGCGCCAGGCCGCCGTGCGCCCGAAGGCGTTGAGTTCTTTTTCCATCTGCTGGGCCTGCGCCAGCATCTCGGTGGGCGCGGTCTCGCTGACCTTGTGAATGCGCACCCGCATCAGGCGGCGCAGGTCGGCGGTCATCGCCCGCACCACCAGGGTCGAGGCGAGCGCCTGGTCGTAGCCGGGCTCGACCTCGCGGCGCTTGCACTCACCGAACGCGCTCGCGACGTCCCACACCATCTTCCCGATGCGATCGCGGAACCTGAAGCGGAAGATCTGCAGCTCGGTGATGAGGTTCCACCGATCGCCGACCACCGCGGGGTCGCGCACCCGCATGCCGAAGTTCATCACCTCGGTCTTCAGTTCCCGGGCCGCTTCATGCAGCGCGCCAGCGACCTTGAGCAGGCGCTCTTCCACCAGCAGCTCGTCGGCGGGAAAGCTGGCGGCGATCTGCGAGCCCAGGGTGTTCACCTCCGAGATGGTGGCGCCGATGATGGGCGCGGCGGTCTCCCACATCGACAGGTCGGCGGAGCCTTCGACGTCGGGCTCTTCGTATTGAATGAGATCGAGCTCACCCATGGCCGCGATCGCCCGCCCTGCGGCCAGGCTCACCATTCGGGTCCGCGCTCCGAAGTCGAGATCGGGTTCGGCGGCGATCAGGGCCTCGAGTTTGGGGGGCAGCGACTCCACGGGAGTCCTCAATACGATACCGGCGCAAAAAGATCTGCTAGCGAGAAGGGATGCTTCGTGTCCGCGTGTACGCAGACGGACGACTCCTCGACGGCGACGAGACGCTGCTGGGCACCCCCGGACCCAAGTGGATCGACGTGCTGCAGCCCGACGAGGCAGTGCTCACCAAGCTCGGCGAACGGTTTGGGCTGCACAAACTGGCCATTGAAGACTGTCTGCACCTCGATCAGCGGCCCAAGCTCGAAGAATACGGCAACCACCAGTTCCTCGTACTCCAGGGCTTTTCCACGCCCGGTGAAAAATGGGCCGATCTGGAGATGCACGAGCTGCACTTCTTCATCGGCCCCGACTGGCTGATCACGGTGCATGAAAAGGCCCACGTGGCGATCGAGCAGGGCCACAAACGGATCGAGGCCGACCCCGCGGGCACCATCGGGCGCGGCGTCGACTTCGTGATGTACCTGGTGGCGGACGCGCTGGTCGATCGCAACTTCCCCCTGATCGATTGCTTCAACGAGGCGCTCGAAGATTTGGAAGAACGGATCTTCGCCGAGTACCCCGCCCGCTCGATGTTGCAGGAAACCTTTCAGCTCAAGCGCGCGCTGGTGATGGTGCGCCGGGTGCTCTCGCCTCAGCGCGACATCGTGGGCTTGCTGGCCCGGCGCGGCGTGCCGCAGGTGCAGGAACGCACCTCGATCTACTTCCGCGACGTGTTCGATCACCTGGTGCGCATCTACGAGCAGATCGACGCGGCCCGCGACCTGGTGGGCAACGTGGTGGAGGCCTACCTCTCGCAGGTCGCCAATCGCACCAACGACGTCACCAAGCAGCTGACCATCTTCGCGTCGATCTTCATGCCGCTGTCGTTCATCGTGGGGTTCTTCGGGCAGAACTTCGGCGAGACGCTCTCGGGCCCGGTGTTCTTCTGGATCATGCTGGCCGCGATCGTCGCGGTGCCGGTGACGATGATCGCGTGGTTCCGCCACAAGGACTGGTTCTAAAAAATGCCGACGATCTCGCTGCAGGGCCGAACGTATTCCTATGAAGACCGCGGCGAGGGCGTGCCGCTGCTGCTCTTCCACGGCTTCCCGGTTTCGAACGAGAGTTTCTGGCCGCAGCTCGACGCTCCGCCGAGGGGCGTTCGGCTGCTGGTGCCCGATCACCGCGGCTTTGGCCAGAGCGCCCCGGGGCAAGGCCCACTCACGATGGAGGCGATGGCTGAAGATGGGCTCGCGCTGCTCGACGCGTTGAAGATCTCGAGCGCGTTGGTCGGCGGCGTCTCGATGGGCGGCTACGTGACGATCGCGCTGACCCGGCTCGATCCAGGCCGGGTGCGTGGGCTGCTGCTCGTCGACACCCAGTCCACCCCCGATGACGAAGCGGGCCGGGCCCGCCGGGAAGCCACCGCGCAAGACGTCGAGCAGAACGGCGTGGGGGGCCTGGTGGAGGGGATGCTCCCGAAGCTGATGGCGACCGGCGTGGCGAGCGAGACCCGGGCGCGGGTGGAAAAAATGATGCGCGCCCAGTCACCCCAGGCCGTGGCCGCGGCCTCTCGCGGCATGGCGACGCGGCTCGACGGCAAAGACATCTTGAGCCGCTTCTCGGGGCCTTGCGCGATCGTGGTGGGCGCTCAGGACGCGATCACGCCGCTGGAAAAAGCCAAGGCGATGCAGGCGCTCATCGCTGGTTCGACGCTCGAGGTGCTCGAAGGTGCGGGGCACCTGAGCAACCTCGAGCGGCCTTCGGAGTTCAGCGCGATCGTCGAGCGGCTGGCAGCGTCGCTGCCTTAGAACTCAGCCGAGGTTCGGGACCTTCATCGGGGCGGTGTAGCTGCCGTCGCCCGGCCGGGAGGGAATCACGCCACCGGTGAGCACCTGCCTGATCACCACTTCGCCCGTCCGCAGCTGAATGGCGCTGTAGGTGAAGGGCTTGAGGCTCTTCACTTCGAACTGCCGAAGCACGTCGATCCGCTTCGGAGCCTTGGCGCTGAATTCCAGCTTGCCGTCTTTGATGAGGGTCTCGACGTGGTTGGCGATGGCCACCTGCTGGGCCTTCGGGGAAACCGCGCGGGGGGAAGAGGTGTCGCTCATCGGGAACTCCTGGAAGGTTACGGCTGGCAGGTGACGGTATCGTTCGTCACGCTGCAGGTGCGGCAGGTGTTCGTCTTAACGAGCTTGCCATCGCGGCACTCGAGCGTGCCCTGCCCATCTGAGGTGCACAGGCCCTTGCCCTCGGCCGACGAAGCGCAGGCATCGCCTTCGGCGTTGCCGGTCATGTCGCACTTCACCAGGTCGCCTTCGCGCTTGCAGCCGTTGGTGCCCTTGCAGGGCAGCGAGGTCCACTTGCCGACGCGGCACTCGAGCGCGCTCGCAGCCGACTCGCACAAAAAGCCGGTCGCGTTGCAGGTGTCTCCGGCGACGGGGCTGCCGCACGAAAAGGAGAAGACGGAAAACGAAGCGACGAGGGCGAGCTGAATCTGGAGGCGCATTGGGAGTGTGTTTCGGGGGCGGCGGCCGAGGGCGCGGACTATCAGCCCGCCCCCGATCCGAGTCAAACGAAACGATGCCTCAGCGCAGCGTCTCGTTGAAGAAGCGCCGGAAGTTCTCGCCGAGCACCTTCTCGACGATGCGCACGGGGAGCCCGTGCTCGAGCAGTGCGCCAGTGAGCTTCGGCAGATCGCGCACGTCACGCATGCCCTCGGGCAGTGGAATCATTCCGTCGAAGTCGCTGCCGAACGCCACCCCGTCTTCACCCATCACCTTGACCGCGTGCTCCACGTGACGGGCGACGTGTTCGAGGGTGCGGCCACCGATGAACTGCGGCGCGAAGATGATGCCCACCACCCCGCCCTTGTCGGCGATCGCCTTGCAGGTCGCGTCGGAAAGGTTGCGCCACATCGGCGTGGCGCCCTGCACCCCGGCATGGCTGCAGAAGGGGCGGGCCTTGGGGTGCGCGAGCAACTCAGGCAGCATCGAGGGCGAAGCGTGAGCGACGTCGAGCAGCATGCCGACCTCCCCCATGGCGTCGAGCACGTCACGGCCGTGGGGCGTGAGCGGCTTGTTGCCGAACAGCGGCGTCGAGGTGCCACCCAGTTCATTATTCGACAAATGGCTCAGCGACATGAACCGAACCCCGCGCTCATGCAGCTGGGCCACCCGCTCGACCTTGCCCCCGAGCGCGTGGCCCCCTTCGATGCCGAGCACCGCGGAGATTTTACCGGCCGCGAGGTTTGCTTCGAGCTGGGCGCCGGTGCCGGCGATCGACGCGCCACCGTTCGACTCGCGGCAGAACGCGGCCAGGCGATCGACCTGAAAGGTGCAGCGGCTCCATTCGTCGGCGCGCGCGTGGCGGGGCCACCCGTTCTTCCATGCGAACAACCCGAAGCCGTCGATCACCGGCAGGCCGCGCGTCACGATGGGGAAGCACTGAATCTTCACGCCCGCTTCCTTGAGCCGCGGAAAATCGACGTGCCCCTTCGGGGAGGCGCAGTTCAGATCGCGGTTCCACATCAACGAGTCAGCGTGGCCATCAGCCACCGCGATGCGCCGATGGAGCTCCCCAATGTCGACCGGTTCACCCATGGGGACTTCGTGTAGGGTGCGCCGCGCGGGAATTCAATGCAGCTTCAGATCAACGGCCAGTCACGCGAGCTTCCAGACGGTCTGACCGTGGCGACCCTGCTCACGTTTCTCGAGATCAAGGCGCCGCGGGTCGCGGTCGAAGTGAATGCAGAAGTGATCGTGAAGTCGCGGCACCCGTCGACCTCGCTCCAGCCCGGAGACCAGGTCGAGATCGTCACCTTCGTCGGAGGCGGCTGACATGAATGACAAGCCCTTCACCATCGGCAACAAGACGTTCCAGAGTCGGCTCATCGTCGGCACCGGCAAGTACCCCACCCACGCGCTGATGAAGCAGTGCCATGAAGAGTCGGGCGCCGAGATGGTGACCGTCGCGGTGCGCCGCCTCGATCTGAAGGCCCAGGGCGAAGACTCGCTGCTGCATTGGATCGATACCAAGCGCATGGTGCTGCTGCCGAACACCGCCGGTTGCTACACGGCTGACGAGGCCATTCGCACCTGCCGGCTGGCGGAAGAACTGGGGCTCTCGAAGTGGGTGAAGCTCGAGGTGCTGGGTGACGAGAAGACCCTGTATCCCGACGTCGAAGAGACGCTCAAAGCGGCGCGGGTGCTGGTGAAGGAAGGCTTCACGGTGCTGCCGTACACGAGCGATGACGTGATCACCGCGCGCAAGCTCGCCGACATGGGCTGCGCGGCGGTGATGCCGCTGGCGGCGCCGATCGGGTCGGGGCTGGGCATTCGCAACCCGCACAACATCAGGTTGATTCTCGAGACCGTGAAGGTGCCGGTGATCGTCGATGCAGGCGTGGGCACCGCGAGCGACGCGGCGATCGCGATGGAGCTCGGGGTCGATGGCATCTTGATGAACACGGCGATTGCGCTGGCGAAGGAGCCCGCGCGCATGTCGAAGGCGATGCGGCTCGCGGTCGAGGCCGGGCGAGAGGCGTACCTGGCCGGGCGCATTCCGATGAAGGCGTATGCGTCGGCGTCGAGCCCGTTGACCGGCCTCGTCGGTCAGTGACCGAATCACCAACAACAACGACAACTGTCTCCCTCTCCCCGCGGGGGAGAGGGTCGGGGAGAGGGCAAGCCTTGCCCTTCAAGCTGATCCTGATCACGGACTGGTCGCGGAAGGACTGCCTTTCACAACTCAAAGACGCCCTCCGCGCGGGCCCCGGCATCGCGATTCAGCACCGCCACCCGGGAGCGACCGACGCCGTCTTCTACGAAGAGGGCCAGGCTCTCAAGGAGCTCTGCGGTGACGCCCCCCTCTTCATCAACAGCCGCCTCGACCTCGCGCTGGCCCTCGATGCGCACCTTCATCTGACCGAGCACTCGCTGCGCGCCGAGGACGTTCGGGCGCACCTCGGTTCGAAGTGGCTGAGTGCCTCGTTTCACCCTGGCCCTCTCCCCGACCCTCTCCCCCGCGGGGGAGAGGGAGGCTTGTTGCTCAAAGACTTCTTGCTCGTGAGCCCCGTCTTCGACCCGATCAGCAAGCCACCCGATCGCCCCGCACTCGGCGTCCAAGCCTTCCAGCGCTTCGTGAGCGCCTGCCCCCTTCCCTGCTTCGCGCTCGGCGGAATCACGGCTGCACGAATTGCTTCACTCGGCCCGGTCGCCGGGGTCGCGGTGATCGGCGAAGTCCTGCACGCCGCCTCTCCCGCCCACGCCGCCGAAGCCCTCCTTCGCGCGCTGAGCTAGAACGCTGACATCTTGAACCCGCTCCGCCCGCTGGGCCTCGGTGAGCTGATCGATCGCTCCGTCAATTTCTGGCGCGCTCACTGGAAGCCCCTCTTCACGCTGATGCTCGGCTTCCAGCTGGTCGAAGGCACGCTCATCGCCCTGACGCAGGGCCTGGCCCGGGTGCTGTTCCCGCTCGCGCGAGATCCCGATGCGCTCAACAACC
>JAYVNA010000215.1:0-6188 GCA_043758715.1 Archangium sp.
CTCATCAAGGGCGACACCGCCTCGGCGGCGAAGACCCTCTCGGAGATCGAAGGCGCGGCGCCGAACTCGGCCGCGGCTCGCCTCGCGAAGGACCGCATCGCCGTGCTGATCGCCCAGGGTGTCGACGTGCCCAAGCCGGTGCCCGTCGTGCTTGCAATCGACGCGGGCAAGTAAACGTCACCTCCTCCATGAACCTTCGCATCCTCACTGCCGTGTTGTTCTTCGCGGGGTGCAAGGCCATCCCGCTCAACGACGACCCCACGATCCCGTTTCGGGACTCGCACGTCTCGTTCCCGGCGATCTACGAGGTGGCGTGGACCACGCCTTTGGTGAAGCTGGGGTTGCTCGAGTACCAGCCCATCGAGCCTGCTTCGCCCACCGTCGACCCTGACACCGAGCGCATCTACGTCGCCACCCGCGACGGCTTCGTGCGCAGCCTCTCGCCGGTCGATGGGCACGTGGAATGGGAATTCAAGACCGCGGGCCGCTTCGTTGCCGGCCCCACCGTGCACCACGGAGTCGTCTACGTCGCCGGCGGCGATGGGTTGCTCTACGCCTTCCGCGCGCTCACCGGCGAACAGCTCTGGTCTTTCAAGGCCAACGAAGAACTGGTGTCGTCGCCGACGATCGCTGACGGCAAGGTGCTGGTCGCCTCGCAGTCAGAGACCGTCTTCGCGGTGAACATCGAGACTGGCACGTGGATCTGGCAGTACCGCCGCGATGCACCGTCGGGCTTCACCGTGCGTGGCACTTCGCGGCCGGTCGTCGGTGACGGGCTCGCGTACATGGGCTTTGCCGATGGTTACCTGGTCGCGCTCAACCTCGAGAGCGGCGTGGCGATGTGGGAAAAGAAGGTCACCATTTCGGGTGGCAACCAGTTTCTCGACGTCGATACCGCGCCGGTGCTCACGGGTGGCCGGCTCTTCGTGGCCAGCTATGCCGACGGCGTCTCGGCGTTCGACGCGAAGACGGGCGACCTCCAGTGGACCTCGGGGCACCCGGGCCTCACGGCGCTGCTCCCGCGCGGCAACACCTTGTTCGCCACCGGTGACGGCGCGCTGACCGCGTTCGACATGAGCGGCGGGCGGATGTTGTGGACGCTCAACCTCAGTGATCGCACTTCGAAGGGCAAGGGCGTCAACGCGGGCCGTTCGCTGGCGTTGGCGCGCGGGTACGTGGTGGTGCCGACCTCGACGGCGCTCGCGTTCGTCGAGCCCACCAGCGGCAAGGTGCGCGCGATGTGGAACCCGGGCCGCGGCGTGACCGCGTCACCGACCGGAGTGTCATCGATGCGCTTCGGCTCGCGGCTGTACGTGGTGTCCAACCTCGGCACGGTCTTCGCGCTGCAATTGGTCAGCACGGGCGGATGAACCCGGTCGTGAAACCGGAGCGGAGCGACCCCGTGAAACAGATTCGCGTGGTAGCGGCGCTGATCGTCGAGCCGGGTGATGCGACGCGGTTCCTGGTGCAGCAGCGCCTGCCTGACACGGCGCGCGCGAACCTGTGGGAATTCCCCGGCGGCAAGGTCGAGGCGGGTGAGACCGACGAAGCCGCGCTGATTCGCGAGTGCCGCGAGGAGCTGGCGGTGGAATTGACCGTCGGCCGCAGGCTCTGGGGCAACACGCACGAGTACAGCGATCTGACCGTCGTGCTCGAGTTGTTCGCGGCGGAAATTCGCGCAGGTGAGCCCAAGCCCCTCGGCGCGCAGGCGCTGAAGTTCTGTACGCCCGTCGAGATGCAGGCGCTCCCGTTCTGCGAGGCGGACCTTCCGCTGTTGGAGTCGCTCGTCACTGGCGCCGTTTCGACGCGATGACCTCCGAGCGTCCTCAGCGAACCACCCTCACCGAACTCGCACTGCTCTTCCTGCGCCTGGGTACCACCGCGTTCGGTGGGCCGGCAGCCCATGTGGCGATGATGCAGGACGAGGTGGTCAAGCGCCGCCGCTGGATGACGGAGGAGCGCTTTCTCGATCTCGTCGGCGCGACGAACCTCATTCCGGGCCCCAACTCGACTGAGCTCGCGATTCACATCGGCTTCGATCGAAGGCGCTGGGCAGGGCTCTTCGTCGCGGGCGTCAGCTTCATCGTGCCGGCGATGTTGATCACCGCGCTCTTCGGCTGGGCGTACGTGACCTTCGGCACGCTGCCCGCGGTGGGCTGGGTGCTCTACGGCGTCAAGCCGGTGATTCTCGCGGTGGTGGTGCAGGCGATCTGGGGGCTCGCTCCCAAAGCGGCGCGTGATGGGTGGCTGCGGTTTCTGGGCGCGATCGCGATGGTGCTCAGCGCGGTCGGCGTGAACGAGCTGCTGGTGCTCTTCGGCGCCGGAGCGGTCGCGATGATCGGCAAGAAGCCCAAAGGGCCCCCGAAGATCGCGCAGTGGATCCCGCTGGCGGTGCCAGGTGCCGCTGGGTTGGTGGCCAGCCAGGTGACCTTGAGCTCGTTGTTCCTGGTGTTCCTGAAGATTGGCTCGGTGCTGTTCGGCAGCGGCTACGTGTTGCTCGCGTTTTTGCGCGCTGACCTGGTGCAGCGGCTGGGCTGGTTGACCGAGGCGCAGCTGATCGACGCGATCGCTGTGGGCCAGATCACGCCGGGCCCGGTCTTCACCACGGCGACCTTCATCGGCTACGTGCTGGCAGGGCCGGGTGGGGCGCTGGTGGCGACCTTAGGCATCTTCGCTCCGGCGTTCTTCTTCGTGGCGCTCAGCGGGCCGCTGGTTCCGATGATCCGTCGATCGGCCTGGGCGGGTGCCTTCCTCGACGGAGTGAACGTCGCTTCGCTCGCGTTGATGGCCGTGGTGACGATTCAACTGGGCGCCGCAGCGCTGATCGACCCCTGGACGCTGGTGCTCTGTTTCCTGAGCGCGATGGCCCTGGAGCGCTTCAAGACGAACTCGACCTGGTTGGTGCTGGGGGGCGCCGCCGCGGGTGGCGTGCTCCATCTGATGGGGTTGGCGTGAAGTTCCTCGAGCGAACCTTTCAGCTGACGAAGGGCGTCGGGCCGTGGCGGGAACGTGATCTCTGGGCCCGGGAACTGGCGACCTGGGCCGATTTCGAAGCCGCGGCGGCGAAGGGCGTGGTGATGAACGATCGGCTCGATCGCGAGTTGCTCGAGGCGATCGCGAAGACCCGTGACGCGCTGAACCGGAAGTCGCTGGCGGAGCTGGCGACGCTGGTGCCGGTCAAAGAACACTGGCGGCTCTACGGGCACTTCGTCGAAGAGGCGGCGTTCTTCGACATCGAGGCTGATGGCGAGCATGTGCCGACCGTGGTGGGCGTGATGGATCGGCAGGGTGTCGCCACGTTTCGTCGGGGCCGCGACCTCAATCAGCTTCCGGCTCGGCTGGCGAAGAGCCCCATCTGGGTGACGTTCAACGGGTCGGTGTTCGATGTGCCGGCGCTCGAGAAGGCGTTCGAAACCATGCTCCCGTTGCCCAACGCAGGAACCGGTTGGGGTGAAGGGATCACCTTTCCCAAGCCGCTCGTTCACCTCGATCTGCGCTTCCTCATTCGCCACGCGAAGCTCAAGGGGGGTCTCAAAGGCGTCGAAGATTCAATCGGCCTGGCCAGACCGCTGCACCTTCGGGGCGTGAAGGGACTCGACGCGATTCGGCTCTGGCGCGAGTGGACGATCAACCACGAGCTCGGCGCGCTGCGGTTACTCACCGAATACAACCTCTACGACGCGATCAACCTGCGCTCGGTGCTCGAGTGGACGTTGTGGAAGGTGGCTGACCTCAACACCTGGGACGTGCGGCGCGAGCCCATCTTTGAGCGCGGTGACGTGCTCTACGACGTGAGCCGGTTGCTGCTCGAGCTGTGATGTACGAGGGCTACTTCTTTTTCTTTGGTTTTTTCCTGGCCGCGCCGGGTTCGGGCTGAACGTCGCCAGCGATGCGAAACGCGAGCTCCCAGTCGTTCCAGGTGCCGCCGGCCTCATCAGTGACGATCGGGCCGAACTCGGAATCGAGGGTCAGGGTGTAACCGCGGCCGGTCTTCAAGGGCTCCGGAACCTTGATGACCAGGGTGCGGCCATCGTCGACGAGCTCGTCATCGGACGTCACGATCTGATCGCGGAAGTCGATCAACCGAACCCGAAAATCTTTCAGTTTGATCGGCAGGGCGATGGTCAACGACGTCGGCGGATCGATCTCGGCCTTCGCGGTGACTTCGGCGGTTCCACCATCAGGAAATTTCGCGACGACGGTCGGCTCGAGGCTCGACGGAACCGGCGGGCCCGCATCAATGGGACCCGCATCGATCACCTCGACCACCGGTGGGCCGGCATCGATCACGACGGGCTTCTGGACCTCGGCCGGACACGCCGCGAGCACCAGCAACAGGACCCAGATCACTGAACGCATGGGCATCCTGATAGACGAATTCCCCCTCGGAAGACCCCACAAGGCGACGTCGGATAATGAGCGTTATGTAAACTAACCGGCCAATCCGCCCACGGGTTCTCGGCTGGAGTTTTTGGTTTCTGGAGGCGATTTCTCGGGCCTCAGGGGTCGCCGACTTCCTCTCGGATCCGCTTGAGCCGCTTCACCAGGGCCGACGCGCGCTTCTGTTGATCGACGCTCTGCCCTGCTCGCTTCTGCACCCAGCGGATGATGTCGGTGAGCGCCTGGTCGGGGTCGAGCGGCGCATCGCCAGGCGTGGTCAGCGCGATGCGGTAGCGCGTCTCGAGCTGAGTCAGTGCGGCGCGGTACTCCTTGCCCACCGTCTCGAGGGTGATCTCCGTGTACCGGAGGGTCATCCGGTAGTCCCGGTGGCCCAGGAGCTTCATCACGCCCATCAAGCTCATGCCGGCGTTCAGCAAGGTCGTGGCGTACGTGTGCCTCAGCCGGTGCGTCGTCATCCCGTCGGGGATCGCGATGCCAGCTGAGGCCTCATCAAGCGCCGCCTTCAAGTGCAGATGGCGAGTCTTGTGACCGCGGATCGTCTCGATGAGCAGCTCGCGGTCAGGCCGTCCGGTTCGCTGTAACCCTTCCACGACGGCCAGCGTTCGCTCGTCCAGCGGCACCAGGCGTTCGCTGTTCAGCTTGCCCAACGGCACCTTGAGGAACGTGTTGCCGACGTCGTCCTTCCGGACGCAATCGATCGTCAGGCCGGAGAGTTCGCCGACACGCAGTCCGGTGTTCCTCATGACGAGGAGGCCCTGCTGGTACGGATCCTCGGAGCTCGCGAGTCGGCGCTGGAGTTCCTGATCGGCCTCCGGCGCGATCGGCCGCGGCAGGTAGATCGGCAGCTTCGGAAGATCCGAGGCGCGAATCAGTCCGTCGGCATCCGCATCGAGCAGCCCGGCATCATTCAGCGCCCGCAGGTAGACCCGCGCCGCGACGATCACGTTCACTCGGGTGTGCGGCGACTGACCGCGTTCGGCATGGAGGTACTGGAGCCACTGCGACATCTGGCCGCGGCTCAACGTCTGCATCGAGATGTCGTTCTCGGCGAGCCAGTTGTGCAGCAGCCGGAGGCACTGGCGATAGTGCCCGCAGGTCGCCAGCTTGAGGGTGGGCCTCAGGGACTCGAGGAAGTGCTCGGCCGACTCGGGCAACTCCTGCCGGCGAACGCGCAGCCACGCCGAGTCGAAGCTGATGAGCTCGCGCGCTCGGAGCCAGTCGAGGTACCGGAACAGGATGTAGCGGTAGCCGTTCCGCGTCGTCGCGAGGATGGGCTTCTCCGCGGGGTTCGCGAGGAAGAGATCGACGTCGACGCGCGTGAGGCTTTGGAGCCAGCGATTCTTTCGCTCCATCCATCCGTGGAAGAGCCGGACCGCCGCCTTGCCGTGGCGCCCTTCCGGCGCTGCCAGGAAGTCGACTGCAACCTGCGGCAGGAAGATCAGGTGAGGGCGAGTCATCGGCCCGACCTGTAGCGACGCTGGATGACCTTCGACGCGCGCCGGTATTCGGCAGCGATGTCCGTCATGGCGAGGTTGATGTACTGGAGGGTCGTCTCGGCCTGCGAGTGGCCCATCATGGCCTGAAGAATTGGCAGCCTGACGCCGGCGCGGGCCATGTCGGCGCCGAACGTGTGGCGGAATCGGTGCGCGTTCGCGTTGCTGAGCTCGTCGTCGCGACGCCGGTAGCGGAACAGACTTCGCAGTCCCGCACTCGTCATCGGCTGCCCTCGGTGCGGTCCCTTGAGCACGACGAAGAGCCCTTGCGTCGTGGACGCCTCGGGGCGCTCG
>JAYVNA010000216.1:0-1915 GCA_043758715.1 Archangium sp.
GCCGATAACCTCGCGGCCCACGCCACCATCGAAGAAAAGTTGTTCTACCCGCGCGCCTTTCAGGGCGAGAACGGAGTGCAGGATCTCCTGCGCGAAGCGGTCGAGGAGCACCTCATCGTCAAGCGCGTGATCAGCGATCTGCTCGAGATGGAGGTCGAAGACGAGCAGTTCGAAGCCAAGGTCAGCGTGCTCAAGGAACTCGTGCTCCATCACGTGAAGGAGGAGCAGGACAACATCTTCCCGAAAGTGAAGAAGAACTTCTCGCGCGCCGACTTGAACGCGCTGGGTGACGAGCTCGAGGAAATGTTCGATCAGTTGATCACCACTGAGCCGCGGCAGAACGTGCCCGGCGAGACAGCCCGCGCGGCGCAGTTGCACTGAACGGGCTGTGGCGAGCCGCCTCCCCAGCACCGGGGCCCGTGGGGCGAAGAAGTGAGGGCGGAAGGCAAACGCCCTCATGACGAAGTGGAGATGAGGTGTGCGGGGGAAGTGGCGCCTGGGTTGCAGAGCGCCACGACCGCCGCACCCACCACATACCCACCGAAGACGGAGAGATGATGCGAAACAACCACGGGCAGCAGGGGCAGCAGCGCGGTCAGGCCAATCGTTCGCGCCAGCAGGGCCAGGGCACCATGCGCGGTCACCAGGGCCAGGGGCGCCAGCCGTACGGCGGCCCGCAGCAGGGGTACGAGAACCCCGAGAACCGCTTCCGCGAACAGTCCCAGTCCTCGGGTTGGAGGAGCCAGAGCGGCGACTGGGAAGAGGAAGATCTGCGCGGCTACAGCGACGAGTTCCGCAACCAGCAGGGCAGCGAGCAGCAGCGCTGGGATCGCTGGAACGACGACGAAAATTTCGCGGAGCAGCAGTACGGCGAGAACCGCGACCAGTTCGGCGACCCGGGCGCGCGCGGGTACTACGGCGGCTCGGGCGGCAACCAGAATCAGGGTCAGAGCCAGGGCTCCGGCGCCAGCCGCTTCGGCTTCACCGGCCAGGGCGAGTTCGACGATCGCGGCGCGCAGGAGACCACCGGCGGCCGCTATGGAAACTTCGGCCGCCAGAGCGGCTTTGGAAACCAGAACCAGGGTAGCCAGAGCTACGGCGGCATGGGCTGGCGCGGCGAGCGTTCCCAGTTGGGCATGGGAATGGGCGGCATGGGGCAGCGCGACCAGCAGCAACAGCAGCGCTTCAACCGCGGGCCCAAGGGCTACAAGCGTTCCGACGAGCGCATCAAGGAAGACGTGAGCGATCGCATTTCCCAGATGCACGACGTCGACGCGAGCGACGTGGAGATCGACGTCAAGACCGGTGAGGTGACGCTCACCGGCAGCGTGCCCACCCGGAACATGAAGTGGCAACTCGAGACGTTGATTGACACCATCGCCGGCGTGACCGAGGTGCACAACCAGCTGCGCATCAAGCGCGAGGGCTCGATGACCTCGGGCACCGAGGGCGAGCGCTCGATGGGAATGGGTGAGAAGCCCAGCGGGAGCTCAGTGACCACCTCTCCGCTGAGCACGAGCCGCAAGTAGCGTTTTGGAAGGGCCCGGCAGGCGGTTGAAGTGGGGGGGCGCCTGCCGGGTTGTAGTTCAACGCGCCTCGAGCACCTGCTTCGCCGCGCGCTCGCCGGTGGCGAGGGCGCCGTGCACCGTCCCCGCGTGACCCGCGGTGTGCTCGCCTGCGAAGAAGAGCGTGTTCTCGACCGGGCGCGCGAGCAGCCGCTGCGCGGGAAGCAGGCCGACGGGGATCTCCATGTAGCCGCCGCGCGCGAAGGGATCTGCGCCCCAGTCGATCACCTTCCACGCGTCGAGCTTCGGGCCCAGGGCCTTCACGCCAAACGTGCGCTCGAGTGACGCGAGGGCGAGGCGCGCCGCCGACAGACTTTGCGCGGCCCCGGACAATTCTTGCGCGCGCGGGC
>JAYVNA010000217.1:0-6182 GCA_043758715.1 Archangium sp.
TCGGGGCAGGTGTATCCGGCCGCCGGGCTCGTCGATGCGGCGCGATCCGTCGGTGGGAAAACGGTGCTCGTCGATGCGGCGCCCACTGACGACTACGCGGCGCGGTTCGACGAAGTGGTGCGGGGCAAAAGCGGCGAGGTGTTGCCGCTCTTGTTCAAGTGACCACTACTCTTGTGAGACTGACGCCTTGCGCTTGCGGGGCGGCGCACTGGCTTCCGCGATCGCGCGAACCTCGGCGGCGTGACGCTTATACGCGCCGTACGCAAACGGAGCGGCGATCAGGAACGCCGCGGCCACGAAGCCGATCTGCATCCAGGGGAACTGGTATTCCGGCGGAACCTCGGTCTCGCGCCACGAGCTGACGCGGGACCGCGCGCGCTCACGGGCGGCGACGCGATCTTCGTCGGTGATCTCCTGGTACTCCGAGGGCTTGTGCCGGCGCTCGTTGGCGGCGAAGGCCGAGGCTCCGAACAGCAGGCTCAACGCGAGAATCAGGCTCGGGCGACGCATGGAGCCACACCCTACCACGCGCCTCAGCCTTCACGAGTCGGTCTGAGGGGACCTTCCAATCATCTTGATGGACCGACGATCGCAAGCGAGCGAAGTGACTGGGCCCGATCGTGGCCCGAATGCTGCTTCGGGGATCCCGCATGAAACGCTCCCTTTCGACTGCCTTCCTCTTCGTCGCCGGCGCACTCCAGATGGCCTGCAGCGGCCCGGGCACCATGACCGTTCTGCTCACCGATGCGCCCGGCGACTTCAAGCATGCCGTGGTGACGATCGACTCCATCTACCTGAAGGGCGGCAACGGTGACGGCAAGGTGGTGCTGCGCAACACGCCGGTCACGACCGACCTGCTCACCCTCGCCAACGACACCACTGCGCTGCTCACCGACGTCGATGTTCCCGCGGGGCGCTATTCCGAGCTGCGCTTCGTGATCAGCGGCGGCTACGTGGAAACGCAGAACGGTGACGGCACCACCTCCATCTACGCTTCGTCGCCCACCTACGCGGGGCTGCCCAGCGGCGCGGTGGTCGCAGGTGATCTGCAGATGCCGAGCTATTCCACCTCGGGTCTGAAGATCGACATCGGCACGGTCGAGGTCGCGGGCGGTCAGCACGTGCTGCTGGTCGACTTCGACGTCGCCCAGAGCTTCGGACATGACACTGGCACCTCGAAGTGGGTGCTGCACCCGGTGATCAAGGGCGCCGAGCTGACCTTCTCGGGCAACGTGCTCGTCTCGCTCACCCGCTCCGCAGCGGCCACCTTGCCGGTCGGGGTGTCGTTGACCGATCTCCGGGTGACGTTGACGAACTCGGGCGGCAGCGTGAAGGAACTGCCCCTGGGCGACGCTGACGGCGACGGCACCTTCGAGGCGCGGTTCAACTATCTGCTGCCCGGCCAGTTCGTGATCGACTTCGCGGGCCCCGCTGGCAGCACGATTCAAACCGATCCGAACAGCCCCCTCTCGGTGACGCTGAACAGCGGTCAGTCGCTCGCGCAGTCGTTCACCTTGCTCGCCTGGTAATCAGTCGAACGAGAAACCGATCACGTGCAGGGGGGGCAGGCCGAAGTCGAAACGCCACGCGAATTGATACGTGAGCGAGGCCGGCAGGAAGCCCCCGATATTGGTGCGGAGGGAGATCGCCGCACCCGCACTGCGCGCCATCTGCACGCCGGTGAGCGCCGCGGCGCCGAAGACTTCGAGATCGACCTGGCGGAAGAAGATCGACGGGAAAATGTAGAGCAACGAAGCGAACCCGCGGTCGATCACGAAGCTGTAGCGGTAGCGGGCGTTGAAGAGGGCGAGGTACTGCGCGCGCAGGGCGAAGTCGTCGTAGCCCCGCACGGCTTCCACCAGCGTTCCGGGCAGATACGTTCCCGGCCCCAGCGGAAACGGGCCGCGCTGGCCGTTGTCGTAGAGGGTGTTGAGCGACGAGGTGCCGCCGACCCGAAGCGCGCCGTCGGGAGCTCCGGGCAACGCACGGCCGGTGGCTGAGACCGAGAACGTGTGGCGCTTCGAGAAGGGCAGCGGCAGGGCGAGCGACACCACGCCGCGCAGGTCGAGCATGTTGCGTTCACTGCCCAGGAACTGCGGGTACGCCGAGAGGTCGAACGAGAAACGAAACGCGCGCTGAGGGCCGCCGTACGCGGTGCTGTCGCCGGCCGAGTACGAGATGCTGAAGGTCGGGCCGATGAACTTTTCGACGCGCTGACCAAAGGGCTGCCACACCTCGGTCTGCACCCCGAACGAGACCGGCACGGTGAAGATGGTGCGGGAGGCATAGACGCCGCCCGTCCAGAACGCCTCGCTGGTCGCTGAAGTACGTTCCGCGCTCGCGATGAGTGACCACGGCGCGAGCGTAAGGTTGCGGTAGCCGACCTGCAGCTGCGTCTCGAGGCCCGGGAGTCCGAGGTGCCCGTTGATCGCCCAGTTGTGCAGGCCGAGTCGATCGCGGCCCATCAACGAGAGCGACACGTTGCCGATCAGCCCCGACGCGCCCAGGCCGATCGACCCGCCGGGCAACCGCAGCTGCGGCACGAACAGGTGATCGAGTGACGAGTACTTCTCGTCGCTGGTGATCTCGAGCGGCGCCGGCTCGTGCTTCTCGGGAATGGTGACGGCCTCGGGTGTGATCGTCTCGAGCGCAGTCGCCGGCATCGAATCGATCGACCAATGCGTTCCATCCCGCACCACCGCCACCACGCTGGTGCCGATCGGTGCGGGGTCGAGCAGGCCGTAGGGCGCGTTGGTCAGGCGGGTGATGGTCCCGGTCTCGAGATCGAACTCGTGGGCCTGCAGGTATCGCCCCGCGGTGCGCGCGAAGACGAGGCGGTGATCGCCGTTCCACCTGGGGGCGTAGTTGAAGGCACCGTCGGTGGTGAGATCGCGCGTGGTGCCATCTTCTTCGCGCAGCACCAGGTTCCAGCCGTTCGAATCGAGGCGCGAGTACACCAGTTGGGTATGCAGCTCGTTCCACGCGGGGGCGGACACCGAGACTCCAGGCGGAAATTCCGCCACCACGCGGCTGTTTCCCGACTCGATCTCACGCTCGATGATGCGCGACCTGCCCGCGGGGAAGTCGGCGAACGTGAAGGTGGCCCCGTCAGCCGAGACCGCGCCCCCCATGCCGCGCCCGACGTCTTGAATGACCTTGAGCACCTCGCCGGTCTGCGCGTCGATCTTCCAGAGCTGCGCCCGGGTGTCTCCGCGATCGATCAGATCGTCGTTGAGCAGAAAGAGGTAGCGCCCGTCAGCCGTGAACGAGAGACCGCTCATGCTGCCGGGGCCGACGAAGACGTAGTCGCGATCGGTACCGAGCTTCGCCAGCCGGCGCTCGACGCGCACCCGGCCATCCCGCTCGAGAATTCGCAGCATCGGCACCTGCTCGTTGCCTGAGGAGATGATCGCGATGGTGCCGCTCGCCGGGTGCGCTGCCAGTCGCGCCAGCTGGCCCACGTCTGGAAGCAACGTCCGCTCATCGACCGGACGATCACGAATGGTGAGGTTCGCGCTCAGTTCTTTGGCCCACTCGTCCATCAGCGCGCCCGTCGACAGCCCGTAGACGGCCTTGAACCGGAGGGTGGCGCCGAAGGGCGAGAAGACGCTGCGGCCCTGAATTTCCATCAGCTCCCACAGCTTGTCCTCGCCGTACTTTTGCGCGAGCCACTCGATGAAATAGAGCCCGGTGAGGTACGCGCCGCTGAAGGGGTACAGCTCGCGCTGGTTGAGGGACAGATCGCCTGGCTCCACCCGGCCACCGCGCATCGCCACGAACGAGTCGAAGCTGCCGCGATACATCGGGCTGTGCGGCCGGCCGACGGCGCGCTGAATGCGCCCCTCATAATATTGCGCGAGCCCTTCGGTGAACCAGCGCTCGAGGAAGGCCTGCGGCGGCACCACCGGACCGAGCACCGTGTTCACCACGTCCCAGAAGCCGTACACCTGCTCGTAGTGCGCGAAATGGAACATCTCATGGCAGGCGATGTCGCCGGCCTCCGCGCCGCCCAGGCCGTACCAGTGGAAGAACTCCGAGGTGGCCGAGAGCGGGTTGACCAGCTGCAGCGGCTCGCCCTGTGACTGACCGCCGACGTAGGCGTTGTTGTAGTTGGCCGAGGTAAGGAAGAGCAGGGCGCGGCCGTGGTTGCGCTTGGTGAGGTCGTGAGCGCGCATCGCCCGCAGGCATTCCGCGGCACGGGCGGCGACCCTCTTGGCCGCGTCGGCGTATTGCGCGGGGTAGTACAGCTCGACGTCCTCGGTCTCGAGCTTGCGCATGTCGTCCTGCGCGAAGGTGGTGGCGAGCTCTTGATCGAACCGGGGTGAGATCGTCGCGCAGCTCACCAGCAGCATCGCAAACGGCAGGCAGAGGCGGCGCATGGGTCGAACACCTTAACTCCGCTACGCTGCGCGCCGATGCTCAATGAGTACGAAGCGCAGCGGCCGGTGCTCCAGTCTCTAGGGGAGCGGCTGCATGGAGAACTGAGGGCGCTGCTCACCCAGGCCGGAGTTCCGGTGCAGTTCGTCACCTGGCGCCTCAAGACCCCCGCGAGCCTGAGTCACAAGCTGGCCCGCCCCGAGAAGACCTACCGGCAATTGTGGGACGTCACTGACCTGGTGGCGTTGCGGGTCAGGACGTATTTCGAGGACCACCTGGAGCAGGTCTCGCGCCTGGAGGAACAGCACTTTCGGGTCGACCGCACGCACTCCGCCGACAAGATGAAGCCCGCGGGGTATCGCTCGATTCACTACGTGTGCTCGACGGAACACGGGCCGCACCCTGAGTTCCGGTTCGAGCTGCAGCTGCGCACGGCGCTGCAGCACGCGTGGGCCGAGGTGGAACATGATCTCGGGTACAAGGTCGACGACGCGGTGCCCGAGGCGATTCGCCGCAGGTTCAGCCGGGTCGCGGGGCTGCTGGAGATCGCCGATCAGGAGTTCGTTTCGATTCGCCGCGACCTCGCCTCGTCGCGTGAGCTCGTTCGGGCCACGCTGAAGAAAGACGGCGCGCTGCCGATCGATCTCGTTTCGTTCGAGGCGGTCGTGCGGGAGCCGGAGATCGAAAAGCTCGACCGCGAAATCGCCCAGGCGTTGTCGGCGCCGTTCTCGGAGCAGCCGTTCTTTCCCGATTACCTGGTGAAGGTGCTGCGGCTGGCGGGGCTGGAGAACACGCGCGAGGTGATGGAGGCGTTGGCGCAGCACGGTCCGACGGTGAAGAGCGCGTTGCCGAAGTACTTCGAGTTCGCACGGCGATCGCTCGGCTTCTCGCCGGAAGCGATCGCGCAGGTGCAGCGCGGGTATTCGTTGTTGTTCGTCGCGTTGCTCAGCGTGGTTCGGGGCGAGGGGCTCGCGATCAGCAAAGCCGCCCGGCTGGCGCGGCTTTACCTCGAGACCGATTTTCCCGGCGACGAGCGCAAGGCCCAGCGCATCGCCGCCGAGTTGCTTTCATCGCTTCAGTGAGGGCCGAGCCAACGCGCGTATTGGGCCAGCGAGGCGACGTCGGCGGCGCCGAGCTCTGAGAAGGCGTCCATTTCCTGGGTGACGCCGTCTTTGTCCTTCTTCACCCCGTCGGTGATCGCCTTCTTGAGCTGCGCGTCGGTGCGGCTGGTTTGCCAAGCCTTCGTCGAGAGGTCGCTCATCAGCATCTTCTTTCCTTTGCTGGTGGCTGCCTTGCCGTCGGCGCCGTGGCAGGAACCGCACTTCGACTTCCACATGCGCGCGATCTTGGCGTCGGGCTCGGTGGTCTTGGCGGGCTCCGCTTTCACCGGCTGGGGTTTCACGAGCTCAATCTTCACTGGCTCGGCTTTCACTGGCTCGGTTTTCACCGGCTCGGTTTTCACCGGCTCCGCGACCACTTCGGCCTTTGCCGGCTGCGCGACCGGCTCTGCGTTTGAAGGCTCAGCAGGCTTCTCAGCGCCTTTCGGCGTGGTGCAGCCCAACGAGAAAATCACCAACATCAACCCAGCGCGTCCCATGAGAGCCTCCGGTGAGCCTGCATCGTGATGCAGGAACAGGCGCTCGGCGCTCACTCGCTATTCACGGGCCCTACCGGGGCTTCTCAACTGCATGAGTAAGCCCCTCACCCCGACCCTCTCCCCCGCGGGGGAGAGGGAGGATTATTCGCTCAGGCCCGCGGGCGTGTGCGCGTTCACCACGTCGTTGACGTTGCGCGGCATCGCGCCC
>JAYVNA010000218.1:0-1911 GCA_043758715.1 Archangium sp.
TTTCCGTTCGGCAAGGACTACGACGACAGCGGCCAGCGCGGCTCGGGCAACGTGCTGCTCAACATCATCTGGTTCCTCTTCGCCGGTGTGTGGATCTGCATCACGCACCTGGCGGCCGCGGTGCCGCTGGCGGTGAGCCTCATCGGGATCCCTTTCGCTTTGCAGCACGTGAAGTTCGCGCTGCTGGCGCTTTCACCGTTCGGCGTGCGGATCCGCGAGCGCTGACTTTCTTCTTTTTCTTCGGAGGCGCGCGCATCGCAGCTTGTGCGCCTCTTCGACCCACGGCCGCAGCGCGTCGACGTCGTCAGCCATCTCTTCTGGCATCGCGACCCAGCCGCTCATGGTCTTCCCCAAAGCCATGGGGTCGAACATTCCCGAACCCTCGAGCGCCCTCGCCGCCTCGAACCGCGCCGGTTCGGAAAGCTTGAGCAGCACCCGCCCGTCCCACACGAGCGAGTAGATGTTCAGGTTCGCGAAGAACCCGTCGCTGCCGAACATGCGCCGCTCAGTGACCTCGGGAAGCTCGGCGCTCAGCTCCGCCACCAGCGACTTCAAGTGCGCGTTCAGCGAGCTCATTGCGGCGCAGGGTTCCCCGCGACGCGCCACGCGTTGAGCAACCGCACCCGAACATCAGGCGGCTCCCAGGTGAACTGCCACCGCGTGCGCCACATCGAAGTGCCGAGCACCTTGTCGTCACTGTCGGGAATCGTGCGGGCCACCTTGCGGCTGAAATGAATCACCGACTCGTCGAACTTCGGGTCTCCCGATTTTTCGATGATGCTGACGTCGGCGAGCGCGCCATTGGCGTCGGTGGTCACCTCGAGCACCGTGCGGAGGCGGGCGCGGCTGGCCCGTTCCCTGATGTTCTCGGTCTGCGACATCATCTGCATCGAGCTCTCGCGAAAGCGTTGGTCTTCGGCGTTGGGCACGATCGCGGCCTGGTTCTGCACGCTGCGCCCCAGCGGAGAATCGGTGACCTTGCGCGCAGACTCGGCGGTCGGCCCGTTGTTGAACAACACCCCGGCGACGTCACGCGCGATGTCGCCGCCGCTCATCGGAGTGCGATCGATGTTCGCCTTGGGCAGCGCCTTGCGCATCGCGTTTTCGTAGCGCTTGAAGTGCGTGGGCACGTTGCCGACCGCGACCGCGGCGAGACCCACGTCTTGCCCCAGGTCGTCGTTCAACTTTCGGGTCAGCACCTCGCCCGTGTACTCGTTGAGCGATCGTTGATCGGGCGCTTCACCTGGTCCATTTCGCACGGTGCTGCCGCGCGACGGTTCTTCGTACCCGCCGGTCCCGAGCTTCAGGGCGAAACCGGCGCTGGGCGTCAGGCTCGGCCGCGCCGCCAGGGGGAGATCGCCTCTCTCTCCAACGGTGGGCGCAGCGCCACTGGAAGGCCCCTCGTCTGGCTGTGAAGTCGCGACGGCTGGCTGCTGCTCGGCGTTCTTCTTCTTCGTCTTCGGGGTGGCCTGTCGCGGCGTCTGCGGTGCGGGCTGCTGCACCTCGGGTTCCTTCGCGGGCGGCGTGGTGTCGACCCAGGCGAGTTCGAGCTCCATGGCCTTGTGGGGCGGAGGCGCCGGCGGCTCGATCTGCATCAGCGACCAGAAGAGCAGGGCGTGCAACACCACCGAGACGCCGATGAGCGCCAGGAAGCTGCGGTAGGTGCGCGGGTGCTGCACCTCTCTGCACATAACACGGTCCCGCAACCGCAGTAGAAGGCCCCACCCATGCTCCCTTTTGCGTCACCTCTCGAGCCCATGCTGGCGCAAGCACAGGACGAAATTCCTGCAGGCGAGGGCTGGCTGTACGAGCCCAAGTGGGACGGTTTTCGCGCGATCGTCTTTCGCGAAGGCGACCGTGTTCACCTCTGCAGCCGGAACGGGCAGCCGCTCGAGCGCTACTTTCCCGAGG
>JAYVNA010000219.1:0-6154 GCA_043758715.1 Archangium sp.
CCGCGGCGCACCGGCGAGTGAACGTCGACGGCCGTATCGGAATGTTTGTGGTGGTGGCGGTGATGGGCGGCCCACCAGAGCACGCCCTTCTGCAGGCTCATCTGCGCGACCCAGGCCAACACGAACTGCACCAGGCGGCTGGTCTTGAAGGAGCGATGCGAGAAGTACCGGTGATAGCCAGCGGTGATCGCGAACATCCGCACGCCGTACGAGGCGGCGGCGATCAGCGCCCATTCCCACTTGAAGCCCGTGACGAACACCAGGCCCAGCAGCAGGTGGAACCCGATGAAGGGCACACTGGCCCCCCAATGAGGGCGATCGAGCTTCGGATCTGAGGGAGCAAAGGGTGCTTCGGTCACAGGGTGCCTCACGAGCGATTCGTGTGAGGCATCAACTCCGAACCCCGTCATCCCTCTGTCAGCAAGAAGCGCGAGGAGGGCCCCGGGCGTCACCCGAATGTCATGAGGGGGTCGATTGCGTCAGGGAAGCAATCCACCCCTCGAATTCGGGCCGGCCGCGCAGGGATTTGAGATCGGGATCGCTCTTCGCTCCGGCGGCGTCGCGGTACCCGTTCTGGGAGGCGAGGGTCAGCAGGCGCAAGGCCTCGGCGGGCTTGTTCGCCAGCGCCCACGCACAGGCGGCCGTGTACGCGTACACGGGCTCGGGCTCTTCCTTGAACGCGGCTTCCGAGGCGAGCGCGGCAGGCTCGTATTCCTTGCGCACGTAGTGCACGCGCTCGGCGGCGGCGAACGCCCGGGCCATGCGCACCCGGGGCAGGGCGCGGGCTTCGGCTTCCTTCCCTCCGCGAATGAGCGCGCCGGCGTACTCGTGGAGCACCACGTCGTCGGGTTGGAGCTGCGCGGCCTGGGCCCAGAGCGGAATCGCGCGGTGCTCGTCGCCGATGAGGCTGAAGCCCGCGGCCAGTGCGTGGGGCGGCACCTGGAGGCCCTGCACCTGGCTGAAGTGATCGAGGGCGCGGCGGCCGCTGCCTTCTTTAAGCGCAATCCACCCCAGCAGCACGTGGGCGCGGCTTCGGAGCAACGCGGGCGTATCGGCGGCCTCCACCACGCCGCTGGCGATGAGCTCGGCTTCGGTCAGCTTGCGATCGCGGTACAGCGCTTCGGCGCGTTCGACCACTTCGGTCAGCGGGTGCGCCGCGAAGCCCAGCGGGAGCTCGCCCCGCTGGTACGCGCCGATGTTCGACATCGTGCGCATCACCATCAGCGCCACCAAGACCGCGACGAAGGGCTGGCGAACCGCGATGGCCCACAACATCACCAGCCCCGCGAGCCCCAGGGCGACCACCTGGGCGATGAGGAACCCGGGCCGCCCGAAGAGCTTCGTGAGCAGCACGGTGGTGATGCGGCCGCCATCGAGCGTGCTGATGGGCAACAGGTTCAGCACCGTCCAGCTCAGGTTCGCCAGCGCGATGCCGGTGGCGAAGTAGCGCACGCCTTCGGGAAGGCCGCCGATGAGCGAGATGCCTCCGGCGAAGACGCCCAACGCGAGACCGGCGGCGGGGCCGGCGAGGGTGAAGAGCAGGTCTTGCCACCATTCCAATTGCTCGGCGCCTTCAGCCCGGGTGAGGCCGCCCAGGCCGACCAGCTGAATGGAGGGCCTGGCGCCAAAGCCGCGGGCCGCGAAGGCGTGCCCGAGTTCGTGAATGAGCACGGAGATCGAGACCAGCGCCATCCAGCACAACAACACGAAAATCATCGTGGGCGTGCGCAGCGGGTTGGCGGTGTCGCTGAGCACCTGCCGCGGCCAGGCCGTGCGGCTCTCGTAGCCAATGAAGGTCCACGAGATGAGCGCGCTGATCACCAGGTGCGTCGCGTGAATCTCGACGGGAATGGAGCCGACTCGGAAGCGGATCAAGACGGCCGTTGTCTAACACCCGGTTCGGCTAACAAGGCAACGCATGGGCGAGCCGTTCAAAAATCTCATCGGACCTGCGCAGGTCGATTGGCTGGCCGCGCGGTTGTCGGCGGCCTGGCCCGGTTTCCCGGCGGAAGAGTTCCGCAAACGCGGCAAGCGTGGGCTCGGTGAGCTGGAGCTGAAGGCCCGCGCCCGGCACCTCGCCGATGCGCTCGAGGCCACGTTGCCGGAAGCGCGTGCGTTCGAGTTGGTGGTGAAGCTGCTCGAGCCGTTGGGCACGCAGGGCGGCTTTCAGTACCTGCCGGTCAGCGAGTACCTCGAGCGGCACGGGCCTCGGGACGTCGAGCAGGCGCTGCGCGCGAACTACGAGCTGACGAAGCGGTTCACGAGTGAGTTCTGCATTCGTTCGTTGATCCTCGCGGCGCCTGAGCGGACCTTGCGCGAGCTCGCGGTGTGGGCGGGTGACGAGAGCGAGCACGTGCGCAGGCTGGTCTCGGAAGGCACCCGGCCGCGGCTCCCCTGGGGGCGGCAGCTGCCCCCGTTCATCGCAGACCCCTCGCCGGTGTTGCCGTTGCTGGAACGGCTCAAGGACGATCCGAGCGAGTACGTGCGGCGATCGGTCGCGAACAACCTCAACGACATCGCGAAGGATCACCCGGAGGTGGTGCTCGCCGTGGCCAAGTCGTGGCTCAAGAAGGCCAGCCCGCAGCGAAAGCGGCTGGTCGAGCACGGCCTGCGCACGTTGCTCAAGCGGGGTGACCTGCGGGCCCTCGAGCTGATTGGCGCCGCGGGGAAGGTGCACGCCGCCGGGGTGGTGACGCCGAAGCGGGTCAAGCTGGGCGAGCGCGTCACCTTCAGCGCGACCGTTCGCAACGAGGGCAAGGCGGCGCTGCACGCGGTGCTCGAGGCGCGAGTGCATTTCGTGAAGACGCGCGGCACTTCGGTCAAGCCGTTCCGGCTGGCGCGGGTCGACCTGGCTCCCGGTCAGGAAGTGGAGATCGTGAAGTCGATGGAGCTTCAGCACCGGTCGATTCGGCGGCTTTCGTCCGGGGTGCACGTGGTGGAGCTGCAGGTGAACGGGGTTCGTTCCCCGATGGGGAGCTTCAAGCTGGAGGTCTGAGGGAGGGTTGCTTCACCCTGCTGAATGCCGCTACAGCGAGGCGCAGATGTTGCCCATCGGACCCTACAGCCTGAAGAACCGCTTCTTCCTCGCGCCCATGGCGGGGGTGAGCGAGATGCCCTTTCGCGTGATCGCCTTCGAGCAAGGCGCCGCGCTCGCGACCACCGAGTTGATCAGCGCGCAGGGCCTCTTTCGCATCAGCTCGCGCACGATGCGCTACCTCCGCTACGACCCGAAGATCGAGCAGCCGTACTCGCTGCAGTTGTTCGGCGGTGAGCCCGAGGTGATGGCGAAGGCCGCGGTGATCGCCAAGGAATACGGCGCGCAGATCATCGACATCAACATGGGCTGCCCGGTGAAGAAGGTGACCAAGACCGGCGCGGGCTCGGGGCTGCTGTGCGATTCCACGCGCGCGGGCGAGATCATCCGGCAGATCAAGGCGGCGACCGGGCTTCCGGTGACCGCGAAGATCCGCAGCGGGTGGGACGCGAACCAGAAGAACTTCCTGCAGATGGCTGACGTGCTCGGGGCTGCCGGTGTCGCAGCGCTCGCCGTGCATCCGCGCACCCGGGCGCAGGGGTATTCAGGCAAGGCCGACTGGTCGGTGATCGCGGATCTCAAGAAGCACGTGGGCAACGCGTTTCCGATCGTCGGCAATGGCGACGTGAAGACGGTCGACGACGCGGTACGCATGATCGAGACCACTGGCTGCGACTACGTGATGATCGGCCGCGGGGCGCTCGGCAATCCGTGGATCTTCCGGGAGTTGCTGGGCGGTGAGAAACCGACCACCGCCGAGCGCATGGAGTTGGTGCTGCGGCACTTCCGGCAGCACATGACGTTCTCAGCAGAGTCGCGCGTGCATCGTGAGGAACTTCCGCCCGAGCAGCGCGCGGCGAAGGATGAGCTGCAGGGCGTGCACAGCTTCCGCAGTCACCTGGGGTGGTACGCGCACGGGCTGCACGGGGCGTCGGTGTTCCGGGCGAAGATCAATCACGCGAACACGAAGAAGGAAGTCGAAGACGCGCTCGAGCAGTTCTTCGTCGGGGCTTCGACTGATCTCGCCGCGCCTGAGACTGAGCAGGAACTCGACTACCGCACTGCGCTCGGCTGAAAGCGAAGCCGCGAAGGAACCACCTGTCTCCCTTTCCCCCGCGGGGAAGAGGGCGGGGGTGAGGGCGTTCCAAAAGAACAGCCTCGAAGAACACAGGCGTGACGGATCTCGCGCGGTGCTCATCACTCGCAGGCTCTCTGTTCGGGCGAGGATTCTCACGGCACGTGTTGCGGATTTCTTCATCAAGCGGGCCTTCGCGACCGCTCCGGACGGAGACAGGCCGCAAACAGGCGGGAACTGGCTTTTGTGAAGACATCCGCAACACACCAGGTCACGTGAGCGGCCTTCTCGCGCGTCGAGGGCGTGTGCGATGCGTGCTTCAAGACAAACCCTGCCCCCCCGCGTTCCCTCGAGGCTTTCACCCCCAGGGACTTGGCGGATTCCCCCGCGCGCACTGCTCGAGCACCTGCCGCGAGCCCGGATCGATCACCGCGCCCGTCGCGTTCTTGATGAGCGCCGCGGCCAGCCGGTCGAGCCCCAGCATCAACACCGACACCCGCACGACGCGGCCGGCCATCAGCGTGCGATAGCCAAAGCCCTCGGCAGAGAGCGTGTACCTGACGACGGCGTACTCGCAGAGCAGGTAGGCACCGATGCCCGCGAAGCCGAGAAACACCAACGCGGACCAGCGATCCTTCCCCGCGAAGATCAGCGCGGCGATGGTCCCCGCGAGGAACGGAACACCCGTCCCGATCGCCACGAAGAGGATCACCTTCGGGTGCCGGAGTTCCTCTCCGGTGTACGTGCTGGCCTGCTTCTTCCATGCGCGTGCCGTCAGCCCGAGCACGACCGACATCACCACCGCCCACAAGGCCCACTGAAGCGTCGTCGTCATGACTTTCGATTCTCCAGGCGACAGACTCCCGAGCGCAACGCAGGGAACGCGCTGATCGGATCCCGCGCCGCATTCGAGATCAGCAGGTTCGGGTTCGCTTCATCCCACCCCGCGGGCATCACCACGCTCTCGGGGTGAACGTCAGCGGTGACCACCGCGCGAATCGAAATACGTCCGTGCGGTGAGACCACGTCAATCTTCGCGCCGTGGGTGATGCCGGCTGCCTTCGCCGCGTCGGGGTGAACGAGCAACTCCGGTTCCTTGAGGCGCGCCCTCACGCTCGGACTCTGCGCGAACTGAGAGTTGATTCGCGCCCTCGGTCGGGGACCCGTCACCAAGCGCAACGGAAATTCTGACGACGTCTTCTCGGGTGGCTCGGTCCACACCGGCAAGGGCTCGAGCCCGGCCTCGGCGAGCACGGTGCTGACGAACTCCGCCTTGCCGGTCGGCGTGCCGAAGTCCGTGCGCGCGTCGGGGTGAGGCTTCGGCTGCTGCGCGTCGTCTTGCATCCACTCGACGCGAGGGGCGCGCATCGCCTCGTCGAAGTTCCTCCAGGTGAAGTACTGGCCCAGCCCGCACGCTGCGGCGAGCTGCGAGAGGATGTCGTAGTCGGGGCGCGAGCTGCCCTGCACCGGCACCAGGCCCTTCGCGGAGACCCCGGTGTCATCGGCGTCGACGTCGGGCGACTCGGCGAACGTGCTCGCGGGCAACACCACGTCGCTCTTCTGGGCCGAAGCGCTGAAGAAGGGATCGACGGTGACGAGCAGCTCGAGCTTCTCCGCCGCGGCCGCCATTTCCTGCGAGCCCGACGACGTGATGAGCGCGTTGCTGCCCCACAGAATCAACGCGCGCACCGGGTAGGGCTTGTCTTCGAGGATCGCCTTCGCGAGCAGTTCCCCCTGCGCCTCGCGGTTGTAGCGCTCGAACAGCGGGAACGACTCGCGACCGACCGGCGCTTCGAAGATGGGCGGCGGCGCGGGGTTCGGCGTGCGCATGCGGTAGAGCGCCGGCAGCATCTGTTCGTGAAAGTTGGGGGCGTTCGGCGAAACCAGCGTGTGCGGATCGTTGCCTTCGAAGCGGCCGCACAACACCTCGAGCGAGGTGATCGCCCGCACGGTCTGCACGCCGTTGACGTGATGCTCGACGCCGAGGCCCTGCCAGACGCCGATGGGTGGGTTGTCGAGCAGCATCGTCACGACCCGTTCGATGT
>JAYVNA010000220.1:0-6153 GCA_043758715.1 Archangium sp.
TTGATCGCCCGCACGCTCATGAACGAAGAACCGACCGCGCCCGGCGCCGAGCTCAAGGTCGGTGATGCGCTGGGGGCGACCGGCGTGGTGCTTGCGCTGGGGGAAGACCTCAAGCTCATCGACGCCAACCTCCCTGGCGGCTGCGGGCCCTTCTCGTGGCACCTGTGGGGGCGCGCGGCGGACGGCACCTGGTCGACCACCGCGGCGACCGTGCGTTCGTTGCGGGGCGCCCACACCATCGCGCCCACTGCGCAGATCACGAACCTCACCTCTGCATTCGAAGGCGACAAGGTACGGCTGCAGTGGGATCCGCCCGAGCTGTCCACCGCGTTCGAGTTGGTGAAGGTGTTCAAGAAGGCCAACAGCGCGCCGATGAGCGTGAACGAAGGCACGCTGCTCTATTCAGGCCCCTCGTCCTCGACGACGGACCTGGTGCGAAACCTCTCGTCCACACCGACCTCCTACGCGGTGTTCAACTGCAACTCCTGCGAGAACTGCGGAGCGATGGCGCCGAGCGTCTCGGTGGTCTCTCCAACGGATGGCGGCGTGAGCTTGAGCATCACCGGGCTCACCACCGCGTTGAGCGCCGACAAACAATCGTTCGAGCTCTCGTGGAACACCACCGCGCCCCGGGTCAAGGTGCTGCGCACGCTCAACGGGCCGGCGACGAGCCTGACCGACGCGAACGCCGTGGTGGTGTTCGACGGCGCGGGCGCGGGCACGACCGAGCGCCTCGATCGCCTGCTGCCCAACCTTCCCCTCACCGCGCGAACGTACACGTACACCGCGTGGGCCTGCGTCGGCACCCTGTGCAGCACCACGCCGGCCACCACCACCCGGGCGATCAACTTGAAGCAGGCGCTCCAGGGCGGCGGCTACACGCTCTTCTTCCGCCACGCGACCGCCGGCACCTGCGCCGACAACCAGAGCTTGGGCAACGCCAGCGTCACCACCTCGCCCAACTGGTGGAAGAGCTGCAACGCAATCTGCGGCACCGCCACGGCCGAGCAGCTGAGCCCGGCCCTCTCCCCCGCAGAGCTCGCGCAGGTGCAGACCTTCTTTCAGACGAACGCGATCCCCGTGAGCCACGTGCTCTCGAGTGAGTTCTGCCGCGCGGTGCGCACGGCTGAAGGGTTCGCGTTCGGGCCGCAGGTCGAGCAGGTCACCGCGCTCACGAAGTTCGTCTACGACGAACCCAACCGCTGCCTCGACGCGATCTCGCTGCTCAACGCGCCGCCCGCACAGGGCACGAACGCAGTGCACGTGGGTCACGTCGAATATCCCGCGGCGTGTGCGGTGCTCGACTCGCTCGAGCCCGCGGAGGCTGCGATCTACAAGCCTTCGTTCGGCGCCCCGCCGCGTTTCATCGCGCGCCTGACGCCGTTGCAGTGGGGGTTGCTCCCGTGAAGCGTCGGCGCTCTCCTCGTCAGACTGAAAGAAGATCGTGATTCGCAAAACGGCGGCGGTGGTGTTGCTGGTCCTGACAGGTGTGCTGGCACTGGCCTGGTTGATCTCTCCGATCGAGCCGGTGGCGTGGAAGCCGCCGGCCCTGGCTCCGCTCGCAGGCCCCTCCGCGCCGAACGATCGGCTCACGCCCATTGAGTGGTGGGCGAAAGATCTGATCGGTCCCGAGGCGATCACCATCGCGCCCGACGGCCAGCTGCTCGCGGGGCTCAAAGACGGCCGCATCGTGAAGTTGAAGGTCGGGGTCGACACGCCCGAGGTGATCGCCGACACGAAGGGCCGGCCGCTGGCGATGGAGTACCACCCCGATGGCCGCCTCATCATCTGCGACGCCCACGCGGGGCTGCTGGCGATGGATCGAAGCGGCAAGCTCGAGACGCTCGCGACGGGGCAGGGCGGCATTCCGTTTCGGTTCGTCGACGATCTCGCCATCACGAAGGACGGCACCATCTACTTCACCGATGCTTCGGCGCGGAACTCGATCGAGCACTTCACTGAAGACCTGCTCGAGCACCAGACGACAGGCCGGCTGCTCAAGTACGTACCCGGCACGAAGGAGCTCACGCGCGTGGCCGAAGGTTTCAACTTCGCCAACGGCGTTGCGCTCGCGGGCGACGAGTCGTTCCTGGTGGTGTCGGAGACCGGCACGTACCAGCTGTGGCGCATCTGGCTCGCGGGTCCGAAGGCGGGGCGCAAGGAGCTGTTCACCGATTCCCTGCCGGGTTTCCCGGACAACGTGCGCTGGTCGCCCTCGCGCAACGGCTTCTGGGTGGCGATCGGCAGCCCGCGTAAACCCGAGGTCGACCTGCTCGCTGATTGGCCCAACGTGCGGCGCATCGTGGCGGGGTTGCCGAAGTGGCTGCAGCCGAAGGCCGCGCGGCACTCGTACGTGTTGCTGGTCGACCTCGAGGGCAAGCCGGTGGAGTCGTTTCAGCACGACGCACCTGACAGCTACTCGCCCATCGCCTGCGCGACCGAGCACGACGGCTACCTGTACCTCGGCAGCTTTGCGCGGGAAGGCGTGGCGCGGTTCAAGCTGCCCTGAGTCAATACCAGGCGAGTTCGACCGGCACCTTCGCGGCCGCGCGAATCGCGGCGATCGCCTCCTGTGATGGGGGCGGCCCACTGGGCACCCACGGATCTGCGTGCTGCGGGCGCACCAGCACCTTCGTCACGCAGCCCTCGGGCAGGGTACTCACCGGCCCGGCGTGGACCTGGTAGTCGACGCGATCCCAGGTGCGCAGCTCGAGCACGCCCCGAGGCGTGAAGGGCGCGGTGAGCTCGAAGCCATCGACCGCCGCGAACTTCAATTGCCGCAGCTTCTTCGCCGCGAACAGCTGAGTGACCGCGGTGGGCACGGAGTTCCCTCCGCCAGCGACGCGCAGCTCTTCGAGATTGGGCATCGCATTGATCACCGCGTTGGGCGCGAACTGAGGGGCATATCGGCAGGTGAGCGAGCGCACGCGCAGCCCTTCCACCTGGCCTGCGTGCACGGCGGAGCCGAGCACCAGCCGCTCGAGCTTCGGCACGCCTGAGAGCAGCGATGACCAGTTCACCGCCTCGAGCCACTGCGCGATGTGCAGCTCGCGAAGACCGCTCAGCGGCGCGAGCGCGGCCGCATCGATGCCGTTGAGCGTGAGCCGCTCGAGTCGCGCCATCCCGGCGAAGGTCTGCTCGGTGGGCCACTGGCTCTCTCCAGAGAGGGAAAGCGCGCGCAGCGCCGGCATTCGAACGAGCTGAGAGGGCAGCGGGAGAAAACGCAGCGAGAGCTCCTCCCACGGCACCAGCTCGAGCTCTTCCAGCAGTTCGATGGAGAGGGCCTTCACCGACTTCACGTTCGCGGCGTTCTCGTGGGTGAGAAAGGCCTTTGCTTGCTTGAGCGAGAGCTCGCGCTCGAACCCGCTGACCGCACGCAGCATGCGCACCGCCGGCAGCCCGATGAGGTTCTTGAACATGCGCGGTTCGAGCAGCAGCTCGTCGGGAAACCCGCGCGCGACGTGACAGGTGCCGCCCTGCGAGAGCGGCAGCGACCACGCCGCCCTGCGTTTGGCATCGGAAGCGAGCTCACGTTCGCGGGTGAGTTGTTCGGCGCTCGCTTTGCCCTTCGCGCGATTGAGTTGCAGCGAAATGAACTCACCGCGCACGTCACCGCGTTCAGCGAGCGCGTCGGCGAACACCAGCCGCGGGGCGTCGTCATCGGGCGCGGCGTAGATGGCGGCGAGCAGGGCCTCGTCGGAGAGCCGGGTCGAGTTCCGGGTGGCGGCGCCTCGCCGAGTGGCGGTGCGTTCGGTCTCGAATTCGGCTTCGAGCGCAGCGCACTTCTCTTCCCACGCAGCAGGGAGCGGGCCTGGCTTCACCTGATCCATCGACTCGACCGTGCGGCGCAGCAGCGCGGTGACCTCGTCACCGACGGTGGTCTCCACCACGCTCTTGTAGCGGTTGGCGAGCTCGTCCATTCCGGCCCGCGCGCGGGGCTCTCCGGAGTCTTGGAGCACCTTCGCGCAGGCCCGGAAGAACGGCAGCGCGACCCGGGCGCGCCAGGGCGGATCTCCGAGCAGCGACAGCACGCCGTCGACCACGCGGGGATCGTTCTGCTTCGAGAGCAACAGCACGCATTCGGCGGCGTCGGCCGACTTCATGCTCCGCAGTGCGGTGAAGAGCCGGGGGAGATCGAGCGGATCCTTCTCCTTCAGCAGTTCGCCCCAGGCTTCCCGATCGGCTTTCTTCCTCCCGGCGCCTACCAGCGGGCGGGGTGCGGCCGAGAGCGCGCGGGTGGAAGCCCACTGGGTGAGCGCGGCGAAACGCGGGTGCTTCGTCTTGCGCCAGCCGGCGAGCGCTTCACGGAACTTTTCGAGAGGCGTCATGATCAGAAGTCTTCGAGATCGCGAATGCGCTGCTCGAGGTCTGATCGCAGGCTCATGTCGCGTTTGCCATGCGGCGTTTGCAGCGCGCGTTCCCACGCGGCCTTCGCGGCGTCTTTCTGGCCTGCACCGGCGTGGGCGTCACCGAGCGCCACGTGGGCCGCGGCGTAGGTGGGGTCGAGCCGCACCGCCTCGCTCAGGGCAGTCACCGCTTCGGCCCAGCGCTTCTCGTCGACGAACAATCGGCCGAGCGAGAAGTGGCCCATGGGGCTGTCCGGGAACTGGCGGACCATCTCTTTGAACGTCGCTTCGCGGTCACTCATGCGAACGGTGTTCTACGCGATCGCGCCGGGTCGTTCCTTTTTTCGCAACTCTTCGAAGGTTCCGCCGAAAACCTTTTCGTAGGCCGCGGTGAACTCTCCCCGCTGGCGACACCAACCCCGAATGACCTTGCGAAGAAGAGGCGGCCCATGACGGACCCGAACGACGAAGACATCGAACTCGAATTGGCTGACCCGAACCTCTGCGACGACGCCGGCGACGAGCTGCGCACGCCGACCGACGAAGAGATGGCGCTGCTCGAGCCGGAAGAAGAGCCCCTCGCCGTGACCTCGGGCTTCGAGAAGAAAAAGCCCGCCCTGCCTCAACCCGATCGCGCGCGATCGGCCCCCGATCTTCCCCGCGTGAAGTCGAGCGCGTTCAAGCGCTTCATCAGCTGACTCGTCGTTTCACCCCAACCCCGCAGGCCCAGGAGCACCACCATGAGCGTCTCAGGTTCGTCCAATTCATCGAAGTCGTCGTCGTCCCGCTCGACCAGCAACTCGAGCAAGATGAGCAACACCCGATCGACCACCCGTACAGCGAAGGTGTCGGCTAAAGCCCAGGGGGTCAACCCGAAGCTCGCGGCGGCGGTGAAGGCCATCAACATTCACAAGTACGACGCGAAGAAGGGCGTCACGTACTGCAACCAGGCCGTCAACGCGTACGCGCAAAAGCTCGGCTACAAGGGCTTCCAGGGCCTCAACGCGAACTCGATGTACGCGAAGATGTCGAAGCCCGGCAGCGGCTGGACCAGGGCGACCGCCGCGCAGGCCATGGCCGCCGCGAAGGCCGGCAAGCTCACCGTCGCCGGTTGGACAGGCAAGGTGCACGGTCACATCGCAGCTGTCATCGGCGAGTTCAGCCCCGGCGTGCCCGCGATCGCGCAGGCCGGCGGCCACACCAAGAACGGCCAGACCGTCAACAACACCTTCGAGTACGGCTCCATCAAGCAGACGCGTGCGAACCCCACGTACTTCGTGCACGACTGAACCCACATCAGCGCTCGAGGTGCGATGAAAGAGGCAAACCTTTCTCGCAACTTGGTCCACATTCGTCGGAGAATTGTTCAATTCCCTCAGATCAGGAGCAACCCATGTCAGTCGGTGGCGCAGGTGGTTCGTCGCGTTCCTCGTCGTCGTCGCGGTCTTCCTCGTCGTCGCGCTCTTCTTCTTCGCGCTCGTCGTCTTCGCGCTCTTCTCACGCCAGCAAGTCGACGCACGCCAGCAAGCCGTCGCACGCGAGGTCGCCGGCCGTCGCCGCGCACCTCGGGGTCTCCTCGTTTCAGGTGGCGAGCCTGCCACCTTCGGGTTTTTCCGATGGAGTGTCATCGTCGCGCTTCACAGGCGACGGCCGTCAGGTGAAGGGCACCGGAACCAAGAGCGGTACTGGCGTGGGTGGCGACCCGGACAAGATGACGGGCGGCAATAACATCGGCTGATCACCGAAGCAGTTGCTCGAGTTCCCTCACGCGGAAGTCCACCTGGGCTTCCGCGTAGTCGTGTCTGGC
>JAYVNA010000221.1:0-6144 GCA_043758715.1 Archangium sp.
GCCACCGAGGCGTTCATCGCGGCCTGCGGCACCAGCAGCACCGACTCACCCGCCTCGTGCTTCACCACCGTGCCCAATTCAGCGACCTGCTCGCGCGGAACCGGAGCGGAGAAGCGCAAGGTGAGCCGCTTCTCGGGCCGCACCCGCTTCACCAGGTCTTCCAGCTTGCCGTCGAACGAGAGCGCGCCCTTGTCGATCACGATCACCCGCGGGCAGAGCGCGGCGACGTCGTCCATGTAGTGCGAGGTCAAGATCAGCGTGGCGCCGTGGTCCTCGTTGTACTTGCGAATGAAGTTCCGCATCGCGACCTGCATCGACACGTCGAGGCCGATGGTGGGCTCGTCGAGGAAGAGCACCTTGGGGCCGTGCACCAGGGCGCCCGCGAGCTCGCACTTCATCCGCTCGCCCAGCGAGAGTTGGCGGGTCGGCTTGTTGACCAGGTCGCCGAGCTCGAGCATCTCGGTGAGCTCCTTCATGCGCCGGGTGAAGTCCTCGCGCGGGACGTCGTAGATCGCGCGATTGAGCTCGTAGGTGTCCGCGGGTGGCAGGTCCCACATGAGCTGCTGCTTTTGACCCATCACCAACATGATCTTCTTGAGGAAGTCGTTCTCGCGCTTCTGCGGGGTGTGGCCGTCGACCGTCACCACCCCGGAGGTCGGGTGGAGCAACCCCGAGGCCATCTTCAGCGTGGTGGTCTTGCCCGCGCCATTGGGGCCCAGAAAGCCGACCCGCTCTCCGGGGCCGATGAAGAAGTCGATGCCGTCGACCGCCTTGACGAGCTCGTACTGCCGCTTGAAGAGTGCCTTCACCGCGGCCTTCAGTCCGGGCGGGCGTTTGTGAACCCGATAGTGCTTCTGCAGGGCGGTGACGCGAATCATGGGTGGCCTTTGTAACTGGCTCCCCCGCCGAACGCGCTAATCAGTCCTCATGAGTGACGTGACCATCATCGATGTCACCTTCATCGACGCTGAACAGGGCACCGAGTTTCTGAAGCTGAAGATGCCCCTGCGAGGGCTGCCCGACGCCCAGGAGAGCATCACCCTGGGTAAAGACACCTGGCTGGTGGTCGATCGGGTCGACGACGCGGCGAAGTCCACCTGCCGCTTATTTTTGCGAAAGGCCCAGAAGGTCAACGCTCACGAGATTCTGTTCTCGTTGCCCACGGTGGCGGACGTCATCCCTGAAGAGGTGGTGGCGGGCGGCTCGCTGAGCGGGGCGCTGCGGCTTCATGAAGATGATTGGTTGCAGCTCGAGCTGCTGCCGGCGGGCCTCGACGTGAGCGCTGAGCTCGCCGCGATTCGCCAGGTGATCTCTCAGGAGAAAGAGGGCGCCGGGTTCAAGAAGCTCCACCTGCGCAAGCAGTTCCCGTCGCCTTTCGCGGGGCGTGGGCTTCGGCTCGAGGCGCTGCGTGCACAGTTCGGCACCGAGAAGCCGCTGGTCTGGAAGAGCGGCACCGCGCCGTTGAATAATTGTTTCGCGTTCGAGTTCCCGGGCGGCACGTGGCTCTATGGCCAGGCGGCCTCGGGGGAAGTGCTGTCGATGGGGCTGACGGCACGCGGCTCGACGCCTCCGCTGGCTGATGTCGTGCTGATCGACTGGTGCTTTCCGCCGTGAGAGCGCGTCAGCGACGCCGCCGGAAAATGAGCGAGAGCAGCAACCCCACGCTCAGCGCCGGAGCGCTCGAACAACCACCCTTCACCTCTTTGTTCACCACCGGAGCCCGGCACACGCTGGCCTGGCAGGTCATGTCGTTCTGACAATCTGCGGTGGTGGTGCAGCTGCGTGAGCAGAACTTGAACCCGCGCGGGTCGTCGAGGCACTGCTCCCCCGCGCATTCCAATGCCGTCGCGCACACGGTGCCGTCATCGAGGCAGTCGGGATCGGTGAGTCCACACCCCGCTTCGCACTGCGCGTTCGCGAGGCAGCGGCAATCGGGGTCGGTCGCACCGCAGCCCGCCTCGCACATGCCGTTGGCCAGACAGGTGGGGCAATCGGGATCGGTGGTGCTGCAACCCATCGCGCAGCGCCCGTCACCGGCGCACGACGCTGGATCGTTCGCGTTGATGAAGCCGTCGATGAAGGCGAGGTGGCTATCGATGCGCATGTCGACGCCCAGCCCGCAGTTGTTGCCCTCGCTGCGCGAGTGAATGCCCACCACCGACGTGCCGAGAAATGAAGGCCCGCCCGAGTCACCTGCGCAGATGCCTTCGACGCCGTCGGTGCCGTAGGCGATCGTCTGGGGGGTGGTGCCGGTGAGCGGCAGCCGGACGCTCCGGCGGGTGCCGGTGCTGGTGCCATCAGCGACGCTGGTGCGCCCGTAGCCGACGACCAGCAACGACTGGCCCAGCGGGTTCGCCGGGAGCGTGCGTACCAGCGGCGCCACGCTCGCTGAAGGTGGAGTCGCCAACAGAAGCGCCGCGAGATCGAAGTCGCTCTCGGTCTCCGCGGGGTTCCACATCGGGTGCCGGGCGATCACCGTCACGTCGATCATGTCGGACTGCATCAGCCCCACGATGTTGGCGCGATTGGTGGCCCGCACCATCACGGTGGTGGCTGCGTGAAAGACAGGGTCTACGCAGTGCGCCGCCGTCAGCAGCACCCGCGGGCTCACCAAGACCGCCGTGCAGATCGAGGCGCCGTTGTCGAAGCGCTGGTCGAGCAGGAAGACGTTGGTCGAGCTGGTGTCCGCGGCACCTCCGAGGATCCCGTCCGAACGCGTGGCCACCTCGACCCGCGGCCCACAGGACAGCAGCAGAAGAGTGAGGGTCGCCCAGCGCATGGACCGTCACTCTCCCATACCTGCCGATGGGATGGCGCGGCCTGCGTGCTACGAGGCCCCCATGGGCGACCCGACCCGTGACCTCGAGCAGTGGATTCCGCGGCTGATTGCCGTGTGGCGCAGACACCGCAAGGCCGGCAAGCCCCAGCACGGCAGCGGCCGGCATCCCCCGCGCGGGCGCTTCGAAGAAGACGAGCTGCCCGAGGGCAAGCTCACCAACGACGAACTGCGCGAGGTCGGCGCGGGCGTGAAGCAGCTCTCGATGGGGCTGACGCGCAATCGTGAGCTCGCGGGCGCGCGCTACATGGATGACCCGAAGCTGCTCGGGGCGTACCTGTTGTTCTATTGGCCCGTCAGCTACGCCCAGGCGCGCAGCACGTTGTCCGAGCTCACCAGCCGTCCGCGCTCGGTGCTGGATCTCGGCTCGGGTCCAGGTCCACTCGCCTTCGCAGCGTTGGATGCGGGGGCTGCGACGGTGGTGGCTGCTGATCGCAGCAAGCCTGCGCTCGACCTCGCGCGCGCGCTCGCGTTGGAAGCGGGTGAAGGCCTCGCCACCCGCGAGTGGAGCCCGGAGAAGCCGCTCCCCGACGGGAAGTACGATCTGATCACCATGGGGCACGTGGTGAATGAGCTGTTCAATGGGGCCATCGCTCCCCGCGCGGAGCTGCTCGAGAAGATCCTCGAGCGGGTCAACCCGAACGGTTCGCTCGTCGTCATCGAGCCCGCGCTGCGCGACACCTCACGGGCGCTGTTGCAGGTGCGTGACGTGCTCGTGAACCATGGTTACGCCGTGCGCGCGCCGTGCTTGTTCAAGGGCAATTGTCCGGCGCTGAACAAGGAATCGGACTGGTGCCACGCCGAGCGGAGCTGGCGCATGCCGGGGATCGTCGAAGATCTCGCGCGCACCGCGGGCCTGCACAAGGAGTCGCTCAAGATGAGCTACCTCGTGCTCGCGCCCAGGGGCGAGGCGTGGCCGACGCCGCCGCCGGGCACGTTGTTCCGCATCGTGTCGGAGCCCCTGGAAGGGAAGGGACGCCGGCGCTTCATGGCCTGCGGTCCCGATGGGCGCGTGGGGCTGGCCATGCAGGAAAAGCATGAGTCCGAGCGCAATCGGCTGTTCTTCAAGATCACCCGCGGCGACGTCATTCGAATCACCAACACGGAAGAGCGCGGTGATGGGCGGGCGCTCACGGAAAATTCGACGGTCGAGGTCGTGGCGAGTGCGGGCAAGCCCGTGATCGAGAAGAAAGAATAAGCCTCGGCACGTGAGCATCTTGTTCGAGGTGAGGGCCTACTCGCCCAGGGCCTGGTGGGCTTCCGGTGCGAAGGCGCCACGAGGGAACGCCTCGAGGTACTTCCGGTACTCGTTCATCGCCTGCCGCGGCCGCATCTGCGAATCGAAGCAACGCGCTCGCAGCACCCTCGCCTGTTCCGTCCTCATGGTGTGCTCGGTGTCCTGCGCGATGTCTTCGAGGCCGAGCAGGAACCGATCGCAGGTGCCCTTCTCGATCGACTCCTCGGCGCGCTGCATGAAGATCATCTCGAGATCCTTCGCGACCACCTTGGGCTGCGCGGGCTCTTCCGTCAGCCGCGCCCCCTCGACCTTGCTCGGGGTGACCGCAGGCATGGGGGCCCACTCGGCTTCGGTCGGCTTGGGCGCCTCGGCCCATTCGGTGGGCTGAGAGACGGGCGGCGCCTGGACGGGGGCGGCCTCCGCCGGCTGCGAGACCGGCTCGCGCGGCGCAGGCACACCCCTGACGATCTCTCCGCCCCCGAGGGTCGGCCACACGGCTTCAGGACCTTCGACGATCAGCTCGGTCTTTCCCGGCTCGATCTTCCGAGGCTCTTCAGGCGCGACCACCACCGGAGCCGGCGCACTGACCTGCCTCGACCGCGCTTCCGCCGCCGACAACCTCGGCAATGAACGGGGCGTGCCCTGCGCCGTCAGCATCGGGGGCGCCGAGGGAGTTCCACCCACGGCCGCCACCACCGCGCCCTTCTCCACGGTGCTGGTGGCATCACCGACCGCGGTGATCTCGGAGAGTTCACGCTCATTGGCCGCGGTGAGCTCGAGCCGCTTCGCTTTCTGGGTCTTCGAATCGAAGCGCAGCTTCTGCCCGGGCTCGACGAACACCGACTCACCCGAAGGCAACTCGACGCGCACCCGCCCCTCGCTCACCGAGATCTCGACCTTTTCGGAATCGTTCGACACGCCGAACACCGTGCCGACCACGTTCACCGACAACCCACCGGAGTGCACCACGAAGCCCTTGCGGCGTTGATGCGACGCGCGCACCGCCAGAGAGCCGCGCTCGAGGGTGAGCGCCACGTCATCCGCTTCGGATCGGGTGAGCGCGAGCTGCGAGCTGCCCGCCACCCGCAGGTGACTGCCATCAGGCAGGTGAAGGAACGCCTTGCCCAGGGCCGAAGTGCGCAGCACGTCGCCGCCTTGCAACTCGGTGCCATCGGCGAGCTCACTCGAGGCCCCGTCGACGCGGGTCAGTCCCTGCGCACGCTCGACTCGCGCCCATGACGAACTGGGAGCTGGCTGCTCCGTCGCGGGAACCACCGCCGGGACTTTGCCGGGCAGCGTGAGCGTGAGTACGGCCGCCGTCGCCGCCGCGAGGCCCAGACCCACCACCCCCAGCCGAATGAAGAGAGGACCCCGCGCCTGAGACCGGAGCCGCTTTTCCACCATCGAGCCGATGCGCTGATCGACGCGAGCCCAGCCGACGTTGGGTTTCGCGCCCCGCGCCAGGTCGATCGCTTCCTTCGCGACCTGTACCGAGGCCAACAGCTCAAGGCACTCGGGGCAGTCTTCGAGGTGCGCCTCGATGAAGCGATGATCGCCAAGCTCGAGTTCCTTCGCCGCGTATTCCCACAGCTGCAGGTCGTGGCGAATCATGACTGCACCCCGGCGCGGGTCAGTTCCCGCAGCGCGTCGGTGAACTCGATTCGGGCGCTGTGCAGGCGCGAACGCACGGTGTTGTACGAGACGCCCACGGCTTGCGCGATCTCCTCCGGGCCCATGCCGCACAGCTCGTGGTAGACGAACACGATCCGCTTCTTGGCCGTCAGCTTCTCCAGCGCGCGATGAACCAGGCGCGAGGCTTGAGCCGCCTGCGCCGCGCGCTCGGGGTCTTCGCCGAAATCGATTCCTTCAGGCAGCTCGGCGGTGAGGTCTTCGCGCCGGCGCCGCCACCACCGCAGGTTCATCAGCGCCACGTTCGCGCACACCCGGTAGAGGAAGGTGCGGAACTGCGAGTCGCCGCGAAAGCCAGGCACCGCCTTGAGCAGCCTCAAGTACGTCTCCTGGATCATGTCTTCCAGGTCGGGCCGGTGCCCTACCAGATGAAAGAGGGTGC
>JAYVNA010000222.1:0-6136 GCA_043758715.1 Archangium sp.
TCGCGTTCGGCGAAGGTCATCTCGGGAGCGCCCATCGCGCGATTGATGCGCGAGGTATCAGCGAGGATCGGCCAGAGCTGCTTTGCCGAGGCGGCCACGTCGTAGTGCCAGAGCCACTCCATGCGCGGCTCGGAGGCGTACTCCCGGGGCCACGGGTGCAGCGCGAGGAGCTCATCGACCGTCTTCGGAGGAGCGCTCATGAGCTGCGGAGTATGCCCCTGCCGCCGGTGAAAAGGCCCGGAAGTACGCGCTCAGGTCACGCGCACCGTCTGACCGAGTTGCCGAACTTCGCAGTCGAGCGCGCCGCCATCTTCCCACGCGAGCATGGCGAACTCGCCCGGCGCATCGAGCGCGACCATCGGGTGATGCCAGGTACCCGGCGCGTACGCCACGCCCTGCCCCGGTTGGCACACGAAGGCCCGCAGCCCCGCCACGTCAGGCCCACCGTCGGGCAGCGTGGGCGCGACGCAGACGAGGTAGCGGCTGACGATCATCGGAATGAAGACCTGCGTCGAGCACGGGTGGCGCTCGAGCAACACCACGTCGAACGGCAGCGCCTTCGCGACGGAGCGGAAGACGGCGAGGTTGGGTTTGGCCTCGGGCCGGGTGGTGGTGAGGTCGGTACAGAAGTCGAACCGCACCGCGGTGCCCTGGTTCGCCGAAGAACCCGGCTGCAACCCGGCCGAGACGACCCGCCCGAATGGGGCGAAGGCCTCGGGCGTGAGCGGAAGTGCGGACAGTGGCATCGGTGCCGAAGTTACTGCATCGAGACGAAGTGAACGGAACTCCCTGTGGGTTACGATGTGAGTTCCCCCATGGACATCGTCGAGGCGTTCACCCTTCAGCTGAAGATTCCCGAGAACGCAGCCCGCGGCCTGGCAGGCCAATTGATCGGACTCATCGAAGACATCGTGCGCGAGAAGGTGAGCTTCGGGGTCGCCTCGCGAATTCGCGACGCGGTGCCCGAGATGATCGACTGGCAAACTGCGTCGCCCACTTTGGCGCCGGGCTCACTGCACATCAACGAGTTGCCGCTGGCGAGCGCGGGGGGCGATGACGCGGAGATCGATGGCTTGCTCGAGCGCTTCCGCATCGCCCGCGCAGATGGGCCGCTGGTGTCGTCGATTACGTTGCAGTTTCTGAGCTCCCGGCTCGCGGCCTCGACCCTCGAGGTGATCTCGAAGTCGGTGCCGGCGCTCTCGAGGAAGTAGTTTTGGTCAGCTTCATCTTCAGCGGTCCGTCCCGGAGCGCATGAACCCGATGTCAAACCTGGTGGTCATCGATGGGCGCGAAGGCGAAGGCGGCGGCCAGGTGCTGCGTTCTGCGCTCTCGCTCTCACTGATCACCGGTAAGGCGTTTCGGCTCGAGCACGTGCGCGCGAAGCGAAAGCCCTCGGGGCTCAAGGCGCAACACCTCACCTGCGTCACCGGCGCCGCGGCCGTGGGCAAGGCCACCGTCGAAGGCGCTGAGCTCGGCAGCTCGACCGTCGAGTTTCACCCCAGCGTGGTTTCGACCGATCCCCGCGTGCTCGACGTCGGCACGGCGGGCGCGACCTCGTTGCTGTTGCAGTGCCTGCTTTATCCGCTGGCGATCTCCGGAGGCGCGCACCTGACGCTGCGGGGCGGCACTCACGTCACCTTCAGTCCGTCGTTCGATTACATCGATCGGGTGTGGCTACCGATGCTGCGCTGCTACGGCTTCGACGCCACCCTGCACCTCGACGCGGCGGGTTTTTTTCCGCAAGGCGGCGGGTCGGTGCGCGCGGAAATTCGCCCGGTGAAGAAGGGTGACGACAAGCCGATCGAGTTCGCGGCGTCCGGAAAGGTGACCCAGGCGGAGGTGTTGTCGACCGTCGGTGGGCTTCCGCTCGAGATCGCCCGCCGGCAGAACGACGCGGCTTCGGAGCGGCTCGGCCGAGAGCGGATCCGCGGGGACGCTGAGGTGATGGCTCCGAAGGTGAAGAACTCGAAGGGTTCGGCGACCCTGGTGTGGACGAAGCTCGAGAGCGGCGTGGCCGCGGGGGAGAGCTGGCTGGGGGACCGGGGCGTGAGCGCGGAGGAAGTCGGCCGGATCGCCGCTGAACACTTTCTGGCGTTCGCAAAGTCGGGGGGCAGCTTCGATGTGCACCTGGGAGATCAGGTGTTGCTGCCCGCGGCGCTGGCGGCGGCTGGGTACCTGGGGAAGGTGCGGTCGACGAAGTTCGTCGCGGCGGAGATGACCGAGCACCTGACGACGCACGTGCAGGTGATTCAGAAGTTTTTGGAGGTCGCGATCACGGTCAGTGGGCGCGAGGTCAGAATCGGCTGAGCCCGTCTGCCCTCTCCCCGACCCTCTCCCCCGCGGGGCCCGCGGGGAGAGGGGGACAGGAGTGATCACTGATCAGAGGAGACTGAGCAGGAACTCGGCGGGCGTGCTGTGCAGCACCTGCACCGTGCACTGCAACGCCGTTCCTTCCAGGCTCGCCGCACCCGTCAACACGGAGCGGCCTTCGCGCAGCTCCACCGAGTTCAACTTGCCCGGCGGCGTGAAGTTGCCCGAGAAGCTCCAGCGCGCCGGCAGCTCGAGGTGGCGCACTGAGCCCAGCCCGAGGTGATCAGCCTTCACCACTTCACCCGCCGCGACGTTCAGCACCGCGACGGCTTCCTTGAACTCCACCGACAGCGAAGCGGTGAACGGATCGACCGCGTGACCGAGATCCGGCAGCGCCGCGGGGTTCGTGAGCAACTCCACCACGCTCGCGCGGAAGCTGGCCGACTCGCAGGTGCGGCGTTCGACCCTGCGGGCCCGCCGCAGCAGATCGCGCGGAATCGGAAGCCCGAGCACCTCCGCTGACAGCCCGCGCAGCCCGGGCTCGAGCGGACGCGACTGCTTGATCACGATGCGCGGAGGCAACGAGCCCACCTTCAGCACCGGCCAGCCCTCGGCCACCTGGCGAAACTCGAAGTCGAGTACCAGCGCGCTCGACTTCTGCGCGTCGGTGCGAGCGGCGTTCTCTCCAGCGAGCCAACGCACCGCCACCGCCTTCGCCTTGGTGAAGGTCGCGAGCAGTTCCTCATCGGTGAGCAGCAGCGTGCCCGCGGGCACCACCGTCGAGGGCCGCAGCCGTTCGATCACCGGCGCGCCACCCGTGGTGAGCGTCACCCGATCGATCTCCGGCAACTGCGTCGAGGTCGGGTTGGTGACGCTGAGCGCGCCCGCCTGCACGTTGAGCTCGAGGGTCGCGGTCTCGCCGTTGAGCTCGAGCAGGAACACGCCGTTGCTCGTCTCATGCGGGTCATCGAAGTTCGCGTGAACGACGACCGCCATGTTCCCCGAGAGGTGATCGACGTTCTCGAACGCGCGCTCCTCGAACGCCTCGAAGCTCCAATACGAGGCCCAGGTCTTCTTGAGCGCGTACTCCACCGTCTGCTTGCGCGTGCCGGAATCAGGCTGCGCGGCTGCGTCGAGATACCCGGTGTTCGAGTCGTAGAGCCCGGCGCCGTTGAAACCTTCGACGTCTTCCGCCGTGCTCGACGAACGGAACCGCAAGCCCTGGGTCACCGCGTAGTGCCCGAAGCGGGTGGTGAGGGCAGCCGTAATCGTCGCCAGCGTGGTGGGGTCGATCGGCGCGGCACGAATGCTGTCCTTGAGGCCACCCGCACGCGCGAAGTCACCGAGCACGTCGCCCGGTCCGTGGGCGTTGAGGAAGGCGGTGGCGAAGGCCTCGTCTGCAGGATGGCTGGTGCGAAAGCGCGCTTCCCCCTCGAGCGCCAGGGAACGAACGCGGGCATCGGCCCCGAACTCGGACGCGGCGAGCATCTGGGTGATGCGCGCACGAAATTGAGCGAGGTGTTCGACGTAGGGCCGAATGGTGATGGCCTCGAGCTGATCAGGCGTGGAATCGGGAATGACCGCCAGCAGCGCGAGGTAGCCCGTGGCCTTCCCTCCCAAAGAGGGGCGGAGCGTGGCGGAATCTTCCAGCCGCAGCGAGCGCAGGTCCTGGCTGTAGGGCAGCGTGCTCACGTCGACCTGCTGCACCGCCACCGGCGGCTTGTGTTGCAATTGCAGCCACTGCGCGAGCTGCGCTTCGGTGATCTGCTTGATGACGAGCTCACCGGGCGCTGACGCCTTCAGCACCACGGGCGCGTGCAGCCACGCGAGGTCGAGCAGGTCCTGGTGATCGAGCAGCCCGCCCTCGTACACGTTGGGAATGCCGCGGTTCTTCGCCAGCAGGTTGAAGTGCGCGAGCGGCGTCTGTGGCACCGCGGTGATGACCCCGGCCGCGGGCGGAAGAAAATCAGGCACGTCTTCGACCACCAGAATGTCCGTCGAGCTGGTGCCCTCGAAGCTCTCGCCCGAGCGAATCACGCGCAGCCGGCCCGCGGTGAGCCCGCCGTTGTAGACCTCGACCTCGCCGTCCACGATGAGGTCCTTGAGCCGCAGAATGCGCTCGTGAAAACGAAGCTGCTGCGCCTCCATGTCCTGCGCGAGCGTTTCCTGCTGCGGTGAGCGCACCACCCAGAACACCTTGCCGCGCAGCTCAGGCGGGACGGTCGCGTCGACGCGCTCGAAGAAGGTCACCAGCTCCCCGTGATTCACCGAATCGGGGAACTCGAGCTGAAACACCCAGCGCTCCGGTCGCGCGCCCCGCGCCGTGAGATGCAGCAAGGTGCCCAGGCCAAACGCGCGCGGGCGAATGTCGAGCGCCAGCGTGTAGAAGCGCGGGCTGTAGAGGCGATCGTCACCGACCCACGCGAGGTCGAGCGGCAACGGATCGGTCTTGCGCGCCCAGGTGTAGATGTCGGCGATGGTCTCGAAGTGCTGGTTCTCCACCGGCACCACGCCTTCGCGCCCCGGCACGTGCACGCCGTTGAGCAGCCGGAACCAGTACCACTCGTCGTGCAGCGCGTAGAAATGGCTGTCCATGAAGCGCATCGAAGGCGACGTGCCGAAGCTGGTGATGATGAACTTCGCTTCTGAACGCCCGTTCGAAGTGACCGCCAGCTTCTCGTAGTCAGCGAGGGTGGTGAGCTGGGGAATGGTGTGATCGTCGAACTCCGGCTGGCAGGCGCAGAGGCTGGAGAGCAACGTCAGGGCGAGCAGAAACCTCATGGCGCCACCTCCTCTCGCAAGACTGACACCAGCCCGGCCGCGCGTAGACTCAAGGACTTGGCGCGCGCCTGACCTCAGAAAACCGTGAAGGGCGGGCTGATCCATGGGGGCTTCTCCATCCTGCCCCGGCTGGCCCCGCGAGAGGGAGCCCGGTATGACCACCTGATGCGAGTGGGGGCTTGGGGGGGGCGGGTCACAGATTGGTTGATGCCGGACGTCAGCGATGCCGAGCTTCGCGCGCGCGCCCGTTTCGCCATTCAGAGCTGGCTCATCGCCTGGCCCATGGCGGTGGCGTGGACCGTGCTTTTCATCTTCGAGGGCATCTGGCTGCAGGTGGCGCTCAACGGCCTGCTGGTGCTGATGGGCCCGCTGACGTTGTGGGGGCTCAAGCGCACCCGCAGCCTCTCGCCGTGGATGCAGCTCACCCTCGGGAGCGCCCTGCTCCTCTACGGCCCCGGAGTGCTCGCACAGACGCCCATCGACGAGACCGGGCTGTTCTTCTCCGTCATCGTGCCGCTGGTCGCGGGCTTCACCTTCGGCGGCAAGAGCGCGGCCCGCTGGGCGGTGCTCACCGCGGCGGTTTCGGTGGCGGCCTTGTGGCTGGGCCACCACGGCTACACCGTGCAGGTGGTTGACCCGAATCCGTTCCTCTCGAAGTCGCTCAACATCGCCACCGCGCTCGCGATGTCCGCCCTGTTCGCGGGCCGCTTCTACGCGGTGCGCCGCGAAATGCTGGAGAAGGCCGAGGCCGCCAACCGCGCCAAGAGCCTCTTCCTCGCGTCGATCAGTCACGAGATTCGAACGCCGATGAACGGCGTGCTCGGCATGACCGAGCTGATGCTGGCCGATTCGAAAGACCCGGTGACCCGCGAACAGCTCGAGGTCATCCAGCGCAGCGGACGGCTGCTGGTCTCGCTCATCGATGATCTGCTCGACGTCACCAAGCTCGAGGCGCAGCGCCTCACGCTCGAGCAGACCGACTTCGAGCTGATCACCCTGATCACCGACGTCGAGCGGCTCTTCTCCGCCCAGGCCCGAGAGAAGG
>JAYVNA010000223.1:0-6129 GCA_043758715.1 Archangium sp.
TGTCACCCCGGTCGACGCGGGCAGCGATGGCGGAACGCTCTGCGGCACCTTGCGCGCGCCGGCCACGAACTCCACCTGCCGCTCGTGCACCGGCGACGCAGGCGCCTGCCAGCCCAACGGGTGCTTCGGGGGCTGGTGGTGCGATGAGACGACGAGCCGGTGCGTGCGGCCTCCGAGCAGTTGTGCGGGAAGTGATGCGGGCGTGCGCGATGCCGGCCCGCCACCCCTCGACGACGCGGGCGTGAGCGCCACCATCGGGCCCAACGGCGGCACCGCCTCGCGCCTGTACTTCGCCGTGGTGGGTGACACCCGCCCGCCGTTCATCGACGACACGCCGAATTACCCGAGCGCGGTGATCAGCGGCATCTACGCCGCCATCGAAGCGATGTCGCCCCGCCCGCAGTTCGTCATCACCACGGGCGACTACATGTTTGCGCGCACCACGGGCACCCAGGGCGTCACCCAGATGGGCAAGTACAAGACGGCGCGCGCGGGCTACAGCGGCCTCGTCTTCCCCGCGTTCGGAAACCACGAGTGCACCGGCGCTACGGCGGGCAACTGCGCGGGGGCGGCGAACGTCACCTCGAACCTCGTGGCCTTCCGAGACGCCCTGCTGCAGCCGCTGGGCAAGACCGAGCTGTACTACGCGTTCGACGTGAACGAGCCCGGGGGCCGATGGACGGCGAAGTTCATCGTCGCCGCTTGCAACGCCTGGGACACCACGCAGGAAGCCTGGCTCAGCCAGCAACTCGCGCGCAGCACCACCTTCACCTTCGTGGTGCGCCACGAGGCGCTCGGAGTCGCGGCCCCCTGCACCACCGCGATGGACGCCCAGCTTCGGGCCCGGCCCCCGACGATGATGCTGGTCGGCCACACGCACACCTTCAGCCATTCGGGGACCCAGCTGGTCGAAGGCGTGGGCGGCGCTCCCATCAGCGGCAACGCGGTCTACGGCTACGCGACCATCGAGCAGCTCACCTCGGGCTTCCGGGTGGTGCAGTTCGATTCGGCCGCGCGCGCCGTGGTGTCGACCTTCACGGTGCCCTGATGCGGGGGGCCCTGCTGGTGGTGATGGCCCTGGGGGGATGTTCGCGTTCGCCGCCTGCGTTTTCCGGCCCCCGGTTGATCGCGCTTTCGGCCGGCGTCGAACCCACGCTCGATGGCGAAGTCGAAGAGCCGGAATGGATCGCCACGCCTTCCACCGGCGCTTTCGGCTCGCTGCTCGACGGAGGCTTTCTGTCGCCGCACACCGAGCTGCGCGCGTTGTGGACCCCGCGTTCGCTGTGGCTGAGCGTGTACTGCGCCGATCAAGACGTCCGCGCGAGCGATGCGGTGCACCTGCGGCTGGGCAAAACCCTCGAGCTGACGGTGCACGCCTCGGGAACGATGACGGGGGCGCCCCCGGGCGTGCGATTGGCGGTCGACCTCGACGGAACGCTCGATGTCGACGATGGCGAAGACGACGAAGAGTGGGCGGCCGAACTCGAGGTGCCGTGGTCCGTGCTCGGCCTCGACACCCCGCCACCCTCACTCGAAGTGACCGCCTGGCGCGAGGACACGCCCAAAGGCGCGCCGCCTCGCACCGTCAGCTGGTCACGCAACTCGACGGGGCCCGCGCCGGGCTTGATCGAGCTGCGCTGATTTCTTTCAGGCGACCGTGAGCTCGACGGGCATGTTGCCGCGGGTGGCCTTCGAGTACGGGCACACCTGGTGCGCCGCTTCCATCAGCTGCTGCGCCTGGCTGCGCTCGAGCTCGGGGAAGTGGCCGATCAACCGCGCGGAGATGCTGTACCCGTCGTCGCCCTTGTTGAAGGTGACGTCGGCGCTGATCCCGAAGGCGCCCGGGTTGATGCCCTGGGTGCGGGCCACCACCGAGAGCGCGCCCGCGAAGCAGGCGGAATAGCCGGCCGCGAAGAGCTGCTCGGGGTTGGTGCCCTTCGCACCGTCGCCGCCCATCGCCTTGGGCACGGTGAGGTTGAAGTCGAGAAGGCCGTCCTCTGACTTCACGTTGCCGCCGCGGCCTCCCTTGGAAGTGGCGTGCGCGGAGTACAGCGGAGTCGGGGTCGTCATGGGGTGTGCTCTTTCGATGATGACGCCGCGTTCGCCGCGCGAAGCGCCTGGGTGAGGGCCGTCAGTTCCTTGCGGAGCCGGGCGATGCCTTGAAGGTCGAGGCCCATCTGACAGACGAGCTCGGGGGGAATGAATCGGGCCTTGTTCTTGAGCGCGCGGCCGGGGGCGGTGAGGGCCAGGCGCACCACGCGGGCGTCTGCTTCATCGCGCGTGCGCGTGACCAGGCCCTGGCTTTCCAGCTTCTTGAGCAGCGGCGTCAGGGTGCCCGAGTCGAGCTGCAGCCGCTCGCCCAGCGCCTTGACCGAGAGGTCCTCGGTTTCCCACAGCACCATCATCGCGAGGTACTGAGGGTAGGTCAGCCCCAGCGGCTCAAGCAGCGGGCCGTAGGCGGCGGTCATCGCCCGCGACGCCGCGTAGAGCGAAAAGCAGAGCTGGTTTTCGAGCAGGAGCGTCTTCACGGCTGAATGAATGCGCGCCCGTTTAATTGAATGCAATTAAATCGCATACAATCGACTTCATGCCTCACGACACCCGTCACCGCGAACTCGCCAAGGGGTCGGGCTACGATGCGCTCGAAGGCGAGGCGACGTGGAACACGAGTTCAGCGGCTACACGGTCAACGGCATCGCCAAAGCGCTCGAGAAGCTGGGCTACGCCGCTGAGCTCAAGGCGGCCGTGACGCCAGCGACCCGGGAAGCGCTGGCCTCGGGCGGGATCTTCAAGTTCCACCCGGGCCGCTCGATGGATGAAGTGCTCGTCACCCTGTGCAAGCTCAAGGGTCCCGATGCCGCTGCCGCGGTGATGGAGGAAGCGACCCGCGGCTCGATCGAAGGCATCGTCGCGCCGCTCGCGCGCATGTACCTCACGCTCAAGGGCAACGAGCCGTCGGTGCTGTTCGAGCGCTTCAACGATCTCCTGAGGGGCACCGCGCGCGGCATCTCGGCGAAGTGGACTTCGCAAGCCCCTCGCAGCGGACGGCTGCAGATCGATTATGTCGACGCGGTCGATCCCCTGGTGGTGCATGGTTGGCGGGGCGCCTTGAAGTACGTGCTGGTGTTCTGCCGCGCGCAAGGTGAGGTGAAGGCCGACGTCCCCGGCAGCGAGGGTAAGTCGGTGGCGTTGCTGATCACCTGGTCGGCGCCCACGGCCCGCTGAGTTCTCCACAGAAGCGAAGTCACGTGCGCGGTGCCCCAACCGCTATGCTGCGCGGATGAACCTTCGAACCACGGCCCTGTTGACGGCGTTGATGTCCCACGCAGCACTCGCCGCGCTTCCCGTGGGCGAGAAGCCCAAGAGCATCACCCTGGCGAAGAACGAAGGCGGCCGGGTGACGGGCGAGGCGTGGAGCAGCGACGAGATCAAAGGAAAGGTCTTCGTCATCTTCTACGTCGACCCCGACTTCGCCGACCTGAACAACCCGGCCACCGAGGCGCTCAAGGCCGAGAAGTTCCCGGGCGACAAGTACCAGTCGATCGCGGTGATCAACATGGCGGCCACCTGGCTTCCCAACTTCGCCATCGACGGCAAGCTGAAGGAGAAACAGAAGGCCTACCCCGACACCATCTACGTGCGCGACCTCCACAAGGCGCTGGTGAAGGAATGGAAGCTGGCCGACGACAACAGCGACGTCGTCGTCTTCGACCAGGCAGGCACGGTGCTCTTCGCCCACGAAGGCAAGCTCGACGCGGCGGCCATCAAGACGATGGTCGACACCATCAAGGCGAAGCTCTGAGGGCTTAGGCCTTTTCGCAGGCGGTGGCGCAGCGGCCGCAGCTTTCCATGCACGCCTTGCACTCGGCGTGCATCGAGGCGTGCTTCTTACAGGCGGCCTCACACTCGCGGCAGGCCTTGGCACAGACGGCGGCGAGCGCCTTGAGGTGCGTTGAATCGAGGCGCACCAGCTCGGTGACCGCCTCGCACAGGGGCAACATCGCCTGCACCGTGCCCGCGCACTCGGCCATCATCTTGTCGCCGGTGGAGAGGTTGCGAATGCAGTGGTCGAGGCATTCCTGGCCCACGCGCACGCACTCCATGGCGGCGTCGTACATTTCCTTGTGAGCGGCGATGCCCGACGGCTTCACTGCGGCCTTCGGCGGGTCAGCGGCCAGGGCGGCGAAAGAGAGAACGGCTCCAGCAGCTGCGGTGGTCTTCAGCGCGTCGCGTCGGTTCATGGCGCCGAAGGTATCAGCGCCCCGCGAGCCGGGAGAGAATTGCCTGCAGCTCGGCCTGGCTGAGGTCGACCTGTTCCACCACCCGGCCCCACAGCTCCATGGTGGGCACGCTGCGGCCTTCGCGCGCTTTCTGCAGTTCCTGCAGGGTGGTCAGCACGATGCGCTCGGTGCGGGTGAGGCCGTCACGAACGTCGGGGAGTTCCGCGGGCCGCGACTTCGGCTTCGACTTCGGCTTCGACTTCGGCCGGGACCGATCAGTGGGCGTGCGCTTCACGGAGCAGCTTCCGGTTCTGCCAGTGCGCGATCATCATCGTGCTCGCGCCCACCAGGCTGACCGCGGTCTCGAGCACCAGGTTGCCGTGAAAGACGAAGGCGGCGAGCGACAGCAGGCTGATGCCGGCCAGGGCGAGGCCCGCGACCAGGCGGCTGTGATGACAGCGATAGCCGGGAATGAAGGACCACAGCGCCACGCCGATGACGAGCACCAACAACACCGGGTGCGCTCCGCCGAACACCGAGGCGAACGCGGGCGCCAGGCCGACGATCAGCGGCGTGCTCACGCAGTGCACTGCACACACGGCCGACAACACCTGACCCAGGGTGTCGGGCGGATCAGCGTGAGGGTGAGAATGAGCCGCCATCTGCTGATCAGCCGATAATCCGCCGGGTGCCCTTTCGCAAGTCGGCTCTTTCAGTAACCCGGTTGTAATAAGGAGCCCTGGTTACTTTTTCTCGAAGAGCAGATCGCGCTGCTGCACGAGGTCGACTTCGCCGGCGAATTGCACGAACGCGTCGTACTGCCTGGGCACGATGCGGGCCTGGGTGAGGTGAAAGTCTTCTTCGATCTTGAGCTGCGAGCCCTGCTGCACTTCGCGGCGCACGTACTCACCCGAAGGACCGTTGAGCTTCACTTCGCCCACCGGGCTCTTGAGTGACCAGCCCGCGGGCATGGTGAGGGTGGCCCGGGTGGAGCTCGCTTCGCTCGAGTCGATGAACAGCGGCGTCACCCGCTGCGGCACGGCGAGGAACCTTCGGCCCACCATCAAGGGATAGGTGAGCGAGGCCGCGATCAAGCGGCCGTCTGATTCCACCCGGCCGAAGCGGCGCGCGAGGAACTCGTAGGACACCGTCACCGGCGCGCCCACGTCTCGCCTGGCGTCGACCTGCAGCTTCGAGAGATCGGCGCCACCGAAGTACCGCGAGAGCGCCGACTGCAGCGCCTGGTCGCGCTGATCAGGCGAGAGCGACTCCAGGGCCTCGGCGAGCTGCGCGGCCTCGAAGCCGCTGTACGTCTCGACGCCCTTTCCAGAGAGCTGGCCCTGCGCGTCCAACGTGAGCTCGAGGCTGACGGACTTGCCGGGGCGGGTGCTGCGTTCCGGCGTCTTCACTTTTTCCAGCGGGCGGCCCTGCTCCGGGAGCACGTACGCCTCGAGCCCGCCGAGCGCGAACTCGGGCAACTCACCGAACGGAGCGAAGCGCACCAGCGGGTCGAGCCACACCGTCTCTGCGCCCGGCACGCTCACGCGCAGGCAGATGTACGGGAGCAGCCCTTCGTTGGGGAAGAGGTAGGGCGCGGGGTCGGCGGTGAAGGCGCGCACCGCCACCAGCCGCGCGTCATAGCCGAGGGATTCGAGCGCTGCCTTGAGCAGCCACACCCGGCTGCCGCGATCCTGCGCGACCGAGGCAGAAGCCGAGACCGAGAGCCCGGCGTCCCGGCCCGAGAGCTTGTGCTGCACGGCCGCGTTGACCGCCTTCACGCCGGCGAGACCCAGGGGCACCGGCAGGTCTTTCACCGCCTCGCGCGCGAAGGCTTCGACTTCCCAGGTGATCAGCCCCTTCTCGAGGAAGGCATCGGCGTACGCGAAGACCACGCCCTCGTTGCCGTGCT
>JAYVNA010000224.1:0-6126 GCA_043758715.1 Archangium sp.
TTGCCGGTGCTCGATTTGAACGTCGAAAATCCGCCGCTCGAAGAGGTGATGAGCGAGCTCTTTTCCCGCAGCCGCGCCGCCCGGGAGAAGACCGCGTGAGATCGTTTTCCACCCTGCGCGCCATTCCCACGCTGCTGCGCATCGGCTTTGCCGAGGCGGTGGCCTACCGCGCCGAGATGCTGGTCTGGGTCTTCGCCACCACCATGCCGCTCATCATGATGATGCTCTGGACCACCGTGTCAGAGGCGGCGCCGGTGACGGGGCAGGGCGGCAAGGCCTGGGGCAGCGGCGCCTTCATCGCGTACTTCTTGAGCGTGTTCATCGTGCGGCAGCTGATCTCCGCGTGGGCCGCGTGGGAAATCAACTTCGAGGTGCGCCAGGGCATGTTGTCGATGCGGCTGCTGCGCCCGATGCACCCGGTGTTGTCCTACGCGATGGCCAACCTCGCCTACATGCCGATGCGCGCGGTGGTGACCTTGCCGGTGCTGGCGATTCTGATGGTCACCGAGCTGAACCGCATGACCGGCGACTGGGGCGTGTGGCTGCTCTGGCCGCTGGCGATGATCGGCGGCTGGCTCATCACCTTCTTCGCGAACGTGGCGATCGGCAGCTTGAGCTTCTTCTTGGATAGCTCGATAAAAATAATGGACGTGTGGCTCGCGGCCTTCTTCGTCTTCTCGGGCTACCTCTTCCCGCTCGATCTCTTCCCCCCGTGGCTGCGCACCGCCGCGGAGTGGTTGCCCTTTCGCTACCAGATCGCGCTGCCGGTGGAGTTGATGACCGGTCAGCTCGACGTGCACGCAGCCTTGCCCCTGCTCGCGGCGCAGTACGGCTGGGCCGGGGCGATGATCGTGATCTCGCTGCTGCTGTGGCGCAGCGGCATCAAGCGCTTCCAGGCATTCGGGGGCTGAGGCGATGACGCGCTATCTCCGGCTCCTCGGCTTGCAGTTGCGTGCCTCGGCGCTTCTGGCCGCGCAGTACCGCTTCGACTTCTTCGTCGACGCCATCATCTCGCTGTTCTGGACGGTGACCGCCGTGGTGCCGCTCTTCGTGGTGTACGGCGAGAAGAGCCGCCCCGGCATTCCCGGCTGGAACTTCGGCGAAGCGTTGGTGGTGACCGCCTGCTTCATTCTGCTGCAGGGCGTGCTCGACGGCGCCATCAACCCCGGGCTGCAGGCGGTGATCGACCACATTCGCAAGGGCACGCTCGACTTCGTGTTGCTCAAGCCCGCAGACGCGCAGTTCCTGGTCTCGACCTCGCGCTTTCAGCTCTTCCGGGTCTTCAGCCTGGTCACCTCGGGCCTGGTGTTCGCGGTCGCGTTCGATCGCATCGGGCACGGGCCGTCGGCGCTGGGCGTGCTCACCGCGTTGGTGCTCTTCGCGGTGGCGACGTTGCTGCTCTATTCGTTGTGGATCTTGATCATCTCGGCGGCGTTCGTGGTGGTGAAGGTCGACAACCTCACGTACCTGTTCAGCTCGATCTTCGATGCCGCGCGCTGGCCCTCGAGCGTGTTCCGGGGCGCGGTGAAGCTCGTGTTCACCTTCATCATTCCGCTCGCGGTGATGACCACCTTCCCCGCGGAGGCGTTGCTGGGGCGGCTGTCCATGGCCACGCTGGTCTCCAGCATCCTGGGGGCATTCGTCTTCGCCGCGGTCGCCCGGGCCATCTGGCTGCGCAGCATTGGGCGCTACACGTCAGCGGGCGGCTGATCGGCCCGGCCCATGCAGCCCTGTTCCGTCAGGAGGGCTGCCGATGTGGAATTGGCTCCGACGTGTCTTCGCAAAATTCGCCCCGCCACAGCGGAAGCGCCTGAATTTCTTTTGGTCGCAGCCGGCCCGTCCCCGGCGCGACCTGCCCTCGCGCTTCGAAGGGCTGATGGCGCTTCGTGGTCAGACCGCACCTGCTGAAGCTGAGCTGACCGCAAAAGAGCAGGCGCGCGTGGAGGCGCTGGCAGACAGGGTGCTCGCTCACTTCCGCAAGAATCAGCCGGCGCTCGTCGAATCGATGCGCGTGAAGGGCGCTCGCAACGATCAGGTGTTCCTCGCCGGCACCCTCCATGACCTCGGGCGCTCATTGGCGTTGCGCTCGGTCGCTTCCCTCGTGGTGTTCTCGAATTGCTTCGAGCTCCAGGGCACGCTGATCGACCGCGTGGTCGAGCGCGTCCACGAGGAGATCGGCGCCGAGCTGCACGCCCACCTGGAGCCTTCTTCCCCTGGTGGGAGCTGCTTGCCGTCATTCATCGGGCGCTAGACAACCCGAGCGCATCACGGCATCTGCCGTGGGGTGAAGATCGTCACCTGGAACATCAACTCCGTACGCGCGCGGCTCGAGCGGCTCCTCGACTTCTTGAAGACGCGTTCCCCCGACGTGCTCTGCCTGCAGGAACTCAAGTGCACCAGCGAGCAGTTCCCCCGGCTCGAGGTGCAGGCCGCAGGCTATCGCGCCGAAGTCTTCGGGCAGAAGACCTACAACGGGGTGGCGATCCTCTCGAAGGAACCCGTCACCGACGTGGTGCACAACCTGGGCGATGGCGACGAGCAGGCGCGGCTGATCGCCGGCACCCTCAAGGGCATCCGGGTGGTGACCATCTACGCGCCGAACGGACAGGCGCTGGGCACGCCCGCCTATCAATACAAGCTGGAGTGGTACGCGAAGCTCTCTCGCTGGCTGAGCGCGCAGCCCAGGCCGTTGCTGGTGTGCGGTGACTTCAACGTAGCGCCCGAAGACCTCGACACCTGGGACCCCGCGCTGTGGCAGGGACAGACCCTCGCTTCGCCCAGGGAGCGGGAGGCGTACGCGGCGCTGGTGAAGGCGAACTCGCTGACCGATCTTCTTCGGCTCAAGCACCCCGAAGGCGGCGTCTACAGCTGGTGGGACTACCGGGCCGGGGCGCTGCAGAAGAACCAGGGGCTTCGCATCGATCACGTGTTGGTCAGCGCCGATCTGGCGGCGCGCTGCGAAGAGGCCGAGGTCGATCGCGAGGCGCGCAAGGGCACCCTGCCTTCTGATCACGCTCCGGTCTGGGCCCGCTTCACCTGACGCGAAATCGCTAAGGCCTTCCCGAGGGGGGGTCTAAGGTTCGCCCCGCTTCTCACTTAAGGGGTGGACCCAAGATGGAGATCTCATTCATCGGCCTGTTCTTCGGCGCGATTGGCTGGTTCCTGTTGATGTACGTGGTCCGTGGTTTTTTCACGGTCAACCAGAACGAGCGCGTGGTGAAGACCTCGTTCGGGCGCGCGCAGCGCCTCTCCACCACCACCCTCGACAACCCGATGGCCGAGTACCTGCGGCCTGACGAGCGCGAGCGCTACAACTACCCCCAGCTGGTGGTCATTCAGCCCGGCGGTCCGTACTTCAAGTGGCCCTGGGAGAAGATCTACAAGGTCTCCATCGCCACCGAGACGGTGAACCTCGCCTTCGACGCCGAAGACATCAACGCCAACCGCGGCGGCACCGAGCTCGACGCCGTCACCAAGGACCAGCTCAACATCGGCCTGGTCGGGCAGCTGCGTTTCCGGGTGAGCGACCAGAACCTCTACGCGTACATCTTCGGGGTCAAGCGCCCGCTGGTGCACGTGCTCGGCTACTTCGTCTCGATTCTGCGCCAGAAGATCGCCAGCTTTGAAGCGCCCGAGCACCAGCAGATCGCCACCGCGGCGGTGGCCAACGCGGGTGACCTCTCGGCGGCGGCGGGCGTCTCCATCAACGACCTCCGCAAGAACCTGCGCCTGTTGAACGAAGACATGGACAAGGGCTGCATGTCGTCGACCGCGCGTTACGGCATCGTGCTCGACGCCTCGCTGATCACCGGCATCGACCCGCCGCCTGACGTCGAGAGCGCGCTGGCGGCCATCAACACGGCCCACAACTCCGTCGGCGCCGAAGTCTCGCTGGCGCAGGCCGCCGCCGATCAGAAGCTGGTGCAGTCGCGCCGCGCGGTGGAAATCAACACGCTCAACAGCCAGGCCGAAGTCGAGCCGCTGGTGCAGCTCGCGCAGCAGCTGGCCGACCTCAAGAAGAACGGCGGCTCGGGCGTGCTCAACGCCTACGTCCGCAACGTCAAGTTGAGCCTCTTCAGCAAAGCCAAGAACGCGTTCGTGGAGGTGAAACCGTGAGCTTCTTCATTTCGATGTTCGTCGGTTTCATGGCGTGCCTGATCGGTGTTCCCATCGCGATGTGGCTGGCCAAGGTCTTTGGCCTGTACGCGATCGTCGAGGAGCGCCGCGCCTACGTCTTCACGCTCTTCGGTGAAGTGCTCGGCACCATCAACGAGCCGGGCCTGCACTTTCTGTGGGCGAAGCTGGGCATCAAGGCCGCGCTCATTCCGCTCTTCGGCAAGGTGCACGCCGTCGACCTGCGGCTCGATCAGGAATACCTGCGCAGCCAGCCGGTCAACTCGGAGGAAGGCGCTCCGATGGGTATCGGCATCTGGTACGAGATGTACGTCGCCGAGCCCGTCTCGTTCATCTTCAAGAACGCCGACCCCCGCGGCTCGATGCGCGCCAACGTCAGCAACGCCGCCGTGCGCACGCTCTCGAACATGAAGCTGGGCGACATGCTCGAGACCCGGCACGTGATGAGCCAGGCCGTGCGCAACGAAGTGACGCCGCGGTCCGCCGAATGGGGTTACCAGCTCGGCAGCGTCTACATTCGCAAGGTGCACTTCCGCGACGTCGCGATGATTCGCGGCATCGAAGAGAAGGTCGTCAACCGGCTGCGCCAGGTGACCTCCGCCATCAGTCAGGACGGCCACAACCAGGTGAACATCATCAAGTCGTCGGCTGATTCGAAGGCCGCCGCCGAGTTCGCCCGGGCCGCCGCGCAGCGCCCCTTCATCGTCGGCAAGGCCCTGCAGGTGATCGCGGCCGACCCCGAGGTGATGGAAGCGATGTTCGAGCTGCTCGAGACCCAGAAGCTGCTCGACAGCGGGGCGCCCGTGACCCTGCTTCCCCAGGGGTCGGGCGCGAACCAGTTGCTGATGCCGTTGCTGGCGGCTCAAAACAATCGCTAGCCGTTCAGCTACTCCAGTCAGGGCAAAAGACCTTGCAGGTGCGGCTGGCGGCCGTACCTGTTGGTCCATGAACACCGAGCTTCGAGTCATCAGCGAAGGCACTGCAGAGCTGCAACTTCCTCATGCGTGCCCGACTTGCGGCGGAGCCCTCGAGCTCCGCATTTCAGCGGATGGCGTGCGGAGCTTCTGCGCCACCTGTCACACCATCGGCCGCCCCCGCCTGCAGCAATACGAGCAGGGCGGGTTCGTGCTCGATTTTGCCGACCTCGGGGCTGCCTAGACCGCGTCGCTTTGACTGGCGAATTGGAAGTCGTGCGTCCGCAGCGCTGGGAGTTTCCAGGCTGATGAGCGGGTGCTCTGGCGATCGCTCGACACTGCGTCGACGTTCGCCAGCGCCTCGATCACCGACTGGTTGATGCGGAAGTTCTTGATGGGGGCGGCGATCTGCCCGTCCTCGATCAGGAACGTTCCGTCGCGGGTCAGCGCCGTGATGGAGATCGATCGCGCGTCGACCAGGTTCGAGTACCAGAAACGCGTCACCAGGATGCCGCGCTTGATGCCCGAGAGCAGCTGCTCCCGGCTCGCGGTGCCCGGCGAGACTTCGAAGCCGTCGTAGTTGCCAGTGGGGGCGAGCTTCTGCTTCCGGGCCCAGTAGCGGCTGACGTTGAGCTCCTCGAGCACGCCGGCCTTCACCCAGGTGCGCGCAGTCAGCGGCGTGCCTTCGTGATCGTAGGGCATCATCGAGCCCGTCTTCGGGTCGGAGCGCAGCGTGATGAGCTCGCTGAAGAGCTTCTGGCCGACCTTGCCGGTGAACGGCGAGCGCCCTTCGTCGACGGCGCGGCGATCGAGGTTCGAGGTCAGGTACTCGAACAGCTCTCCCGCGGCGGTGGGCTCGAGCACCACGGTGTAGCGGCCGGGGTCGAGTGACTTCGGCTTCGCAGAGGCGACCGCCTTTTGCGCGGCGGTCTTTCCCACCGCGGCAAAGTCGAGGGTCGCGCGTTGGCGGGTGTTGAGGCCGCTCCAACCCGAGCCGGTGCCGTCTTTCGTGCGCGCGGTGACGGAGAAGGTCGAGTCGGTGAAGGGCTGCGTGAGCGAGAGGCCCGCCGAGGTCATC
>JAYVNA010000225.1:0-1896 GCA_043758715.1 Archangium sp.
CACGACGCCGGCGAGTACACCTTCGTGGGGCTGGCGAACTTCACCGACATTCTCACCTCGAAGGGCTACCGGGTCACCGAGCCGCTCTCGTTCTATTTCACCCTGGTGGTGACGCTCGCGTGGACGCTGGCGAACGTGGTGCTGCACGTGAGCATCGGGCTGTTCCTCGCGATCCTGCTGAAGGACCCGTTGCTCAAGCTGCGCGGCGTGTACCGGGTGCTGCTGATCGTGCCGTGGGCGGTGCCGAGCTACATCACCGCGATGATGTGGAAGGGCATGTTCCACCAGCAGTTCGGCGCCATCAACGCGATCCTCGGGCACCTGGGCATCGAGCCGGTGAGCTGGTTCACCCACTGGGCCACTTCGTTCGCGGCCAACGTGATCACGAACACCTGGCTGGGCTTTCCCTTCATGATGGTGGTGTCGCTGGGCGCGCTGCAGTCCATCCCCACCGATCTCTACGAAGCGGCTGAAGTCGACGGCGCCTCGAAGTGGACGCAGTTCCGTCGCATCACCCTGCCCCTGCTCAAGCCCGCACTGCTGCCCGCCGTGATCCTCGGCAGCGTGTGGACCTTCAACATGTTCAACATCATCTACCTCGTGTCCGGCGGCGAGCCGGGCGGCGGCACCGACATCCTGGTGAGCGAGGCGTATCGCTGGGCGTTCCAGCGCAACGAGCAGTACGGCTTCGCGGCCGCGTACTCGGTGTTGATCTTCTTCGTGCTCTTCGCGTGGTCGCAGGTCACGAAGCGCCTCTCCGGCCCGGAGGCCGCATGAACGGCACCATGCCTCGTTGGAAGATGTTCGCGCTGCACGCAGGGCTGAGCTTGCTCTGCGCGGTGACGCTGTATCCGGTGCTCTGGGTGATCAAGCTGGCGCTCTCGCCCACGCAGACGTTGTCGATGAGCGCGAACCCGTTCCCCGAAGCGGTGACGCTCGATCATTTTCGCGACGTGCTCGGCTCGACCGACGCGCAGGGGCGATGGCTGTTCGGGCGGCAGTTGCTCTCGAGCCTGGTGGTGAGCACCGCCACCACGGTGATCGGGCTCTCGCTCGCGGTGACCGCGGCCTACGCGCTCTCGCGCTTTCGGTTTCCCGGCAAGCAGTCGGGCATGCAGCTGCTGCTGATCACCCAGATGTTCCCCGCCACGCTGATGCTGGTGCCGCTGTATTCGATTCTGCAGGGGCTCGGCCTGCTCGACTCGCTCGGCGGCCTGGTGCTGGTCTACGCGACCTCGTCGCTGCCGTTCTGCGTGTGGATGCTCAAGGGCTACTTCGACACCATTCCGCGGGAGCTCGAAGAAGCGGCGATCATGGACGGCGCGTCCCCCAGCCAGGTGTTCATCAAGATCGTGCTGCCACTCGCCCGGCCGGCGCTCGCGGTGACGGCGTTGTTCAGCTTCATGGCCGCCTGGAACGAGTTCATTCTCGCGGCGACGCTGCTCAATGACACGGCGCGGTTCACGCTGCCGGTGGCGTTGCAGCGGTATGTCGGGGAGTACAAGACCGAGTGGGGTCACTTCGCGGCGGGCGCGTTGATCATTTCGGCGCCGGTGATGGCGTTGTTCTTTGCGCTGCAGAAGTTCCTCGTCGGTGGGCTCACCGCGGGTGCGGTCAAGGGCTGACGAACTCGTCTGCCTCCCTCTGGGGAACTGCCCGCGAAGCGCGCGCGTCAAAGCGAAATGCTCCTCGCGCTCGTCCTCGCCGCCTCTCCCCTCGCCGCTTACGAGCAGGCGCGCGCTGAGCTCGAGGCCCACCGAGTCGAGCTGAGCACCACCTGGAAGAAGCACCCCGCTGAAGCCCGCACCCAGGCCCGCATCACCCTGCTCGACTACTTCGAGAACGCCGCCTTCCCCGCGTGGAGGGGCACCGTCTGGAACTTCTACGGCACCAGCA
>JAYVNA010000226.1:0-17878 GCA_043758715.1 Archangium sp.
GCGGAGATCGAGCAACTGGTGGTGGCCGGGCTCTACGACGCGTTCGCTGACGGGGTGGAGCTGAGCCCCGAGCACCTGCTCACTGCGTCGAAGGAGACGCCTCCGCTCGCGGTGACGATGGCCGAAGACGTTCAGAAGCTGCGCGACTGGGCACGCACGCGCACCCGGCCTGCGAGCTGATGTTTTCCCTCTCCCCGCGGGGGAGAGGGTCGGGGAGAGGGCTTACCGGGTCAGCCCCTTCAATCCACTGATCAAGAAGTCGACGGTCTTCTTCACCAGCGTCGAGTACGGCGGCCGCAAGGTGTTGTACGCCGACCCCGCGCGGCTCGACATCAGCACGCTGCGGAAATGGCTGAACGTCTCGAAGCCTTTGTACCCGTGGTACGCGCCCGTGCCGCTGGCGCCGACGCCGCCGAAAGGCAGCTCTTCCTGGGCGAAGTGACCCAGGGTGTCGTTGATGCACGCGCCGCCCGAGGTGACCCGGTGGAGCACGCTGTCGACGCGATCGTGATCATCATCGAAGTAATAGAACGCGAGCGGGCGCGGGCGGCCGTTGATCTTCGCGATCGCCTCATCGACGTTGTCGTAGGTCTCGACGGGAAGAATCGGCCCGAAGATCTCCTCCTGCATCACCTGCATGTCGTCCTTCACGTCGAGCAGGATCACGGGCGCGAACGCGCGCGTTCCAGCCGGCGCCTTGAAGGTCTCCACCACGCGGGCACCCTTCGCCTTCGCGTCGGCCACCAGCGCTTCCATGCGCTTGAGCCCGCGATCGCTCGCCATCGTCGTGAAGCCAGCCCCGTTCGGATACTGCTTGCCGATGATGCCCTTGAGCTTCTCGGCGAACGCATCGGCCTTCGCGCGCGGGACCTGGGCGTAGTCGGGCGCGATGCAGGTCTGGCCGCCGTTGTACGTCTTGCCAAGCGCGATGCGGGCGGCGGCGCGCTCGAGATCGTAGCTGTCGTGCACCAGCGCGGGCGACTTGCCGCCGAGCTCGAGCGTGGTGGGCATCAGGTTCTCGGCGGCGGCCTTCGCCACCAGCCGGCCGGTCTGCGTCGAACCGGTGAACAGCAGGTGATCGAACGGGAGCGAGGTGACCTCGCGGGCGACGTCAGGACCACCGAGCACCACCGAACACTCCTCGGGGCGAAAAAAGTCGCTCACCATCTGGGCGATCAACGCCGAGGTCTTCGGGGTCAGCTCGGACGGCTTGATCAGCACCCGGTTGCCGGCTGCGAAAGCCGCCGCGGCGGGCGCCAGCGCGAGGTTCACCGGGTAGTTCCACGGAGAGAGGATCGCGACCACGCCGAGCGGCATGGGCTCGATGAAGGCGTGCGAGGGAATGAAGAGCGGGTGAACGCCGACGGTGCGCCGGTGCATCCACTCCCGCACGTGCTTCTTCGCGTCGCGCACGCCATCGAGCGGGAGGAAGACGTCGGCGACGAGCGATTCGGTCTCGTTGCGGTGACCGAAGTCCTCGTTGATCGCCTTGACGATGTCGTCGCGATGCTTGAGCAGCATCTTCTCCATGCGCGCCAGGAGATCTTCCCGGGTGTCGGCATCGAGGAACGGCTTGGCATTCGCGGCCTTCCGAAGGACGTCGTAGGCACGGCGAACGGCGCTGGTCTCGTTGGGTGCCTGCATGGTCGCTCCGGGTGTGGGTTCGGGGGGACCTTCTTCCTTTGCATCGGATGCGTCAATGCGCGCGGTGCTGTTGCGCCGGGGAGATTCATGAACATCTTCGGGGAGCATGCTGGGTGAGCGCGACTCCGTCTTGAGGCTGGTCAAACAGCTGGCGGATTTCATCGCCCGCGCGCTCAAGTTGGCGAGCGCGAAGAAGACCGACGAAGCCCTGGCCATCCTCCGAGCGGCCTGCGGTCAGGCGCTGGGCATGGAGTACGAGGTGCTCTCGATGCTCGACGCGAAGTCAGCGATCGAGCTGCTGGGTGATCGCACGAGAGTCACCGCCTTCATTCAGCTGGTCGAAGCGATGGGTGACGTCGACGTTCGGGTCAACGAGGTGCTCCGGGCGCGCACGCGGTGCCAGCACGCGCTCGAACTGGCCGAGGCGGCGGGTGATCACGAGTTCGCCGCGCGGCTCTGGGCCAAGCTTTCGGCCTGAGTTCTCAGTGGTACTGCTCCTCGCGTTGATGCCGAGCGGCGAGGACGCTTACGAGCCGGCCTGGACCTACGCGATAGAGCAAGACGTAACCCGAGTCGCCGCTGGGAATGATCAGCTCACGAAGCGAGCCATCGAGTTCGCCAACGCTGGGTGCTCGGCGTCCGACGAAGGGCAGCCTCTCGAGCACCTCGACCGCATCACCCAATCGCGCCTCGGGATCTGCCTCCCCTTCGTCAATCTCGGTGAGCGCAGTCAGCCGGACGAGGTCTTCGAGGGCCGCGCGGGCGAAACGCACCCGATATCGAGCCATCAGCGCGCTGCCCCCTTCTTGCGGGCTGCCGCGACCGTCTTGCGAACGGCCTTGAAGACCTGCTCGGGCGTCACCCAATCGTCGCTGGCCTCAGCTTTGAGACCGCGATCCACAAAGGACTGCTGGGCTGCACGCCACTCTGCGTGCCTGGTGACCGCGTCCTCGATGAAACTCGAGACGGTCTCCCCCTCATCGAGCAGAGACTCGACCCTGCGGCGCAAGGCAGGGGTGACGCGAGTCGCAGGCAGAAGCGCTGACTTCATGCGTGCACTACATCTGTAGTGCAGAACACAGTCAACGCGGCATGTCGGGCAGGCGGCCGTCCATCACCACGCGCCGAACCTGCAACGCTTCAGTCGGCTTTCGACGGGCGATCAACAGCGCGCGCTCGCACTCTGCCCAGACCAACGGCCCGAGGATCTGCCAGTTGGGCGGCTCGACCACCGTCAACGCGATGAGCCCAAAGGTGAACACCACCGGCTTCGCAGGCTCGGCGTCTTGCGGCGTCACCGCGGCGACTTTCGCGGGCAACACTTCGCGAAGTGGGGTGATCAGCTCGGGCTTCACGGTCTGCTCAGCCGTCGGCCCCAGGAGGATCGCGAAGCCATCGGTGTGAATGCGCACCACCTTGGCCGTCGGACAGACCTGCTTCATGCCCTCGACCATTGCGCGAAGCGCGGCGTCGCCGGCCTTGAAGCCGTAGCGCATGTTGAAGAGCGTGAACTCGAGTGGGTCGACGAGCACCGCGCCGATTTCCCAGCCGTTGGTGTGGCCGTGCGACGAGATGTCGAATTCTTCTTTGAGCAGCTGGCCCTGGTTGAGTGCGAGGGCGTGGGTCGCGCCGCTCACCGCATCGGGAAAGCCGCGACGGTGGAGTTCGGCGTCGACGAGTTGATCGACGAGCCAGGTGGGCGCGTCGGGGCGGCCTTGCGCGGTCGGGAAGAGCGCGAGGAGCGCTTTCGCGCTTCGATCGGTGATCGAGAAGCTCATGCCCTCTCCCCCGCGGGGAGAGGGAGACAGTGGGTCTTCATTCGACCGTGACGCTCTTCGCCAGATTGCGCGGCTGGTCGACGTCCGTGCCTCGCAGATCAGCCACGTGGTAGGCGAGCAGCTGCAGCGGGATGGTCGCGATCAACGGCGCCACCAACGCGCTCGTCTTCGGAATCTCGATGAAGTCGGTGCCGAGCGACTTCGCGTGTTCGTCGCCCTCCTCCACCACCACGATCACCTGACCGCCGCGCGCGCGCACTTCTTCGATGTTCCCGATGATCTTCTCGTAATGCACGCGGGGCTCCTGCGGCGCCACCACCACCACCGGCATCTTCTCGTCGATGAGCGCGATGGGCCCGTGCTTCATCTCGCCGCCCGCGTAGCCTTCCGCGTGCACGTACGAGATCTCCTTGAGCTTGAGCGCGCCCTCGAGCGCCACCGGGTGCATGGTGCCGCGCCCGAGGAAGAGGAAGTCTTGCGCGTGCATGTACTTGCGCGCGATCTCCTTCACGTGGGCTTCGGTCTTCAGCACCGCCTCGATCACCTTCGGAACGCCGGACAGCGCGGTGAGGTGTTCCTGCGCCTGCGCCTGGCTCAAGGTGCCGCGCAGCCGGCCCAGCTTGATCGCCAGCAGGTACAGCCCAACCAACTGCGTGGTGAAGGCCTTGGTCGACGCGACCCCGATCTCCGGGCCGGCGTTGGTGAGCACCGTGAAGTCGGCCTCGCGCGTCATCGCCGAGCCCACCACGTTGCACAGCGTCATGGTGGTCGCGCCGCGCAGCTTCGCCTCGCGCATCGCCGCCAGGGTATCGAGCGTCTCACCTGACTGGCTGATCGCCACGGCCAGCTGCGAGGGCTTGACGATGGGGTCGCGGTAGCGGAACTCGCTGGCGAGCTCGACCTCGACCGGAATGCGCGCGAGCGATTCGATCATCCACTTGCCCGCAAGGCCCGAGTGCCACGAGGTGCCGCACGCCAGAATCCACACCCGGTCCATCGCCTTGATCTGCGCTTCGGAGAACGGCCACCCATCGAAGTGCACGTCGCCTTCGGAACGCAGAATGCGGCCGCGCAGCGTGTCGGCGACCGCGCGCGACTGCTCGCAGATCTCCTTGTGCATGAAGTGCTTGTGGCCGTTCTTCTCGGCCATGCCCGGCGTCCAGTCGATGCGCGTGACCTTGCGCTTGATCACAGCGCCAGTGCGATCGGTCAGCTCGATGCCGGCCTTGGTCACCACCGCCAAGTCGCCGTCTTCCATGAACACCACGTCGCGCGTGTGCTCGAGCAGCGCGGCGACGTCAGAGGCCACGAAGTTCTGCCCTTCGGAATACCCCAGCACCATCGGCTGCGACTCGCGGGTGCAGATGATCTTGGTCGGCTCGGAGTCGCTGATCGCCACCAGCGCGTAGGTGCCCTTGATCTGCCCCACCGCCGCGCGCACCGCGTCGACGAACGGCTTGCCGGCCTGCTGCGCCGAGCGGATGAGGTGCGCGAACACTTCGGAATCGGTCTCCGAGGCGAACACGTGCCCCTTGGCTTTCAACGCCGCCTTGAGCGCCAGGTGATTCTCGATGATGCCGTTGTGCACCACCGACACGCCTTCGAAGGTGTGCGGGTGCGCGTTGTCATCGCTGGGGCGGCCGTGCGTGGCCCAGCGGGTGTGACCGATGCCGATGGTGCCCTTGGGCATCTCGACCGCGACCTTGCCCTCGAGGTTCTTCAGCTTGCCCGTGGCGCGCACCACGGTGAGCTGGTCACCGTTGAGCACGGCGACGCCGGCCGAATCGTAGCCGCGGTACTCGAGGCGCTTGAGGCCGCCGACCAGCACCGGCCCCGCCTGCAGTTCACCCACGTAGCCAACGATTCCGCACATAGTTCTCTCCTTTGCTCCGTCAGTCCTGCTTGAGGCCTGCGAGCACCTTGCGGCGCCGTTCGGCCCAGCCTTCTTTAATCGTCTGCGGCGTGCGCGAAATCGACAACGCTCCGGCCGGTACATCCTCAGTAATGGTCGAGCCAGCCCCGATAAATGCACCGTCACCAATTCGTACCGGGGCCACCAGCTGCGTGTCTGAGCCGATGAACACGTTCGCGCCGAGCACGGTCTCGTGCTTGCTCACGCCGTCGTAGTTGCAGGTGATGGTGCCCGCGCCAATGTTGCTGCCGGCGCCGATGTCAGCGTCGCCGAGGTACGCGAGGTGGCCGGCCTTGGTGCCCTTGCGCAGCCGCGCCTTCTTGGTCTCGACGAAGTTCCCGACGTGCACCGATTCTTCGAGCACCGTGCCCGGCCGCAGCCGCGCGAAGGGCCCGACGTGGCACTTCGGCCCGATGATCGCCTCGTCGGTGACTGAGTACGGCTTCACCTCGGCGCCGTCGCCCACGGTGGTGTTCGTGAGCACCGCGCCCTGGCCGATGACGGCGTGCGCGCCGATCTCACACGCGCCGTGAAGGGAGACGTTGGGCCCGATGGTGGTCTCGGGGCCAATCTCCACGCCCGCGTCGATGAAGGTCGAGGCCGGGTGCGTGAGGGTGACGCCCGAGCGCATGTGGCGCAGGTTGATGCGGGCGCGAATCACCTCGGCTCTGTCCGCCAGCTCGGCGCGATCGTTCACGCCCGCCGTCTCTTCGGCCGGGGCCTCGATCACCGCCACGGTGCCGATCTGCGCGGCCTGCGCGACGATGTCGGTCAGATACAGCTCGCCCTGCGCGTTCTGCGGCGTCAGGCGCTCGAGCGCGCCCCAGAGGAACTTCGAGTCGGCCACGTAGATGCCGGCGTTCACTTCCGAGATGAGCTTCTGCTCGGGGCTCGCGTCTTTGTGTTCGACGATGCCCTCCACCCGATGCCCGGCGCCGCGCAGCACCCGCCCGTACCCGGTGGGATCATTCAGGCGGCAGCTGATCATCGCCAGCGGCCCCTTCGCAGGATCGTAGGCGGCCATCAGCCGCTTCAAGGTCTCGGCGGTGAGCAGCGGCACGTCTCCGTAGAGAATGAGCACGGCGCCGCTGAAGGCCGTCAACGCACCCCGCGCTGCGTTCACCGCGTCGCCGGTCCCGCGCTGCTGCGCCTGAATCGCGAACTGCAGCGCGTGTTCAGGAAAGCCGCCGGCCAGGGCACTCTTCACTTCGTCGGCCTGGTGGCCGATCACGGCGACCACCTGCTGAGCACCGAGCTCGTAAGCGGTCGAGATGGGGTACCACGCGAGCGGCCGCCCGAGGATCGGGTGCAGCACCTTCGCGCGATCGGACTTCATGCGCGTACCCTTGCCTGCGCACAGCACGACGGCAGCGAGCGATTGGGTCATGAAACGACCTTTCGCAGACGCCTCCGGTCGGGGTCAATGACGAGCGCTGAGCCGCACCCGCGCTTCGGACAAACGCAGCTCGACCTTCACCTGCAGCTCACCCGAACTGGGCGCCACGGCGATCCGGAACTGGGGCTTGAGGAAGGTGGAAACGCTCAGGAACTCCGCACCACGGAGGGCTTCCTCATTGGAGGCCCGGCTGCTCTGCGTGTCGTGGTGGTTCATGATGACGCATTGAGTTAGCACAGCGTGTGCCACCTCTGATGACACCTTAATTCAACCACTTGCAGGCCGATTTGAAACGGGCCTGTGTCACCGCCGCCATGGTGGTGGCAGGAGGTGTGCGCGGGCTGACACAGGGTAAAAGAGCCCATGCGCGTCAGCTGCCTGCTTTTGCTCCTCTCGTTCAACGCTTTTGCGGCCCGGCCCTGGGCGGGGGGCGCGGTGGCGGCGGCCCACCCGGTTGGGAGCGCCGCGGGCCGCGAGATGCTCGAAGCGGGTGGAAACGCCATCGATGCCGCCGTGGCCACCGCTTTTACGATGGCCGTGGTGGGCCCGTATCACTCGGGCCTGGGAGGCGGCGGGTTCGCCCTCGTTCACCTCTCGAAAGACGGCAGCGACGTGGCGTTCGACTTCCGGGAGGTCGCGCCGGCGAAGGCCACCCGCGACATGTACGTCGAGAACGGGAAGTTCGTGGCCGAGCGCTCGCTCGACGGCGCCCTCTCGATCGCGGTGCCCGGCGCGGTGAAGGGCTACCTCGAGCTGCACGCGAAGTACGGCAAGCTGCCGCGCGCCAGGGTGCTCGCCCCCGCGATTCGCGCCGCCACCCAGGGCTTCGTGATCACCCCGAAGTACCGCGACCTCGTCGGTAAGCGCGAGGCCTGCCTGCAGGGCAACGCCGAGGCCGCGCGCATCTTTCTCAAAAACGGCACCGCACCTGCGCTCGGCACCAAGCTCACCCAGCCCGATCTCGCGAAGACGCTCACGTTGCTCGCGAAGCAGGGCGACACGCCGTTCTACAAAGGCGCCATCGGCAAGGCGGTGGTGGCCACCGTGAGCGAAGCGGGCGGCATTCTCTCGCTCGACGATCTCGCCGCCTATCACGCCACCTGGCGCACGCCGCTCGAGGGCCGTTACCGCGGACAACGCCTGGTGACGATGCCTCCGCCGAGCGCGGGGGGCATCGCGATGCTCGAGACCTTCGGCCTCATCGAGGCGCGCGGCGTGAAAGGGCCGGCCTCGCGCGAAGTCGACGCCGTGCACACCTTCATCGAGGCGCTGCGGCTCGCGTATCTCGATCGCACGAAGTTCGTGGGCGACCCCGCGTTCGTCGAGGTGCCGGTGTCGCGCCTGCTCGGTCCCGCGTACCTGGGGGAACTCTCGACCCGCATCGACCCGAAGAAGGCGACGCGCTCGATGTCGCTGATGCCCAAAGAATTGCTGCCCGCCTCCAAAGACGAGGGCGCGCCCCCGCAGCGCAACACCACGCACATCTCGGTGATCGACAAAGACGGCAACGCCGTCGCGCTCACCAGCACCATCAACTACTACTTCGGCAGCTGCGTGGTCGCGAAGGGCACCGGCATTCTGCTCAACGACGAGATGGACGACTTCACCGCGCAGCCCGGAATGACCAACGTGTTCGGCCTGGTGATGGGCGCGGCCAACGAGATCGCGCCAGGCAAGATTCCCGCTTCTTCGATGACGCCCACGCTGGTGTTCATGAAGGGCCGCGATCACGACGTGCAGCTCGCGGTCGGATCACCGGGTGGCTCGACCATTCCCACCACCGTGATGCAGGTGATCAGCAACGTGCTCGACGGCGAGCTCGACGTCAGCCGCGCGGTCAGTCGCGGCCGCATTCACCACCAGTGGCTGCCCGACGAAGTCTGGGTCGATCAAGACGGGCTCGAGCCCGCCACCCGCGCCGCGCTCGAAGCGATGGGCCACACCTTCAAGTTCGTGCCCGGCTGGGGCGACGCCGAGGCCGTAATGGTCGACCCGGTGACCGGCGTGAAGACCGCGGCGTCGGACCCGCGCAACGAGGGCGCGCCCGCAGGTCAAGACTGAGTCAGGCCCGCGCGCCGACCTTCGATAGAAAGTCCTGCACCCGGGTCAACCGAATGCCTGCGTAGCGGTCGTTGTCGAGCGGCTTGACCACCGCCAGCCCGTTGATCATGCCCAGCGCGTACTGAAGCTGAACCCACTTCGGAAACGGGCTGCTCTCGGGCGCGGGGTCGGCGGCGCGCTGAGTTTCGATTTCTTTCTCGAGCGCTTGCAGGCTGCCCAGAGAGACCACTGAAAACTTTTCACCCGTCGCTGCTTCAGCCACCGCGGCGAGCTGGCGAGGGCCCAGCAGATCACCCGCGATGCGAACGAAGCGGGGCGCATTCTCATCGAGCGCGGCCTCGGCGGTGTACGCGGCCGTGTCGTCCATGGTGGTGAACTGGAGCAGCGCGTTGGGGTCGTCGCCCCAATGCGTGACGCGATGGCCGCGGGTGTCGAGCAGCCCCATGCCCCAGGCCAACATGTCCATGAAGGCGCCGTTGAAGATCGAGGTCGCCCGAATGGGTGCGAGCGCGAGCCTGCGGTGAAACTCGAGGCGCAGGTCGAAGTTGCGGTTGGTGCCCTGGGGCATCTGGGTGAAGTCGGTGGAGTAATCGGAAGGAATGAAACGAGGCACGCCGGCTTTGACCGCGGCGTCGAGCAACACCGACTGCGTGCCGACGATCACCTCTCGCAGCCCCTGGAGCGCCGACACCACACACGCCGTTCCTGCAAGGGCGCGCGCCAGCGCAGTTCGATCACCCAGGTCGACCTCGACGATCTGCGCGCCGAGTTGTTCGAGCGAAGCGATCTTCTCGGCGGTGGTGCCAGGGCGAACCAACGCGCGAACCTCGGCGCCCCTCACGCACAACGCCTTGACGATCTTCCGGCCGAGGTTTCCAGTGGCTCCAGCAACAGCGGTCGACGTCATGGGCCGGACGTTTTAACGGTGGCCCTCCGCAGCTGCCCGGGTTCCTTTCCGGCTCTCGACCCGCGTGCCCAGGGGAATGCCCCGCTCGCCCTGAAACTTCGCCCGCTCCGCGTCGAGAATGTCGAAGATCGCGATGTAGGGGTCAGTGAGCTCCCGCCCCGGAATGACCGCGGTGAGTTGAGCCTTCGGATCGGGACGTGGTGCGGGCGGCTTGCCGATCTGCGCCATCTCCCGCTTGAGCCCTTCATCGGCCGGCGTGAGCCGCACTGCGTTCATCAACGCCTCACGGGCCCGCGCGAAGTGGCCATCACCTTCCAGCTGCCGCGCACACGCCCGGTACGCCGCGATCGCCTGCTCACGCTTGCCCAGCCGCGCACACAGCCCGCCGAAATACAGCCACACGCCCCAATCACCATCGAACTCGGAGAGGTAGCGATCGAGCAGACGCACCGCCTCAGCCAGCTCGCCCCGAGCCACCAACGCCTGCGCCGTCTCCTGGATCGCGCCCTGGCTGTGGGCCGCGGAACGATGCGCCGTCATGCAGTCCGCGACTGCAAACCCGGATCCCAACGTCAGGGCCCCGTACTTCCTCGACAGGCCAAGTCCCCGAACACCCGTTGGAGCATTCACGCCCGGGTGCACTGCCACCTGCAGTGCTCACTTCCCGTTGGCGAGGGTCTTTGGTCTGCCACCTGCGGTGGCCAGCCGTGATTCAATCTCGCTCGCGTGTTCGACCCCCGCATCCACCCCGCCGCACTGACGGATCAGGACCTCGAGACGCTCCAGATCTTCGGGGTGCGCTCGGTGCTGGCCGTCGCCGATGCCTCCGCGCATCCGCCCACTCCGGAAGGCGTGTTCGCCCACTTCGACGAGCTGCTGGGAAAGCAGCTGCCCCGGCTCGAACGCTCGGGCCTCAAGGCCTGGGCCGCCCTGGGAGTGCACCCGCGCGTGCTCCCTCACCGCGGTCTGGGCCAGGTGCTCGAGGCGCTCCCGCACTATTTCAAGGGCGGCAAGGTGATCGCGCTGGGCCAGCTGGGCCTCGCTCGCGGTGATGAACGTGAAGAGGAGGCGCTGCTCGAGCAGCTCGCGCTCGCGCAGCAGTTTAACCGCCCTGCGATCGTGTCGGCGCCCGGGCTGGAGAAGGAACGGCTCACCCGTCGCCTGCTCGCGACGCTCCAGCGCAGCGAGTTGCCGCCCCACCGCATTCTGGTGGACGGCGCCGTGGGCCGAACGGTGCGCACCATTCGGGAGTTCGGCTACGTCGCTGGCCTCACCCTCCACCCCGATCACCTCACGGTGGAGAAGGCCGTCGCCCTGGTGCGCTCCCTGGGCCCCGAGCGCCTGGTGCTCGACACCGCCGCTGGAGATGGCGCCAGCGACATCCTCGCGCTGGGCAGGGCGGCCCATCGCCTCGCCAAGGCGGGCCTGAGCTCAAAAGTGATTCGGCGCGTCACGCGCGACAACGCCTCCGCCCTCTTCGGGGTGTAAGCTCGCGGCGCCTTGGCAGCCGACGCACCCGAACAGACAGTCGTCGTGCACGTCACGCCTGGCGAGATCCTCGATCAACGCTGGCGCATCGAGACGCGCATTGGCCAGGGCGCCATGGGCAGCGTGTTCCGTGGCCGCGACATGACGGCCAACAAGATCGTGGCGATCAAGATTCTCGCGCCCGAGCACTGCCGCAAGCCCAAGGTGGTGGCCCGCTTCGAACGCGAAGCCGAGAAGATGACCAGCCTGCGCCACACCAACATCGTGGCCTTTCATGGGCACGGCCGGCGCGGGGCCCTGCCCTTCATCGTGATGGAGTTTCTCGAGGGCCTGACGCTCTCCGATGTGATCGAGAAGCACGGCGGCAAGCTGGGGCTCAACGAGACCGTCGCGATCGTGAAGCAGATCTGCTCGGGCCTCTCGTTCCTTCACGCGAACGGCCTGGTGCACCGCGACATCAAGCCGCAGAACGTGTTCCTCGGCGTCGGCGGCCGGGTGATCATTCTCGACCTCGGCGTGGTCCGCGATCAGGCCAACCCCGGCCTCACCCGCCCCGGCGCCATGGTGGGCACGCCCTATTACATGTCGCCCGAGCAGATCCTCGGGGTGGAAGACATCGACCAGCGCACCGACGTCTACGCGCTCGCCGCCGTCACCTTCGAGCTGCTCACCGGCCGCCCGCCGTACCTCGGTAACAACAACTTCGAGGTGCTCTACGGGCACAAGAACACCCCGCCCCCCGACGCCACCGCGCTGGTCAAAACGGTGCCCCGGAGCGTCAGTCAGGTGCTGATTGAGGGCCTCGCGAAGAGGCGCGACGAGCGGCATGAGTCGGTCGCCGAGTTCTTCACCAACCTCGAGACGGCCTCGGCCGCGAAGAAGATCGATCTGGCCAAAGCCTTCAACGTGGCGCCCGTGCTCACCGCCGACAAGACCCGGGTGCTGCCGCGCCTCAAGCAGCCGCCGCCCGCGCCCGCCCCCGTGCGTAGAGACACGGGCGAAGTGCCGGAAGCGTCGAACAGTGACGTGGTGTCGGTGCCCGGCGTCTCGCTGGGCGCCACCGGCCAGTCAGGCGAACAGAAGACGGTCATTCACCGCTTCGACAAGAACGACCGCACCTTCGTGGGCCCCGCGCCCAACGAGCGTGAGGTGGAAACGCGCGCCAGTGACATCAGCGGGCCCCTGCCCACCAGCGGCCAGCTGCGGGTGGTGGTCACCGCCAAGGGACGGGCGGCCGCGGCCAACGTGTTCGTCGCAGGCAAGCTCAGCGCCCAGACGCCCTGCACCCTGACCTTGCCCGTCGGCCCGCAGCGAATTCGCATCGAGCTCGAGGGCTATCGATCGGTCGAGCGCTGGTCAGACGTGGCGGCCGGTACGTCGACCAACCTGCGCGTGTTTCTCGAGAAGGCCTGAGCGCTTCAGGGATCGTTGAAGCCGGCGTCGAGCGATTCCTTCACCGCGAACGTGCCCACCAGGGTGCGCCCGAAACCCAAGTCGCCGCCTTCTGCTTCGAAGAGCATCGAGAAGTTGCCGCGCATCGGCTGCCCGATGGAGCCGCCCTGCAGAATCTCGAGATCGCCGCGCTTCACCCGCGGCAGGCTGCGCGTCGGCTCACCGCCCGGTGCGTGCGAGACCGCGCACCGGAGCTCGCCGGTGGGCGATTCACCCAGCAGGTCGAGCTTCTTTCCCGGCTTGAGCACGATCGTCGGCACCCCGCCGTCATCGGCCACGCCGACGTCCTGCAACGAGACCGACACCCGCACCACCACGTCGAGGAACACGCCGCGGTTCCGGTAGTAGGTGATCTGCATCGCTTCGTAATTCTGCGCGACCTCCACCCGGGAAATGTCCAGGGGGAAGACCTCGCCGATGCTGCCCGCGAGGCTGTTGTCGAGCCCACACGACGAGACGCACAGGCCCAGCAAAAGCGCACTCCAACTCTTCATCGCTCCACCGCGATCTTGAGCGCGCCCACGCCCGTGACGGTCAGCCCGGTGCCGGGGTCGACGGCGGGAGGCGCGCGGTAGACGATCACCTTCTTGCCTGAGTTGAAGAACGCGATCTTCGGGTGGTACGCGCCCGCGGAATCGACCACCGTCTCACGCCAGGTGCCGACCACCCGCTGCGTCACCACCAGCTTGTCTTCGGTCGTGGTGCAGCCCGTCTCGTTCACCGAGGGCCGCGGGCTGCAGACGTAGAACGCGATCGCCGGCTCGTGGTTGATGGGGTCCATCGCGAGCGAGGGGTACCAGCCGCCGGTGCCCGAGCCGAAGACCGGGTCGAGCGCGCTCCACGCCGTGCCGTTGAGGGAGTTGACGTACTTGAGCTCGTTGGTGGCTCGATCGACGAACGCGATGCCGTAGCCCTCGGTCGGGTCGTACGCGAGCGCCGCGCCGGTCTGGGTGTTCGAGACGGTCAACAGCGCGCCCGCGTTCGACCAGGTGCCCGCGCGGGCCCGCTTCTGGAAGAAGACGTTGATGCCGTTGCTGTCGGAGGTGCCGAACATCTGGTCGTAGATGATCGCCGGCTGATCGTCGGCGCCGATCACCATCTGGTTGTGGCCGCCGTACGCGTCCTTGTTGTTGCCGCCCTGGGCCACGCAGACACCGGTCGACGGAGGCATCGCGCCTTCCCACACCTCGACGTCCGAACCCGCCCAGTCCTGCATGGGGAACTGGCCGTCGTGACCATCGCGGTAGGCGAAGTACATCTTGTTGGTCGAGTCGAAGACGATCGCCGGCCACAAGCCCACCAGGAAGCCGCGGTCGCTCACGGGGTTGCCGCAGGTCACCTGGTCGCCGTCCTTGGCGATGATGGTCTCGGTCCACGTGCTGCCGCCGCTGCGCCGGTTGATCACCGCGTCGCTCTGGAACCAGAAGATCGACTCGCCCACTTTGAAGCCCGGGTCGCCGCCGAGGTACGACATCACCGGCTCACCACTGGTGGGATCGAACGCCAGCGAGATGCCCGCGAAGCGCTGCACGTAGCGAACCGTCTGCACCGGCGAGACGACGCCCTTCTTCCACTCGACGTACTTGATGTCGTAGTCGGGCGTTCCCATCATCATCTGGGTGCCGCGGTTCGAATAGTACGCCACGCCCACGCGCTCCTGCGCCGGGTCGACGGCGATCGCGAAGTAGGTGGCGTCTTTCGCCGTGGCGTCGAGATCGCTGATCGCGAACGGCTCGAGGCCACCCCCACCGCCGCTGCCACCGCCCGTGCGCCCTCCGCCACCACCCGTCGGAGGAGGAGGAGGAGGAGTGCAACCCAACACGAGGCAAGCCAGCGTCACCGACAAGACGATTCGGAGCATGAGGGTCGGCATCGTAGCCAATCCCCCGCGCCAATCGACTGTGGAGGAGAGTCCACCCCGCGAGTGGGGTCATCCCTCCCCTTGCCACCCCGGCACTCCGGGAGAACACTCCGCGCCCGAATGAGTGGCTCCATGACGCGTGAAGACGAGCCGATGGCTCTGCCGGAGACGGACGACGAGCTCAGCCGCCGGGTGTTCGTCCACCACCTCACTTTTCTGGGCGGAGGCGTGGTGCTCCTGGGCGGCTGTAAAAAAGACGAACCGGCCCCGGAAGTGAAAGCCGCCCCGCTCACCTCTTCACACAAGACCTTCACCAACGCCGAGTGGGCCACCCTCTCCGCCGCCGTCGATCGGGTGCTGCCGCGTGACGAAGATCCCGGCGCGCTCGACGCCAACGTGCCCGAGTACATCGATCGCATTCTGCAGACCGAGCAGTTGCAGCAGATGAAAGGCCAGTTCGTGCCCGGGGTGGCCGCGATCGAGCGCCGCGCCCAGAAGATGTTCAAGACCACCTTCGCTACCGCCACGCCCGCACAGCAGGACGAGCTGCTCACGATCTTCAAGAACAGCCCGGAGAAGAGCGGCGAGGCGCACTGGTACGAGATGCTGGTGGTGCTGGTGATGGAAGGTTTCCTGGGAGACCCCAGCTACGGCGGCAACCAGGGCGAAGTCGGCTGGAAGCTGGTCGGGTTCAACCTGGTGGGGCGCAACGTGAAGGGCGACCCGAAGTCGCCGTACGACGGCCCGGCCCGGCTGCACCAGCTGGTCTGTGGTGGCGGGAAGGGCTGCTGAGATGGCGAAAGAAAGTGTCGACGTCTGCATCATCGGCTCGGGCGCAGGCGGCGCGCCGTTGGCCCTCGAGTTGGGCCGCGCTGGCTTCAAGGTCGTCGTGCTGGAGAAGGGCGCCTGGTACCAGCAGACCGATTTCGTTCACGACGAGATCATGAACTCGCGGCGGAACTTCTTCATGCCGCTCCCGTGGGACGAGCCGCATCTGTGGCGCACCGAAGGCCAGCCCTACCAACGCACCAACGAAGCGTGGACGGCGAACTGCGTCGGCGGCGGCACCGTGCACATGAGCGGGTTCTTCTACCGGCTCAAGCCCGTCGACTTCCGCATGAAGAGCGAGCTGGGCGCGCCCAAGGGCAGCAACGTGGTCGACTGGCCCATCACCTACAAAGATCTCGAGCCGTATTACGACAAGGCCGAGGCCGAGATGGGCGTCTCGGGCAACGCCGTGCCTCACCCGTTTCTCGAGCCGCGCAAAGGCAACTACCCGCTGCCTCCGCTGGCTGAACACCCGGTCGCCGCGGAGATCGACAAGGCGGCGAAGTCGCTGGGCTGGCACGCCATTCCCACCGCGCGCGGCATTCTGAGCCAGCCGTACCGCGGCCGCGATGCGTGCGTGTACTGCGCGTTGTGCGGCAGCTACGGCTGCGAACACGGGGCCAAGAGCAGCATGGCCGCCTCGCTCATCCCCGCGGCCCTCGCCACCGGCAAGGTCGAGCTTCGCCCCAAGTGCATGGCGAAGGAGATCACCGTCGACGAAAAGGGCCTGGCGAAGTCGGTCATCTACATCGACGCCGACGGCGTCACCCAGGAACAACCGGCCCGGGTGATCGTCTCGTCCTGCACTGCTGTGGAGAGCGCGCGGCTGTTGCTCAACTCGAAGTCGACCCGCTTTCCCAACGGGCTGGGCAACGACAACGGGCTGGTAGGCAAGAACCTGCTGTTCTCGAGCTTCGGGCAATCCAAGGCGACCTTCAGCGTGAAGAAGCGCGGTGACGAGCTGCCCTGGCTCAAAGCCAACATGCCCTTCATCAACCGCAGCCTGCAGGACTTCTACGTGCTGCCCGATGATCGCTTCGGCTTTCGCAAGGGCGGCACCCTGGGCTTCATGTGGGCCCACCCGAACCCCATCTTCGCGGCGGTGGGGCTGGCGAAGAAGGGCGAGAAGGGCGTGTTCGGCAAGGAACTCAAAGACCGCATGCGCACGTACCGCGACAGCCGCATTCTGGAGTTCGAGATCTACGGCGAGTTTCTCTCGAACGACTTCACCTACGTGGGCGTCGACTCGACCGTGAAGGACAAGTTCGGGCTGCCGGTGGCGGCGATCTCGATCAAGCGGCACGAGCTCGATCTGAAGATGACTCAGTTCCTGGTCGAGCGCGGCGAAGAGGTGCTGCAGGCGATGAAGCCCGATCGGGTCGATCGCGTGGGCACCGCGGGCGAGACCACCATTCTGCAGGGCGGCACCTGCCGCTTCGGCAAAGACCCGAAGACCAGCGTGCTCGACGCCGATTGCCGCAGCCACTCCGTGAAGAACCTCTACGTGGTCGACGGCAGCTTCTTGCCCACCAGCGGCGGCGTGCCGTTGACGCTCACCATCGCGGCCAACTCGTTCCGGGTGGCTGATCGCCTGGTGGCCACCCTCAAGAAGGGGGCCTGAACCTGCGCCTGTCAGGGCAGGTCGCGCAGGCGCAGCGGCAGCACGTCGATCTTCATCAGGTAGCGGGTGCGCGAATCGGAATCGACCTGGATGAGGTGATCGCCCACGCCCGAGAGCTCGGCCTTGCGGTTCACCCAACCGGCCTTCTCGTTCTCGCCCACCAGCGTCTTGCCGGTGACCTCGAGGCGAATGCGCGAGCTGCAGCTCTCTTCGAAGAAGTTGAGGGTGGTCATCTCGCCGGCGCCCGAGGTCTCGAACAAGAAGAGCCCCACGGTCACTTCCGAGGGCTCGAAGATCTTGATCGCCAGCTTGTTGGTTCCAGGGAAACGGCCTTCGACGTAGCTGCGATCACCCACGAAACAGCCGACGGTGGTGGAGCAGACGTTCCACGCGCCCGAACAGTGATCTTCGATGCGGGTGCCGATGAACTGATCGCGAATGCTCCCGCAGCCGGTGCAGAGAATCGCGACGAGCCACACCCAATGAAGTAACTTCATACGGCGTTTGACCACTTTCTCGAGAGGATTTTCATGAAGCGATCGTTGCTCGTTGCCTGCGTGAGCGTACTGGGGATTTTGAGCAGTTTCACAAGTTGTGGCGCCCCTGATTCGGTGTGCGGCCTGCTTCCCGACGGCGGCAAGGGTGACCCCGACGTGCTCACCAGCAAGGCCCAGGCATGTACCGATCGCGGGGGCCTCGGCTTCGCGCGGGAATTCAACAGCGGCACGTTCATCGGGCAGAAGCCCCAGGACACCCTGTCGATCAAGAACGGCGGCATCGAAGACCTCACCATCACCAGCGCCGACTTCAGCGGCGATTCCGCGTTCACCGTCACCACCGAACCGGCCGCCCTGCCCACCACCGTCAAGGGCAACAAGTACTTCTACATGCGAGTGGTGTTCGCGCCCACCGAGGCCAAGCTCTACACCG
>JAYVNA010000227.1:0-1890 GCA_043758715.1 Archangium sp.
CTCGCTCTCGAGAAACCCAATCGACGCGAAGCGCTGGGCCACCGCATCGGCGATCGTGAGCGCGTCGACGACGAGTTGCTGCGTCACCCCGCCCTCTCCCGCGGGAACGCGAAGCCGTGAGCCGTTGAACTCGGCAGAGGGATTCCGCTTCAGGAACTCGACCAGCGCCAGGCGAAGCGGCTTGTCGGAGAGAAGCTGCTGCAGCGTCGGGGCGTAGCTCGCCAACGCTGTGACCTGCATCACCTCGTCGAACTCCGCGTCCCCGGTCTCTACCGCGTCGGGGTGGTTGAGATCGCCCGGGCGCATCACCATGCGTGCGATCGGAATCGCGGACCCCAGCTCGACCACGCAGGTGCTGAACGGAGCCTCTCCCTCGAGGGTCACCACCATGCCGCGCGCGCGGCCGGTGACGAACTCGCCCACGTCCTCCACCTGGGCGAGCTCGAGTCTGCGGGCGAGGTCGGTCTTCGACGACATGCTCACTCCACGGTGACAAGGGCGTAGTGCACCCAAACCTGCCCGCGGGTGCGATGAAAGGTGAGCCGCGCGCCTTCGACGCTGGTGACTTCGACCGAGAATTCTTCCGGCAGGCCGGGGTCGGCGGCCGCGTCAGGGCTCCACTCGGGGGGCGCGTTCGTCACTCGCCATTGCTGATTGGCGAGCAACAACGACACGGCTTGCCGCACGCGAATGAGGCAGCGCTCCGATGACGAGCTGTAGTGAAGGTCGAGCTCGAAGGTCTCCTGGCCGACGGGAAGTTGGCGCGGCAGGTACATCGCCATCTCCATCGAGCTCAGGCCAACGGGGGACATGAACTGGTGGCCGACGTCATCGACGGTGAGCGGCAACGTCAGCGCAAGCGCGTCGGGCGCCACTTGTTCGAGGTGAAAGCGGTTGAGGTTCCAGCCCGAGCCAGCGTCCGACGGGAGCCACTTCAACTTCGCCAGCCCCTCGTCACGCAGCGCGGGTGTCAGCCCGGGAATGGTGCGCGTCACCGTCGCGCTCGCATCGAGGAGCGCGGTGTCGCGGTACTCGGGGTAGCCCTGAATGAGCGCGGTCCGCAGGTCGGTGCTGCGCCGCACGCGCCCGCCCGCGTCGAGGCCCGCATCTGCTGCTCCGCCGCCGCACTTCGCGCAGCCCGACAGCAACGACAAGAGCAGCAACCACTTCACGCGCGCTTCACCGCTTCACGCCACTTGCCCAGGTGCTGCGCGCGCTCACCTTCATTCATCTTCGGCTTGAACACCTTGTCCGCCTTCCACACCTTGCGCACTTCGTCTGCGCTCTTCCAGAAGCCGACGCCCAGGCCTCCGAGGAACGCAGCGCCAAGGCTGGTGGTCTCGACGTTCTTCGGGCGAACCACGGTCGTGCCCAGAATGTCGGCCTGGTACTGCATCAGGAGATCGTTGCGCGCGGCGCCGCCGTCGACCTTGAACGCCGGAATGTCGCGGCCACTGTCGAGCTTCATCGCCTCGGCGAGATCCTGGATCTGCAGCGCGATGCCTTCGAGCACCGCGCGCGCGAGGTGGCCTCGGGTGGTGCCGCGATCGATGCCGGCGAACAGGCCGCGTGCGTCGGGTCGCCAGTGCGGTGCGCCCAGGCCCGCGAGTGCGGGCACGAACACCACCTCGCCACTGGTCTTCACGGTCTTCGCCAGCGCCTCGATGTCCGAGGCCTTCTTGATGAGGCCCAGGCCATCACGCAGCCACTGCACCGCCGCGCCCGCGATGAAGCACGAGCCCTCGAGCGCGTAGGTGGTCTTGCCGTCGAGCTTCCAGCCCACCGTGGTGAGCAGGCCCGCTTTCGAGGCGACCGGGGTCTCTCCCACGTTCATCAAGAGGAACGCACCGGTGCCGTAGGTGCACTTCGATTCACCGGGTGTGAAGCAGG
>JAYVNA010000228.1:0-6108 GCA_043758715.1 Archangium sp.
GCGTCGACGTACACGGTCCAGTCGTGGGGCGGCGTCTCGGTCGAGAGCGTCACCTGCCAGGCGATGCGCGCGCGCCCGGCGGTGGTCACGTACACGCCGCGGGTCGCGAGCGGCTCTGAAGCGTTGGGAGCCGTCGCCTGCACCTTCGCGATGGCGAAGGCGGCGCCGAGATCGCCCTGCTCGACCACGGTGGCCGCTTCGTCCTTGTGCTCCAGGTTCACCGCGCGCACTTCGCGGCGCTCGCCGGCGTCGCGCACCAGCACGATGACTTCACCTTCGAAGACCGGGAGCGTGGCGGCCCCCACGCGCTGCTGCTGCGCGAAGCGGAGGTAGGTGCCGACAAGGCCCACCCGGGTGGTGGTGAGCACCAGCGAGCTGCCCGAGGCGTCGAGGTGGAACTCTGATTTTCGACTGTCCAGGAACGCGCGCGCCGCGGCCTCCGGGTCGAGTGGGCTGCTGAAGAGCGCGCCACCGAGCAGCTGCGGCCGGTCCTTCGCGTCGTTCCACAAGACGTCCTGCGTGGAGCGGGCGGACGGCGGCGGGCTGACTTCGCAGCCTGCGAACAGCACGAGCACAGCGGCGATGCGGAAGGGGAGACGCATGGGCAGGGAGGCTTGTAGCACCTGTTCCCTCTCCCCCCGTGGGCCAGACGGAGATGGTAAGCGCCCTGTGAGATGAACGCGTCCCTCTCGCTCTCCATCGTGGTGCCCGTGTACAGCGGCGCGAGCTTTCTCCCCGCGCTGGTCGAGCGTCAGGAAGCGTTGCGCACCCGGCTCGAGACCACGCCCATTCGCCACGTCGAATCGATCTTCGTGTGTGACGAGCCGATCGACGACTCCGCCAAGGTGCTTCAGGACCTCGCTGCCACCCGCCCGTGGATGACCGTGCTCCACCTGGGTAAGAACATGGGCCAGCACAGCGCCACCGCCGCCGGCATGCTGCACACCTCGGGCGATTGGGTCGTCACGATGGATGAAGACGGCCAGCATGATCCGCTCGGCATCGTGGCGTTGCTCGAGGCGACCGTGCCGAAGGGCTTCGACCTCTGTTACGCGCGCCCCACCTCGGGCGTGCACGAAGCCGGCTGGCGCGACGCGTCGTCGCGCTGGGCCAAGCGACTCGTGGCCTTCGTCGTCGATGACAAGTTCGTGCCGATGTTCAACAGCTTCCGGCTGATCAGAGGCGGGGTGGCCCGCTCGGCCGGAGCGCTCGCCAGCTACGACGTCTACCTCGACGTGGCGCTGCGCTGGTTCACCAACCGCATCTGCGCGGTCGACCTCCCGCTCAAAGATCCGCGGGGGAAAGATCAACGCTCCGGCTACACCCTGCGTTCGCTGCTCGCGCACCTGCGCCGCCTGCTGATGAGCTACCACCTCACGGTGCTGCGCTACGTGATGCTGGCGGGCTTCGGGACCTCGGCTGGCTTCGGGTTGCTGGGGGTCGCCCTGGTCGCGGAGAAGCTGATCAGCCCCGACAGCGTGCCCGTGCGCGGGTGGACGTCGATGTTCGTCACCACCGCCTTCTTCGGCGGCCTCACCCTGTTTCTGCTCGGGCTCATTCTCGAGCGGCTCTCGACCATGCTCACCCGCGCGCAGGGCCACCCCGCGTTCTTCATCGTCGATCGCAGCCGCGATGAATTGTGGAAGCCGGCGACGGTGTTGGAAAAGGTCTCTGCGTGAGGCTGATCTACCGGTCTTCTCCCGACGGAGAAGTTGCTGACCTGGTGCTCGGCGTGGGCGTGGTTGGTGAGCAGGTCGCCGCTTCGGTGACGCGGCTGCCGGGCAGCGTGACGCTCGATGATCAGCTAATCCCCACGCAGTGGGAGGATCTACCGACTTCCCTCGAGCGGGTTCGAGTGGCTCTCGAGGCCCGGCCGCCGGTGCGGGCGCGGGTGTTCTGGTGCGCGGGGCGGGCGGGGTTTGGGGCTGATGCCGCGCAGTGTGAAGGCGAGCTGGCCAACTTCGAGCGGGCGCTGCGGTGGGCTGAGCGCCTGAAGGGGCCGATCGAGTTTCACCTCGCGTCTTCGGCGGGTGGGCTGCACGAGGGCCAGGTGTTGGTGAGCGCGCCGGAGCCCGTCACCACCGAGCGGCCCTATGCGGCGCTCAAGCTCGCGCAGGAACGCGCGCTCGCGGCGTCGAAGGTGACGTCGCAATTCGTGTATCGGATTTCCAGCGTGTACGGCCCGCCTTCGCCGGGGCGGCGGCTCGGGCTCATCTCGGCGCTGGTGCTGAATACGCTTCGGCACCGCCCCACTTTGATCACCGCGAACGCTTCGACCCAGCGGGACTTCGTCTCGGCTGCGGACGTGGGCCGATTCATGGCGAGTGAGGCGAAGGCACCTGGGCTGCACTACCTCGTCTCGGGAAGTCCGCTGTCGATCTGGGCGCTGCAGCTCGCGGTGGAGCGCACGTTTCAGCGACCCGTGTCCGTCGTGTATTCGATTCAGAAAGACAACGTGGCGTCGACCAGCTTCTTGCCTTCACTGCGCCCGCCACGGTGGGACGCGAGCTCGGTGGAGTCGAACCTGCCGCGCATCGCCCAGGCGGCGCAGAGCTGGGCGCGCTGATCACAGAAGCGTTACTTCGCCTTCACCAACGGCGCGCCAAGCGCGGTCGGCCGCTTGTCCTCGCTGCCCATGTTGCTGTCCGCCGGCCGCGCGCCGAAGAACACCTGGTCACCGTCGCGCTTGATCAAATCGAACTCCTTGCCGTACTTCGCCACCGACGCGACGAAGCTGCAGCCGGTCTTGGTGATGTCCTTCGCCTTGCCCACCACCAGCCCGCACCCATCCATGCCGAAGCCCTTCGCAGCGGCCTCTGCCTTCAGGGTGACGGCCTTCTTGCTGAACTCGAAGATCGCCTCGCTCGCGCCCTCCACCTTCGCCGACGGCCCGGTGGCCCTCCATGGCCCCGAGAAGTCCATCGCTACCAGCGGGGTCTTGAGCTCCTTGTCTGCATAGATCGTGAGGACCAGGTCCCACGTCTTGTCGGTGAGCTTGAACTCGCGCGTCGCGAACGAGCCGTTGCCCATGTCTTCCGGGCCCGCGCTCTTCCAATGCCCGCTGACCGCCTTGCCCACCGGTTCAGCTGCGAACGCCGCCATCGAGATCGTCACTGCCACTGCCGTCATCAGCCGGTTCATGTCTGCTCCTGAGAGTTGGTTGTGTTCGACCCGCCCACCATGCGCCGCACTTGCGTGTGCGGCCAGCTCATGGCGTTGATGAAGCTCATGAATGACCTGCATGACCTCGACTGGAACCTCTGGTTGGTCCTCCATCAGCTTCTCGAGACGGGGAGCGTCACGGTGGCGGCACGCCGGCTCAAGCGCACCCAGTCGGCGGTGAGCCACTCGTTGTCCTCGCTGCGTGAGCTGTTCGGCGACCCGCTCTTCGTGCGCGTGGGGGCGCGCTTCGAGGCGACGCCCCGGGCCAAGGCGCTCGCGGGGCCGGTGAGCGAGCTGATGCAGGGCGCCACCCGGCTGCTGCTGCCCCCGGTGACCTTCGCGCCAGCTTCCCTGCAGCGCACCTTCCGGGTGCTGCTGTCGGACTACGGCCAGGTGGTGCTGCTCCCCGGGCTGCTGGAGCGCCTGCTGGTGGAAGCACCCGGCGTGGTGCTCGACGTGCACTTCCGCAGCGACGCCTCTGACTACAGCTTCGGCGAGCTCGCCCGCGGCCGCCTCGAGCTGTGCGTGGCGCCGATGACCGCGGGAAGCTCGGGCATCGTGCGGCAGCAGCTGTTCGAGGATCACAACGTCTGCGTGCTGCGAGAAGGAAACCCCGCCCTCAAGCGCTTCACTGTCGAACGCTTCGCCGCGCTGCCGCACGTGCAGGTCTCGGCGCGCGGGCTGGGGCCCGACTTCGTCGATCAGGCGCTGCGCAAGCACAAGCTCACCCGGCGCATCGTGCTGCGGGTGCCCCACTTCGCTACCGCTCCGCACCTGATCAACACCACCGACGCGGTGGCGGTGGTGCCGCATCGCATCGCCGCGGCCTGGAAGAGGGACAGCAGCGTGCGCTTCGTGGAAGCCCCGGTGCCGTTGCCCGCGTTCGCCATGGCGCAGTTCTTCCCCGAGGTGCTGCGCAACGACCCCGCGCATGCGTGGTTGCGTCGAATGGTGTTCGAGGTGGCCTCCGGGAAATAGCGTCGTCCTTCCCCAGAGTCGGAACTGGCGGGGGAAAAACCGCGTTCCGTATCGTTCGCCGCATGAACGAGAGACCTCCGGAAGGCCGTCCCATCGCCGTGAAGCCGGTTCCCCGTCAGCAGATCGACGACGTGCTCAGCCGCGTCGATCAAATGGAGATGGCCGAGCTCGATGCGCTCCCTCAGGGAATGATTCAGCTCGACCCCAAAGGCAACATTCTCAAGTTCAACAGGGCCGAGGCCGAGCTCGCGCGCATCAATCGCCGCAAGCAGATCGGCAAGAACTTCTTCGAAGACGTGGCGCCCTGCACGAAGGTGAAGGAGTTCCACGGCCGCTTCGTGGAAGGCGTCGCCAGGAAGGAGCTGTATGAAACCTTCGGCTTCGTCTTCAAGTTCGCGCACGGCCCGCGCAACGTGGCGATCACCTTGTTCTACGCCCAGGCGACCGACTCGGTCTGGGTGCTGGTGTCAGAGGCCGCGGTGATGTGACGGCACCGGCATCCGTGGTGAACTCGCCGCCACTGCATGGCGAACGAACCCCAAGCGACCCTTCACGATCCTGACGAGACTGATCCGGGCAGCACCGGCGGCAGCGGGAAGCCGCTGCGCCTGCTGGTGTTCTCGGGGGAGACGCTCACCACCCACGCGCTGCTCCCCGGCAGCCACCTGCTGATCGGCCGCGCCGCCGAGTGTCAGATTCAGGTCGACGTGCCCGCCCTCTCGCGCAAGCACGCCGAGATCCGCGGGGGGCCGCCGATCACCGTAGAAGATCTCGGCAGCGCCAACGGCACCCGTCTGCGCGGGGGAAAGCTCGCGGCCGGTGAACGCACGCGGCTGCGCCTGGGTGATGCCATCGAGGTGGGGCCGCTCACCATCGTGGTGCAACGCGATCGCGACCAGGTCGACGTGCGCCCCCGCCGGTTGTGGACGCACGGCTACTTCGAAGGCCGCCTGGAAGAAGAGTGCGCGCGCGCCGAGACCTCCGGCGTGGTCTTCAGCGTGCTGCGGCTCAAGTTGCAGGGCACCTCGTCGCCGCAATTCGTTCAGCAGACGCTCGGGGCCTTGCTGGCGCCCACCGACGTGGTCGCCTCCTATGGGCCCGGTGAATACGAAGTGCTGCTCGCCGGCGGCAACCCTGGGCCGCTGATGGAGCGGCTCGAGAGCGCCCTCAATCAGCGCGAGGCCCACGTGCTCGTCGGCGCCGCCACCTTCGGCAAGGACGGCCGCGATCCCGACGCGCTCTTCTACGAAGCGAACCGCCAGGTGGAAAAGGCGAGCGCAAACAGCACGCCCCGGCCGTCCGGCGCGATGCCCGTGAAGGGTGTGATCGTCGACGACCCGCAGATGCGCGCGCTCCATGCCCTGGTGAAGAAGGTCGCCGCCGGCAACATCTCGGTGCTGCTGCTGGGGGAAACCGGCGTGGGCAAGGAAGTCTTCGCCGAGGCCATTCACGCGGCCTCTCCGCGCGCGCACAAACCGTTTCAGAAGTTCAACTGCGCCTCGTTCACCGAGACGCTGCTCGAGAGCGAGCTGTTCGGTCACGAGAAGGGCGCGTTCACCGGAGCGGTGAAGGCGAAGATGGGGCTCATCGAGAGCGCGAACGGCGGCAGCGTGCTGCTCGATGAAGTCGGCGAGATGCCGCTCTCGACTCAGGTCAAGCTGCTGCGCGTGCTCGAGGCGCGCGAGGTGATGCGGGTGGGCGACGTCAAGGCCCGGCCCATCGACGTGAGGTTCATCGCCGCCACCCATCGCGATCTCGAAGCGCAGGTGGCCAGGGGCCACTTCCGCCAAGACCTGTTCTTCCGCCTCAACGGCATCTCGCTGGTGATTCCGCCGCTGCGAGAGCGCATCGCCGAGCTCGAGAGCCTCGCCAAGCACTTCATCTCGCGCGCCGCCAGGCAGTTCGGCAAGACGCCCGAGCCCACCCTCACGCCCGAGGCGCTGGGGCTGCTGCAGGGCTATGCGTGGC
>JAYVNA010000229.1:0-6106 GCA_043758715.1 Archangium sp.
CGCAGCGCGAACCGCTCCGAGAGGAACAGCAGGGCGGGGCCAAAGGCGTAGGTGGCGGCCAGGGTGGCCATCACGCCGAACGCGGCGATGCGGCCGAACTGCTTGAACGCGTCGAACTCGGCGAACACCAACACGAAGAACGCGGCGGCGTTGGTGACGGCCGACGAGAGCGCGCCCCCGAAGGTCGCGTGCAGCGTCTCGCGCATCGCCTCGGTGGGCTCGTGCTTGCGGCGCTCTTCCCAGTACCGCATCGAGAGGTGGAGCCCGTATTCGATGCCCAGGCCCAGCAGAATGGCGCCGAGGAAACCCGTGACCGGGTTCAAGTGGCCGACCAGCACCCAGGCGAACGCGAAGGTGGAGGAGACGCCGATGCTCACCGGGAAGGCGACCACCGCGATGATCGCCAGGCGCCGGCTGATGGCCAGAATGATCGCCAGCGTGAGGATCGCCGCGATGATCACCGAGCGCGCCAGGTCGGCCTGAATGGAGTCGTCGTCTTCGACGCGCACTTCGTGGGCGCCGGTGTAGTGCAGCTCGAGCTTGGGGTACTTCTGGGAGAGGATCGGCGCGAGCGCTTCCTTCACCGCGGCGATGAGCTTGCGATTGAAGTCGATGTCAGCCGGGGTCGAGGTGGCCTTCACCAACAGGTAGAGCTCGTCGCCGTTCTTCGACTCGAGGTAGTCGCCGCGCGCGTTCTGCGGCGAGTACTTCTTCTCGATCGCCTTGAAGTCGGGCGGCGGCGTCTCTTCGCCCAGATCGACGTAGAGGGGGTTTGCGATCTTCCGCTCGAACTCGATGCGCGCCGCGAGATCGTTCTTCAGGTTCTGAAGGTTCTCCGTGCCCAGTAAGAGCAGCGCGCGCTTGGCGAGGAAGTCGGTGTCGAACTTCCATTCCACGAAGCGCACCACGTCTTTACGCGTCTCGATCGCAGCGGCGGCGTCCTTGGCGAAGGCGCGGCGCACTTCCTGGGTGTCGCCCAGCACCTGCAACATCAGGTACCCGGTGCCACCGGCGCGGTCCTCGATCTCCTTGAGGTCCTTCACCTCGGGGGTGGTCTTGGGCAGCAGCTCGGTGAAATCGCCGCGGAAGCCCAGCTGCGACGACATCACGCCCGCACTGACCGCGACCGCCACGGAAAGGGCGACGATGCGCCACGGGTGGCGGGAAGAAACGGAGACCAGCCAGTCGAGGAAGCCCTTCATCGCGGAGCCGTGCGACTATCGCCAATACGAAGAGGCCGCAATCGTGTTGCGTGGGTCCGCTCCCCAACTCAGAGGGTCAACCCGACAGGCAGGGTATCGCCCAGGGCCCTTGCTTCGTCGGCCTGAGTCAATTGCACGACCTCGGCCACGCTGCGGCGCCAGGTCTCGGGTGATCCAGCGAGCGCCGCGAGCACCCGGGTGCGGACCGCCTCATCGAGTTCCCGCGCCCGATCGCCCGTGCGCCGGGCGAGCTGAGAGACCGCGAACAAGGCGCCGTCGTGCTGTTTGGGTTTGAGCTCGAGCAAGACCTCGACCCAGGCGGCCGCGGCCTCACTGGGCACCACGCGGTGAGCCGCGCCATGCACCGGCACCCGTGCCCCCAATCGCCCCAGTGCCCACGCCCACGGGCCTCCGGAGGTCTCGGGTGACTCGAGCCGGGCGACGATCCACGTGCCGAGCTGAAGCTTGTGCTCCGGGGGCAGCAGCTCGAGCGAAGCGGCGCAGCGCACCATTTCTTCGAGCCCCTGCGGCTGCACGCCCTTCACTTTGTCTTTCAGCGCAGGCCCGGGTGGCACGCGGCGGAGCAGGTGCGGCTCGAGGTATTTCCAGATCTGCAGCTGCGCGGCTTCGGTGAGGCCGCCGGCGACCCGGCGCCAGAGGACCCAGAACTCCATCCAGATCGGCTGCTCGACGTGATGGGTGAGGAGCTCCTTGAAGAGCCCGAAGGTCTGCTCCACCCGCCAGGGGTCGAGCGGGTAGCCCACGCCCGGGCGCAGCGAGTAGCCCAGCAGCTGGAACATCACCTTCTCGTGATCGGGCGAGCGGCGGCGCTTGCCCACGCCCGCGAAGAGCGGAGTCCACAGCTCGCGCAACACCGGTACGCTCCAACCCTCGCGGGGGCCGAGCACGCGCTCGAGGGTGCGGAAGAGGTTCTTCACGTCTTTGGGCTCGACGGGGAGCGGCTTGGTGCCGAACACGCGATCGATCTCCAACGTGGCCTCGGTGAAGCGCGCGGGCATCGACTCGGTGAGGGTCAGCTCGCCCGTCTTCGCCGCGCCGCGCAGCTCGAACTCGAGACGCCAGCGTTGTTCGCCCGCGACGCACGAGAGGGACAGCGTGCCGACCTCGGTGAGGGTGGCCACCAGGTGCACCTGCACGGTGGTGCCTTTGACCCCGGAAAGAATCGTGTGAATCGGCGGCAGCGCCTTGAAGGTGTCGCCCTCGAGCTCGATCACCTCACCGGGTTTGTCGAGCCGATCGCTGGTGGTGGAGAAGAGCTGAAACTGCACCGGCTTGCCCAGCGTGAGCGTGAAGGTGCGATCGCTGAGCTCGACCGTCTCGCCTTCTTCGAGGCCGCGGGGAATGAGGCACACGCCCTTGCGTGCGCCGTCGGCCGAGACCAGGGCATAAAAAGCGCGGGGAGCACCGCCGCCGATCTTCTTCCCCAACGCGCGCCGCGCCAGCCCCGAGTACGCCGCGCCGCGGGCCACCGCGAGATCGAGCGAGTCGTGGGGCAGGGTGGGAATGCGCGGGCGGTCAGGCCAGATCGCCGTCACTGATTCGATAAAGGCATCGGTGAGGGTGGGCGAATTGAACACGCCGCCGTTGAGCAGAATCGCATCGGGCCGCCGCAGGGCTCCGTGCGCTTTCAAGAAACCCACCACGTGCCGGGTGATCGCGGCGTCCTGCGCGAAGGGCAGCCCCAGCTCGACCACGGCGCCGCGCTTGACCACCGTGGGCACCGACTCGGCATCGACTTTGGGAAAGAAGCCGCGCGCGACCACTTCGATCACCTCGTCGCGGGTGAGCTCGGCGCTCAAGGTGCCGCCCACGAGCTTGCTGCCACCCGCGGCGATGCTCACCTTCTGGCTCGTCGCGGCCTCGTCGCCGAGCAGCGCTTCCTTCGCGGCGCGCGCGACCTGCACGGCCTGGCTCCACTGCGCTGCGTTGAAGCGGCGGCCATCGGTGAAGACCTTCGATTCCAGCAGCCGCGCCAGCGCCGCGTCCATGTTGTCGCCGCCGAGCAGCAGGTGATCGCCGACCGCCAGCCGCTGCAGCGCGGGGCCCTCGGGCAACATCGCGACCTGCACGAGGCTGAAGTCGGTGGTGCCGCCGCCGACGTCGACTACCAGCACCAGCCCGACGCCGGTGAGCGCCTGGGCGAGCGAGTCACGGTGCCGCGAGGTGAAGTCGTAGAAGGCGGCCTGCGGCTCTTCGAGCAGCGAGAGCTTGCCCAACTCGAAGCCGGCGTCTCGCGCAGCTTGCAGCGTCAACGCCCGCGCGGCTTCGTCGAACGACGCGGGAATGGTGAGCACCACGTCTTGCTGCGCGATCGGCGCCTCGGGGTGGGCGTGGTTCCACGCCTGGGCCAGGTGGCGCAGCAGGCTCGCTTGGGCGGCCACCGGCGAGAGCCGCGGTACTTCGGCCGCCGCGCCCCAGGGAAGAATCGCCGCCTGCCGATCGACGCCGGAGTGAATGAGCCAGCTCTTCGCCGAGGTCACCACCCGCCCGGGAACCCGGCCCCCCTGCCAGCGGGCCAGCTCACCTGTGGCCACCGCTCGCCCCTCAGGCTGAGCGGAGCGCCAGGGCAGGGTCAACGAGCCTTCGGGAAACTCTCCCTCGAAGGGCAGGTACACCGCCGAGGGGTAGAGGGGGCGCGCCGACACTTCACCGGGGCGCACCAGCTGCGGCACCGGAAAGTCGACGACCCGCGCGGCCGCCCCTGCAGCAGGCTCCGTGAACGCGACTGCGCAGTTCGAGGTGCCGAGATCGATGCCGATGACGTAGCGGGACGACACGCCCATTCATTCGGGCTTCGTTGCGCTCGGGTCAACCCCAAACTCGGGGCTCAGCTGGTCGTGGTCGTGGGCTTGTCCAACGCTTCAGCCAGATCGGGGTGATCGCCTGCGGTGAGCGCGCCCTTGTTGCCGAGCAGTTGCTGCATCGCCGAGCTCAACGGCCCGGGAATCGCCGGCTTCTCGGTCGCCATGCCGTCGCGGTAGGCCAGGCCCAGCGCCTCGAACAGGCGCTGCTCGAGCGAGCCTTCCTTCGCGCCCGTCGAGCCGCGCGCCACCGCCATCACCTCGAGGTTGTGACGCGAGGTCTCGCTGGTCTCCGTCATCCACGACGGAGCGAAGTACGCCTTCTCGAGCAGCGGCCACGCTTCGTCGGCGTTGCCTTTCGCGAACGCGTCGCGCGCCGAGTTGAGCGAGCCGGGTGCCTGGGCCCAGGCTCTGCGATCGTTGACTGCGGCGAGCATGCCCAGCAGCACGAAGCTCAGCACCACCGCACCCGCGGCCGCCGCGATCCCGACCCAGCCCCAGGCCGTGTGCAGATTGAAGCCGATGCCGACCAGCCCCCAGAGCCACATGGGCAGCCAGAAGAGCCGTCCTTTGAGGCCGGCGAAGTCGGCGACCAGGCTGACCACGGTCATGATCGCGAACGCGAGGACGCTGCCCCACGTCGTCTGCATGAAATTCGGGAACAGCCAATAGAGCGGTCCGACGCAGATGCCGACGATGAGGCCCACGACGATCGCGAAGGCGTTGAAGACGATCATGGACCGCAGATCTATCGCATTTCCGCTCCTCTGCTTCGGGGAGCTGGTGTCGCCATTCGACCGCGCCTCCAGCTGGTACGCGCCTTGAAAGCTTTCAACCCATGGCTGAGAACACCGAACCAGGACCGGGCCCTGCGCAGCAGCGCAAGAAGACGATCGCGATGCTGGTGGTGCTCGGGTTTCTGCTGACGGTGCCAGCGCTGCTGACCTGGCGCGTGGCCAACCGGCGACGCACTGACGCCGACATGACGCAGGGGCACCCTTCGGCTCCGCTGCCCTCCAACGTCGATCAGCCGGTGCGCGGCGAGCCGCGGGCCTCGATCGATGAAGGTGACGCGAAGCTCAAACAACTCGGGGCCGGCTGGTCGAAAGATCCCGGCTACGCCCGGCTGCTGCAGCGGCTGAGCCTGCGGCACCTGGTGGCCGCGGCGCAGTTGGTGGCCGCCGGCCAGAGCCCCAGGAGTGCGCTGCCGTTCCTGTCGATCTCAGGGGCTTTCGCGGTACGCGAAGAGGGCAGGGCGAACCAGGAACGCCGCTTCATGAGCGATGCTTCGTTCGCCCGCTACGACGTGCTCGGCAAGATGATCGGCTCGATCGACGCGGCCGCCGCCGGTGATGCGTACGCGCAGCTGCGGCCGTATTGCGACGCTGCGTTTTCCGAGATCGGCCGCCCGGGAACGAACTTCGAAGAGCAGCTCACGGCCGCGGTGCGGCGCATCGTCAACGTGCGCTTCCCGCAAGGTGAGGTGGAACTGGTGCCCAGGGGCGCGGTCTACGCCTACGTAGATCCCACGCTCGAGTCCTTGAGCGGCGCGGAGAAGCAGGTGCTGCGCATGGGGCCGACGAATGGGCGCGTGCTCCAGCGGCAGCTCAGCGACTTTGCGCGGCGCGCGAAGCTGAACCTCACGCCTGACGTGCGTTGAGCGCCCTCGCAGTGCGGTGAGCCAACCGAAAGGGTCCCTGCTCGCGCCCCGGCACGTACGGAAAAACCTACGTCTATCCAGACCCCGCGTCGGCCGAGTACTTCCTGGCCAAGGGCATGACGACCATGCGGCTGCCGTTTCGCTGGGAACGCCTGCAGCCGGAAAGGAACGCGGCGCTCGACGCCACTGAGCTCAGCCGCATGCGCAACACCGTGGAAGGGATCACCAACCGCGGCGGCGTGGTGCTGCTCGACCCTCACAACTACGCCCGCTACGGCACGGCGGTGATCGGCTCTTCCAAGGTGCCGAACACGGACTTCGCCGATTTCTGGTCGAGGCTGGCGCTCGAGTTCAAGGACAACCCCAGCGTGCTGTTCGGTTTGATGAACGAGCCGCACGATCTGCCCACCGAGCAGTGGGTG
>JAYVNA010000230.1:0-6098 GCA_043758715.1 Archangium sp.
AGCTCGCTGGCGATGAGCTTGATGCCGAAGATGAGGTTGTTGAAGTCGTGAGCGACGCCGCCCGCGAGCGTGCCGATGGACTCGAGGCGTTGGGTGCGCTGGGCGCGTTCCTGGCTCTCCGCGCGCTGCCGGGCGAGCGCCACCTCGAGGGAGATGTCGAAGAAGGCGATCACCACGTGGGTGATGACGCCGCCCTCGTCGGCGATGGGGCGGGCGAACGCGCGCACGTCGATGCGGGTGCCATCGGGCCGGTGAATGCTCAGGTCGTCGACCACCACCACCCGCTGCTCCTCCAACGCGCGCACGAAGGGCAACCGATGCTCGGGGTACGGCTCGCCGGTGCGGGTGAAGATGCCGTAGGGCGCGGCGTAGCCACCCACCGCGGCCCCGGTGATGCCGCCGGTGCCCATCAGGGTGGCGAACATGCGGTTGGCGTAGATGAACTCGCCGCCCGGAGCGCGCGCCACCCAGATGCCGACGGGGAGATCGTCCGCCAGGCTCGAGATGATGGAAGAAGTCGTGGGGCCGGTCATGGCGGAACCAGCAAGAGAGTAACAGCCGTGAGAGGCCTGACACCTGTTCAGTTCGAGCCGCAGCTCCGCTCTTTCGGCCGGTAGAGTCGGCCCGTGCGCGCACTCACGGCCGTGTTCAAGGTGTTGCTGGGTTTGACGCTGGGCCTGGTGCTGGCGGAAGGCGCGTTTCACCTGCGCGATGACGGCGCCTTTCCTCACCTCAATCTCTACCGGCTCGACGAGAAGTTCGGCGTGCGGCTGCAGCCCGAGTCCTCGATGCGGTTGCGGGTGGCGAACAACCCGGTGACCACGGTGGCGATCAACTCGGAGGGGTATCGCGCTCCCGAGTGGGCGGTGCCGGCCAGGGGCGAGGTGCTGGTGGTCGGTGACAGCCAGGTCTTCGGCCTGGGCGTGGAAGCGAACGAGACCTTCTCGGCCAGGCTCAGCGAGCTGCTGAAGGTGCCGGTGCTCAACGGCGGCGTGCCCACCTACGGGCCGCGGGAATACACGCAGGTGGTCAAGGAACAGCTGGGCGCGCGCAGGAAGATCGCCACGGTGGTGTACGTGCTCAACCTCTCGAACGATCTCTTCGAGGTCGAGCGGCCCAACGTGCAACGCCACACGGTGTGGGACGGCTGGGCGGTGCGCGCCGAGACCGCGCCTGCGTCGGTCACCTGGTTCCCCTTTCGCGAGACGCTGATGAGTCGCTCGCACCTGGTGTTCGCCGCGCGCAAGTGGCTCAACGCCGGCGGCCAGCCCGGGCAGGAAGGCTTCTCCACCGAGGGCAACTGGAAAGACGTGGTGCAGGCGTCGACCGGCGTGCAGCCGGTCGTTCCGCAGGACGAGGCCGCGCGCAAATTGCTGGAAGAGCGTTCGCGCCTGGCCCGGCAGCTCGAAGACGTCGCCTCCCGGCTCGAAGATCACTTCAGCGAGAAGGTGAACGAAGACGGTGCGTTCGCCGAGGCGGTCAAGCCACTCACCCCGAAGGGCGGAGACCCCCGCGACATCGTCGAGGTGCGCTACGCGGAAGGCGCCCGCCGGGTGGAGATCACGGCCTACCAGCTGTTCATGGCCTCGCTGGGTGAAGGGAAGAACGAGGCGTTTCTCGAGAAGCTGGCGAAGTCGCGCAACGACCCTGAGCTGCTGGCGTTGATCGAAGAACGGCGCACCATGAGGGCCCAGCTCGACGCGCTCAAGCCCGAAGGCGAGCCCGCGCACGTGGCGCCCATCGAGCGCGTGCTGCAGGAAACCCAGGCGTTGTGCGAGCAGGCGGGCGCGCGGCTGCTGGTGGTGGCGTTGCCGCTCGACGTGATGGTCTCGTCGGAGGAATGGAAGAAGTACGGGGTCACGCCGATCGACATGTCACCGACCTCGGTGCTGGCCACCGACGTGGTGAGCCGGGCCGAGCGGGTCGGCGCTTTGGGCCTCGACCCCACGGCTGCGCTCGCTGCCGCGGAGCCGGGCGCGTTCCTCGATGGAGATCTCCACCTCACGCCCAAGGGTCACGCGGCGCTGGCGCAGGCGATCGTCGATGCGCTGAACGCGCCGGCGAAACCGAAGAGCACCCTCACCCTCCCCGAGGGGCGCAGCTGGTTGCCGACGGCCGACGAGTGGCGCCGTGAAAAAGAGAACACGGTGAAGGGCAGCACCGCCGCCGGGTGCGAAACGAAGAAGGTGCGCGAGTGGCTGCGCCTGCGGTGCAGCCCGAAGGAAGACGGCAACGCCGTGCGCCACATCGAGCTCGTCGAAGGCGGCCACGGCGATGCCTCGGCGTATCAAAATGACGGCGCGGTGATGGTCATCCCTCTGCTGCCGGGCGACACGGCCCGCGCGGTGTTCAGCTGGAAGGCGTCCCAGCGAGAGCTGGTGATGTCGATCTCGAAGACCGGCGTGGAGTCATTCGCGTTCGGCGGAGAAGAACCACACGCCGCGGGTCGCAATGCTCCGTTCCTCAAGTACGTCGAGAAGCCCGACGTCGACCCGCTGCGCGACCCCGGGTGCGGGAAGGACCTGGTGGTCAGCGGGGCGCTGCGACGGTGCGCGACTCCGTGTGATGCGCAGACGCCGTGTTCGAAGGGTCACTGCGAACCGTGGCCCTCGGGCGACTTCTGCGCGGTGCCTTGAGCCACACGGCTCAGAGGTAACGGGTGGCGTTCTGCAGGCGGGTCATCACGCGCTCGATGGGCTTGGCCCACTTCTTCGCCGCGCGTTTGCTGCACTTTCCGTTGATCACCTTTTCGGCATCGACCGCGCGCTGCACGGCCACGTCGACCTCCGCCCGCCGGGTGCTCCGCTGCGCGTCACCGATGGCGTCTTCGAGGGACCTCAGGCGCGCGATCAACTTCGGGGTGCAGTCTTCATCGGAGTCCTCGAGGCGTTCCTGCAGCTCGTCGAGTGCTTCTTTCGCTTCATCGATGAGCCCGCGCGCAGCCTCGACCTGCTCGGCGGTGGGACCGGTGACGGGCGGCGTGTACGCGCCCTTGCCGTAGATCTCGAACTTGCCCTTGCTGGCCTTGGCCCGCAGCTCCGTGCCCGCGGGGAAGTTCACCATGCCGGTGTAGAGGACCTCGGTGGTGAACGGTGACTTCCACTTGATGACCTTCACCTCGTGATCACCCGGCGCGATCTCGGTGATGCGCATGGGCTGATTGGCGCCCATGTCCTGGCCATCGAACACGACCTGAATCGTCTGGAACGCGCTGCACTCGCCGCAGCTGACGTTGAGGGCCGCGTTCTGCGCGAGCGCGGCGGTGGACACGACTGAGAGCAGCAGCGGGCGGATCATGATCAGGGCCTTCATTTGGTGAGCAGCCGGGAAAAATCGGCCGCGAGGTAGCTGTTGTTGAACTTGGTGGAATGAACGAGCGCGTGCTGCGGGTCGACCAGCCGCGGCACGATGGCTTTGGCGGCGTCGAGGCGCAGATAGTCGTTGTGAAACTGCTCGAGCACCGGGCCCAGTTGCTGCGCGGTGAGGTACTGCGAGCCGACCGTGTTCTTGATCAGATCCAGCTTGAGGTACTCGTTGGGGTTGGCCTGCAGTGAGCTCACCAGCCCCCGGAAGGTGATCGCGTCCATCGGCACGGGCCCTTCACGGCGCTTCGGTGCTTCGGCTTCACGCTCTTCTTCGTCGTCATCGCGGCTCTTGCGGCGGGGGCGGCCTTCATCGGCCAGCCCCTCGGTCACCGTCTCGAGCGCGCGACTGACTTTTTGAGCGAGCTTCTTGGGGCAGCGGTCTTCGGCGAAGTCGCGCACTTCTTCGACCTGCGCGCACAGCTTGCGGCCCTGCAGCCCGTCGTCGAGGTCGCCTGCGAGCGCGTCGAGCTTCTTGCCGAGCTTCTTGCTGCACTCCGCGTCTGAGTTCGACACGGTGTCCTGAAGTTCCTCGAGCGCGCGCAGCGCTCCCTTGCTCCCCGCGAACGCCGTCAGCGGGAGCAGCACCACCAGCATGAAGGTCTTCATGGCGCCCTCAGTCGTCCTGCATGCAGATGTTCTGGGGGGCGTTCGCGGCGCGTTTGCATTCCCAGAAGCTCGGGCACTCGCTGAACGAGTTGCACATCTTGGTGCAGTACCCGAGGTTGCCTTTGCCGACGAAGCAGGTGTTCGACTCGCAGTCGCTGTTCCTGGTGCAGGTCGCCTGGAAGCCGGAGCGCGAGGGCGCCTGGGCCTTGCTGTTCTTGCGGGTGGGCGGCGCCTCGTCGTCGTCGCCGTCGATGGGCTTGCCGTTGATCTCCTCGGTGCGCTTCGAAGAGTGGGTCTCGGTCTTGTTGACGGTGGTGTTCGATTGCGCGCCCCCGAAGAGCGCCCCGATGCCGCCCGCGAGGCTGACGAGCACGTTGCCGCCCGCCTGGGTCTGATTCGAGGGTGGCGCGGCGGCGCCCTTCGCCTCTTCGGCCCGCTCGAGCTGCGCGATGGCTTTGTCGAGCGGCTTGCGCACCCGCTTGGCGAGCGAGCCCTTGCAGTCGTCCTTCGCGGCGGCGCTGAGGTCTTCGGCCAGTGACTTCGCCCGGCTCAGCCCCTTGTCGGTGACGTCTTTCTTGAGCGAGGCGAGCTTGTCGGAGAGCGACTCGAGGTCACGCAGCGCCTTCTTGCAGGTGCCGCTCGCGTCTTCCGCTTCGTCCTGGGCGTCTTTGACGAGGTCAAGGGCCTGGGCGACGGCGTCTTCGCGGGGTCCGGCCGCCGCAAGCGCTGAGAAACAAAGGGTAATGAGCAGGGTGAAGCGGGTCATGCGGGCTCCTGTGTGAGGTTCGCCCCCAGACACAGGCAGCCATTTCCAGTCGCATTAAGGCAACGGCTTACTTCCGGAACATGTCGGCCACGCCGGCTTCCAGCCGGTACGACGCGCCGGGGGCTTCGGTCGCACCCTTCCCGAACCCGGCCAGCAGATCGTGAATGACCCCGGGCTTCATCTTCTCGACCAGCGCGGTGACCTGGGGGCCGACCACTTCCTGGTGGCGGGTCAGAATCTCGTGCTGCCCAATCTTCTCAGCGCCGGGAATCGAGGCGACCGGCTTGCCCTGGGCATCGAGCACCGGCTTGTTCCACTTCGGCGAAAGCGCGAGCGCCTCGGTGACGATGACGCCGAGCGCGAGGCCCAGCTTCTCGCCGAAGCGCGCGAGCAGCGGGTGCTGGGCCGCGTCTTGAGGTTCGCCCGTGTGCGAGGCGATGACGGACACCGCGGCGTGGGTGGCCATGGTGCTCAGCTTCGCCTTGCTGCGGGTGTCACGAGGCGTCTCCGCGGGGGCGGCGGGGGCCTTCGGCTTCACGCTGGGCGTGGTCACCTTCGTGGGCGGGCGCGCTTTGACTTTCATGGGCGGTGACTCTGCCACAGTGCCGGTACAATCTGCTTTGTGGACAAGTGGAAGCTGCTGGAGCGCTACCAGACCGGAAGCCGTGACGAGCCGTTGGCCGACGCGTTGTTCACCCTGGTGACCGCGGCGCAGGCGCAGTGGCCGCTGGTGCGGCTCGACGAAGGCGCCTTCATCACCCACCTGCGCGCCCGGCTCACCGGCCCGCTGGAACAGGTGCGCGGGCCCGAGCTGTACCTCGCCTGCGCGTGCCTCGAGGGAGACCCGGCGGCGCTGGCGGCCTTCGAGCAGCAGTTCATCGCCGGGGTGGACAAGGCGGTGATGGGGGTCGACGCGAACGCCTCGTTCATCGACGAGGTGCGGCAGCGGGTGCGGGAACGGCTGTTGGTGGGCTCGAGCCCGAAGCTGAAGGAATACTCGGGCCTGGGTTCCCTGCAGGCGTGGACGCGCACCGTGGCGCTGCGGTTGGCGCTCAATCACAAACGTGACGGCGCACGCGAAGTGCAAGACGACGGAATGCTCGATGCCATGCCCTTCGCGGGGCGCGACCTCGAGCTCGACTACGTGCGCAAGCAGCACCGCCCGGACTTCGCCGCTGCCTTTCGTGACGCGCTGGTGGCGCTCGAGGCGCGCTCGCGCAACGTGCTGCGCTTGTCGTACGTCGACCGGCTCACGATTGATCAGATCGGCACGATGTACGGCACCCACCGGGCCACGGCGGCGAGGTGGCTGAACGCGGCGCGCGAAGAGTTGATGGAGCAGACGCGCTCGCGGCTGGCGG
>JAYVNA010000231.1:0-1887 GCA_043758715.1 Archangium sp.
GACAGCTGCAGGGCCTTGGCGATCTCCTGCAGTTCTTCGCGTGCCGACTTCTTCGTCATTCTTCCATCTCGGTGACCAGCTGATTTCCCTGAGCGAGCAACCGCGCGACGGCCGCGTGGGCCTCATCGGTGATGCGTTCGCGGTCTTCTGACGCGAGCCCGGTGGTCGAGATGGGCTCGCCGATGATCAGCGCCGAGGGCCGGGGGCGAATGATGATCGATCCCTTCTCGAGAATGCGGTGCGTGCCGGCGAGCGCCGCGGGCACCAGCGGCACCTGGGCTTCGATCGCCATCGCCGCCGCACCCTTCTTGAACGGGCGCAGCAGTCCGTCGTCGCTGCGCGTGCCTTCGGCGAAGAAGACGATGCTCACACGGTCACGCACGGCGGTGGCAGCTTCCAACAGCTTTTCGCGATCTGACGGGGTGCCGGTTCGCTCGACGAAGATGTTGCCGGCGCGGCGCAACGCAGGGCCCAGCAGCGGTACCTTCTGCAGCTGGGTTTTCGCGACGTAACGCATGTGCCGGCGGATGTGCCTGAAGAGCACCAGCGCATCGAAGTTCGACTGGTGATTCACGCAGAGCACGAAGTTGCCCGGCGGCAGGTTCTCGAGGCCACGGCACTGGGTGCGCACGCCTGAGGCCCGGAGGATGGTGTCGGCCCAGAGGTGAATGGCGCTGTCAGGCGCGCGCTCGTCGATGAAGCTCAGCGCGGAGACGACGGTCGAGAGCGTCCCGGTGATGCCCACGGCGGCGGCGCCGGAGAACGCGCTGCGAAGCAGCTCTTTCGGTTTCGGTGGCACCGGTGAACGGTACACGAAGTCGCCCCCCGTGGGCTCCCTCTCCCCGCGCTCCCCGCGGGGGAGAGGGTCGGGGAGAGGGCATACCGCTTAGAAGAAGTCGCGCGCGGGGAAGAGCAAGACTTCCGAAATCTCCTTCGCACCCAGCAAGAGCATCAACACGCGATCAAGCCCGACTGCGATGCCACCCGAGGGCGGTAGATTCGGTAACGCCGCGAGGAACTTCTCGTCCAGGTCGAAGACCGGGCGCCCGAGGGAACGGCGGAGTGATTGCTCTTCGACCAGCCGCTTGCGCTGTTCCACGGCGTCAGTGAGTTCAGAGAAGCCGTTCGCGAGCTCGACCCCGTTTGCGTACAGCTCGACCCGTTCAGCGACGCGCGGATCGCCCGGCTTGAGGCGGGACAGTGACGCCATTGACGCCGGGTACTCGATGAGGAAGGTCGGGCGCCCGAAGCCGAGCTTGGTTTCTACCCGCTCGAGGAAGAGGTGGAAGAAGACGTCGTCGAAGTCGATCGAGTTGCCGACGTGAACGCCGATGGCTTGCGCGGCTTTCTTCAGGGAAGCCCCGTCGGGGTGCTCGAAGATGTCGATGTTCGTGTGGCGGAGGACTGCATCGCGAACCGTCAGCCGCTCGTAGGGGAGCGACGAGAATATTTTCCCCTCACCCCGACCCTCTCCCCCGCTGGGGAGAGGGAGGGCGGCGAGCAGCCCTTCGAGATCGTCCATGATCGCGTGGTAGTCCGCGTTCGGCCGATAGAACTCGAGCATCGTGAACTCAGGGTTGTGCGTGCCCGAGATCTCCCCGTTCCGATACGTCTTGCAGAGCTGGAACAGCGGAGGACTGCCCTCCGCCAGCAGCCGCTTCATCGCGTACTCAGGGCTGGTGTGGAGCCACAGCGATCGCGCCTCGCCCACGCCCGTCTGGGGAATGAACTTCGTCTCGAACGGGTCAATGTGGGGCTCGAGCCCTGGCACCGGCACCAGCGTCGGCGTCTCGACCTCGAGGTACCCGAGCCCACCGAAGTGCGATCGCACCGCCGCGTACAGCTGCATCCGCGCCCGCGCCGCGCGCCACTGGAGCTCGGACGCCA
>JAYVNA010000232.1:0-1886 GCA_043758715.1 Archangium sp.
GCGAGCAGCAGGAACAACGCGTCGGAATAGACGACGCCGTAGAGGTATTCGGCGAAGGGGTAGAGCGCGAGCAGCCAGAACGCTGACTGCCAGACTTTCGGACCGACCTGCTTTGCCCAGCGCGCGAAGAGATACAGCCCCGTCATTGCGGCCGAGAAAGAGACGATGACAGCGGCGATCCAGCGATTGAGGCCGAACCAGATCACCGCGCGGATCAGCAGCGGGTAGAGCGGGAAGAAGGCGACCGGTGATTGCTCACCGGGTTTGAGCCAGTAGCCGTTCATCGCGATCTCGCCGTACCAGCCCGCATCCCAGCGGATCAGCGCGTCGATGAACGCGACGTGCGGGAGATCGGGCGGCATCCAGTTCGTCGGTGGGAAGAGGATCGAGCCGAGGGTTGCGAGCGCGATTGACAGGAGCGCGATCGGGAGGGAACGGACCAGCGTCCACTGCGCTTCGCCCCTCACCCCGACCCTCTCCCCCGCAGGGGAGAGGGAGTTACTTGCCGACATGGCGAATCGTCACCAGGGCTCCATCGACGTCTTCCCGGCCTTTGAGGTCCACCACGCCTTCGAGATACCAGTCCTGCTCACCCTTCGAGTCGATCAGCGCGTGACGCACCGTCCACTGCCGCGCTTCCCCCGGGATCAACTGCGTCAGCACCGGCTGCCGCGCTCGCGGCGTGATGTCGAGAGAAGCGTGTTCGGCCCAGTACGGCTCCAGCGCCTTCTCGAGGGTCTCCACCGTCCAGCCTGAATCCGCGCCGCCGAGTTGCTCAACCGCGTCTTCGTACGACTTCTTCGCGAGCAGGCGAACGAGCTGATGCAACTCGGAGCGCACGCGCGCCGCCAGGGCCTTCGGGTCCTTCGCGAGGTCGCGGCGCCGCTTCGGTGCCTCACCGGGCTTCTCAGCGACCTCCTCGGTCGTGCCGTAGCGCATCGCTTCCCACTCGGCGACCAGCGAGCTGTCGGTGTGCTTGAGCGTCGTCAGCACGTACGCCGCGATGTCATCGAGCGCCTCGTTGCGCGCCGAGTCGGGCACGTTCTGCACGATCGTCTTGTAGACGTCAGACAGGTACCGCAGCAGCACGCCTTCACTGCGCTGCAGCTCGTACTCTTTGACGTACTCGTTGAACGTCTGACAGGTCTCGAACAGGTCGCGCGCGATCGACTTGGGCCGCACGTTTTCCTTCGCCACCCACGGGTGCTTCGCGGCGAACTCGTCGAAGGTGCCGTAGATCAGCTCCGCCAGCGGCTTGGGGTGCTCGACCTTCTCGAGCTCGATCATGCGCTGGTCGTATTCCATGCCCTGCGCCTTCAACTCGCGGATCTTCTCGCCCTTGGCCTTGTCGCGCTGGGAATACAGCACGGGGTCCGGGCTCTCGAGGATCGACTCGACCAGCGACACCATGTCGAGCGCGTAAGTCTCGCTTGCGGGGTCGATCTTCTGCATCACCTCGAGCAGGTACATCGAGAGCGTGTGATTGAGCGAGAAGTCGCGCTGCAGCCCGTCGGCCACCTTCACGTGCGCGGGCATCGTCGGGGTGCGGCGCACCACCGTCACGATCCCCGCGTCGACCAGCGCGCGGAACACCGTGCGCGAGTGCTTGAGCAACCTGATCTTGTTGATCTCGTACGTGTGCGACAGACCGATCAGCTCGACCAGGCGCCGATAGCCGCTCGTGCTCGCGCCTTCGTACGCCTGCAGCAGGCTGACGATGAGGCCGTGCGTCACCGTGAAGCGCGACTCGAGCTTCTCCGGCAAGTTGGTGCGCAGCCGCTCGAAGGTCTGCCCGTCGAAGTGCACGTAGCCCTTCTGCGGAGGCTTCTGCAGGGTGACGTTCTTCTTCCCCTCGGCCCGCTTCTGCTGAAGCTTGAGGTTCTCGA
>JAYVNA010000233.1:0-1875 GCA_043758715.1 Archangium sp.
ATCTGAACGACACCGACGCCGACGCTGATCGGCTGGTCAATCTGCTCGAGGGCATCCCCTCGCGCGTGAACCTGATTCCCTACAACCCGTACCCCGGCACTTCGCTCGAGACACCTTCGGAAGCGCGGGTGCGGGCCTTTCACGCGCGGCTGGTCGAGAAGGGCATGCTCACGCTCATTCGCTGGCCCCGCGGCCGGGAGATCGCCGCCGCCTGTGGTCAATTGGTGCTTTCGCGCGACGGCGCCGGGTTTCAGCCGTCAGCTTCGTAAACCTGCCTGCCCGACGAATTGGAAATCGCTCGGGTGACGTACGACTGTGGTTGAATGCTGCGACTCATGGCCGGTGAAGTGCTCTGCCCAAAGTGCGGAACTGTCTCTCCCACGGAGACCCGGGTCTGCCCGAAATGCGGGGCCACGCTGGCCGGCACCGGCGAGGTGACTTCGAAGAGCCGGGCCCTCGCGCCGAAGGTTCCGGGTGCCAAGCCCGCCGCTCGCAAACCGCTCGCCACCGACGCCCTGGCTGAAGCCGCTGAGCCGCCCCGCAGGGCCCCGCGCGCGCCCGCCGGCCCCGTGCCTCAGGCGAGTGCGCCGCGGCGTTCGAACGCTGCGACCGCCAAGGTCCCCGCCGAGGCGCTGCAGAGTTCGTCGAACCGCGACTCGTTGATCGGCCGCAAGCTTCAGGAATACGTCATCGAGTCGAAGCTGGGCACCGGCGGCATGGGGGTCGTCTACAAGGCGACGCACCAGATGATCGGCAAGGCGGTGGCGATCAAGGTGCTGCGCCCCGACATCTCGCCTGATCCGCGCGACATGGATCGCCTCCTCGACGAGGCGCGCATCATCAGTTCGATCAAGAACCGCGGCATCATCAACATCTTCGGGGCCGGCACGCTTGAAGACGGCCGCAACTACCTGATCATGGAACTGCTCGAAGGCGAGGCCCTCGAGCAGCGCATGCAGCGTGAGACCAAAATTCCCGCGGGCGATGCGGTGATCATTCTCGAGCAGGTGCTCTCGGCGCTCTCCGCCGCTCACGAAGCGGGCGTGGTGCACCGCGATTTGAAGCCCGCGAACGTGTTCCTCGTGAAGGAGGCGAACCTCTTCTACGTGAAGCTGCTCGACTTCGGCCTCGCGCGCCGCAGCCAGCAGAACGTCACCCGCATCGCCGGTACGCCCGACTACATCTCGCCCGAGCACGCGCGTGGCCGCCCCGCGGGGCCCCCGGCCGATCTCTACGCGTTCGGCGTCTTGTGCTTCCACATGTTGACCGGGCAGCTGCCCTTCATCGGCACCACGCCGATGGAGGTGATGGAAAAGCACGTGCACTCGCCTGCGCCGATTCCGCACGAGATCAACAAGGAGATCCCCAAGGCGCTGTCGGAGCTGATCCTCAAGCTGCTGGCGAAGGAACCGGGCGATCGCCCCGACGCGCAGCAGGTGAAGGCCGACCTGCGCGCGGCCACCAAGCAGATGCGCAACGCCACCACCCAGATGAGCTTGATGTCGATCGAGCCGGTGGTGGAAGGCGCGCCGGGTGAGGAGAAGAAGCGCGCCCGCGAGCTGGCCGTCTCGGCCCAGGTGGCCGATCTCAAGCGCAAGGTGACGCGCCGCTGGCCCTTCGTGCTGGGGGGCGTGGTGTCGCTCTGGCTCATCGGCGTGTTGGCCTACGTGTTGTGGCCCGCCCCCGTTCAGCCGGTGCAGCCCCTCGCGAGCAAGAAGACCCCGCCCAGGGGCGATGGCACCCTGAAGAACCCCATGCTCATCCCGATCGAGCCACTGACGCCCAGGCCGCCCGACCCGAAGGTGGTGGTGGTCGACACCCACCCCGATCCCGTCATCGAGCCGGTGGGCACGCCCCCGGTGGCCGAGGAGATCG
>JAYVNA010000234.1:0-6036 GCA_043758715.1 Archangium sp.
TGAGCGGGCTCGAGGTCGAAGAGGCGTTCGTGACCAGCACCTCGCTCCCGGCGGATCTCCAGGTGAAGGCCGGGGTCTTCCGCTCGGCGCTCGGGCGGCAGAACGGTCAGCACCTGCACTCGCAGAGCTTCACCCGCCGGCCGCTGCTCAACGCCGCGTACCTGGCCGCAGACGGGCTGCGCGCACCCGGAGTGCAGGTCTCGTGGCTGGCGCCCCTGCCCTTCTTCCTGCAACTCAACGCCGAGGCGTTCTCGGTGGGCCCACCCGACTCGCTGGGTCAGCCGAACACCTTCGGCGGCGGTAAACGCACCGATCTCACCTACGCCGCCGAACTCAAAGCCTTCGCGCCTTTGAGCGACGCCTTGTCGATCTACGGAGGTCTCAACTTCGCCACCGGACTGAGCCCGGGGCTCGACGGCCACCCTGACCTCGAAGGCGCCCGCTCGTTCCTCTACGGCGCGGACCTCTACCTGAAATACAAACCCGCCAACGAGCGGATGAGCTTCTTCAACATCGCGTGGACGACGGAATACTTCATGCGAAAGCTGGGGCCGCACCTCGACGCGGGCCTGTATTCCCAGCTGGTGGTGCAGTTCGCCCGCAGCTGGTCAGCCGGGGTCCGGGAAGATGTGTTGGGGCTGCCTGCCTCGGAAATTCAGCCGCTCACCTCGAAGACCGCGGTGATGCTGACCTTCACGGCCACCGAGTTCGCCCGGCTGCGCGCGCACGTCGAGCGCGAATTCGCGCACTCGCCCGACGTCAAAGACAGCATGGCCGCGTACCTGGTGCTCGAGATCTCCCTGGGCGCGCATGGCGCCCACGCATTTTGAAAAGAGGTAGTTCGATGACCCGTTTTCTCTATCTGCTGATGATGCTGGTCGCCGCCGGGGCTTTCGCCGAGCCGCTCAAGGTGGTGACCAGCATCGAGACCTTCGCTGACCTCGCGCGCCGCGTCGGTGGCGAGAAGGTGAGCGTGGAATCGCTTTCCCACGGCTACCAGGACCCGCACTTCGTCGATGCGCGGCCCAACCTGATGGTGACGCTCAATCGCGCCGACCTGTTGATCCGCGTGGGCCTCGACCTCGAGATCGGCTGGTTGCCGTTGCTCACCCAGGGCGCGCGCAACGAGAAGATTCAGCCCGGCCAGAGCGGCGACCTCGACATCTCCACGCTCATCGAAGTGCTCGACGTGCCACAGGTGAAGATCACCCGCGCGATGGGCGACATTCACCCGGGCGGCAACCCGCACTATTGGCTTCCGCCCGTCAACGCAGTGCGCATCGCCAAGGGCATCGCCGAGCGGTTCAAGCAACTGCGGCCCGCCGACGCTGCGTACTTCGACGCCCAGTTCCAGAAGTTCCTCGCCGAGGTCAAGCAGCGCGCGCCCGCGTGGGAAGCGAAGGCCAAGCCCATCGCCGGCATGAAGGTCGTCACCTACCACCGCAGCTGGATCTACGTGACGCGCTGGCTCAAGCTCGAAGAGGTCGGCTACGTCGAGAACAAGCCCGGCGTGGCGCCTTCGCCTGATCACCTCGCCGAGTTGATCACCCTGATGCAGAGCCAGGGCGTGAAGAACATCCTGGTCGAAGAATTTTACAATCACTCCATCGCGGAAACGGTCGCCAACAAGGCCGGCGCGAAGGTGTTGTCGATGCCCTCAGACGTCGGCGCCCGCCCTGAGATCAAGAGCTACTTCGATCTCGTTGACGCCGTGTTGGCGCAGCTCACGCGCTGATTTTTGGCGTTGACGAAGGGTGCTGATCTTTGTGCTAGGAGCGCGGCTCCACCTTTTGCGGAGGGTTGTCCCCATGAAGAAGCTCCTTGCGATGGCGATTGTTGCAATGTCGATCTCGGGCTGTGCGGGCATGCGTGCCGCGGCGGCTCGGAACAAGTTCATTCAGAACGCGGTGATGGGTCACACCTACCAGCAGCCCTGCGGCCAGCTCTGGGCCGCTGCGCGCACCATGCTCTTCGCGCGCGACTTCCAGGTGAAGAGCGCTGACGCCGCGGCCGGCCTCACCCTCGAGACCGAGTGGAAGACGCAGGCCAACGGCAACATGGTGAGCAGCAGCCGCTACCTGTTCCAGGGTTCGGCCCCCACGCCGGAGACCTGTACGGTGCAGGCCACCGAGGCGATGAAGAACCAGAACGGCAACACCTCGATGTCGCGTGACTGGCGCATGGAGTGGGACCTCCTCAAGCAGGTCGACATGACGTCCGCGCAGCGCATCGAAGCCGACGCGCAGGCCGCCGGCGAGGCCGCTCGCAACAGCCAGGGCTGATCAGGTTTTGCAGTGAAACGGGCTTCGCACCTTCGGGTCGCGGAGCCCGTTTTCTTTATCGCGGGTCAGGGCACCAGCTCGGCCACGTAGAAGGTGACCTGGGCCGGGTCCGCCGAATCTCCCCGGGCGACGGTCACGGTGTTCGCCGCGGAGAGCACGAACGAGAAGAGCCCTTCGGTGAAGTGCGCCGTGCCTCCGTGAGCGCTCTCGCCCGCGCCCTGCCCACCGGCGGCCTGGCTGCTGGAAAAGACGAGCGTGCGGCTCGTGTCGATGGGCGTGATGGTGACCGGCAGGGAGGCCTCGCCAGCGCCGAAGAGGGCCGTGTACTCACGCACCACCGCGCGGCTGCCAAAGTCGATGCGCTCGTAGTGCACGTTCTCCATCGGAGTCAGAGTGCAGGTCGTGCTGGCGGCGCCCCGGGTAAACACCACGCTGGTCGCGCTGGGCATCGCGCCGCGCACCAAGGTGCTGCACAGCGGCCGAGCGCCGTTGAACGTCGTCCCCGGTTGAAGCAGCAGCGCGCGATCGCCCGACGCCGCGGGGAGCCCCGGCAAGGTGACGCTGGCAGCCGTGAGCGGAAGGCCGCCATCGAGCGTGCCGCGAACCACCGTGAGCCCCGCCCAATCGACCACCTGGAGATCGAACCCGGTGCAGCTGGTCGGCGACAGGCTCACCGTGGTGCTCGAGATGAGCTGCGCCACCGCGGTGTCTTCATCGTCGAAGGTCGCGGTCGAGGAGACCGTCTCCTTGAGCACGAACGACCGGCTCGGGTTGACGGCCGTGGCCAGGGTGATGCTCGCCGGGCAGCTGGTCGCGCTGGTGCGCTGCACCAGCATGCCTTGCGGCACCTCGGCCACCTGAAACTGCACGTCAGCCGCGTCGAGGCCCTGCCGGCGCGTGCAGGCGAGATTGCTGACCGACGAGAGGCGGCAGCGCACCTCGGCGGCACCGATCTCCGTGGTGCTGGTGATCGCCGCGGTCGTTTGAATCATCGAGAACGAGGCGCCGAGGTCGCTCACCGCTGGGCTCACCGGACAGTTCATCGTGAAGGTGCCAGAGCTGCCGCCGTCCGCGAACGCAGTGCCTGCCGGAAAGGTGCACTGCCCGCGGCGAACGATCGCGGTGGTGTTGAGCGTCTGCGTCGCGCTGCCGAAGGCCGCGGCCGCGGAGATCACGTTGGCGCCCGCGGTCAGCGGTTTGACGAAGAACGAGGTGGTGGTCGCGCCGGCGAGCAGGGTCGCGCTGGTGGTGCTGATGCTGCACGTCGAATCGCTGAAGAAGCGGCTGCTGCCCGCGGGCGCGACGGTGAGGCCGACGGTGGTGGTGCTCACCACCGGGTTGGGCGTGCCTCCGCGGCGCGCTTCGACCGTGGCGAGAAGGCAGGTGCCCCCGCGCACGGGGTCCGGCGCGGTGGTGGTGAACGCCAGGGCGTTGGGCGGGTTTGCGACCACCAGCGGCTGGTTGGCGCTGGTGAGCGCGGGCGCCGCGGCCGTCAGCGTGTACGCGCGCGCCGGAGCGCCACTCGCATAGAACGTGACCGATGAGGCATTGGCCGCGATGGTCACCGAGGTCACCGCGGCGGTCGAACAGCTCGAGCTGGTGAAGAACGAGACGCTGGTGGGGTTGGCCGTGAGGGTGACGGTGGTGGTGCTGCTCACGGGAGTGGCGGCGCCCACGGCGTTGACGCTCTCCACCACCATGACCTGCGAACACGCGGCCGCGAGCACGGTCTGAGGCGCGCTGGCGAAGCGCAACGCCACGGGGGCGGGCCCGCCATCGGGCACACCCGCATCGGTGCCGGCATCGACTCCCGCATCGACGAGGCCCGCGTCCACCTCTCCAGCGTCGACGTCGCCCGCATCGACCTCACCCGCGTCGAATTCGCCCGCGTCGTCTTCGCCGGCATCCGAGGTGCCGGCCCGAACGCACTCGAGCCCTGCACCGAGGTCCACGCACTGGAAGCCTTCGGCACAATCGGCCGGCGTCGCGCACGCGAATCGCGCGGTGTCGAAGGGATCGCAGCGGCAGCCAGCGCCCACCGCGAACACGGCCAGGAAGAAGAGCAACTGACGGCACATCGGCGACACCTCGCTAGAAAGAGCCCACGACGACCGCGCCGCCCGGCGTGGGACTCAACGCGAGCGCAGGCTCACCCGACGGCCCGAGAATGATCAGCACCACGCCGGCCGCCGCGAGGGCACCCCCGACACCGAACAGCACGTTCGCGGTCGCCGCCTGGGTGCGCGCCGCGGCCTCGAGCGCGACGGCGTCTCGCTGCGTGAGCGAGGTGACGCGGCCCAGCTCATCGCGCGTCGCCGCTGCGACCCTGGTGCGCGCGTCGGTGGCCTGCAGGCCGAAGAGGAGACCCACGCCCGCCGCCACCGCGCCTGCGCCGAGCACCGCGACGCCCATGGGACGCCGCCAGCCGCCCGACGGGGTTTCGACGATCTCAGCGGCCGCGGTGACCACTTCGCCCGCCTCGCGGGGGTGCTCAGCGCTCCCCAGCTCGATCAGCACGCCCTTGCGCTCGTTCAGCACCTCGGCCCACCACGACAGCGTCGGTCGCCCCACCGGGAGCTGGGCGCTGCCGTCCTTCAGAAGAACCTCGACCACCTCGCGGGGTGACAGGTGAAAGCGCACTACCCGCGCCAGCCGCAGCACGTCTTTGTCGATGACGACGCTGACCGACTTCACCCGCCCCGCGTCGAGCTGGGCCCGGGGCTGGGCGAGGAGCGGGCCGTTGCTGCTCGACCAGTCTTTCGCCTCGAAGAAGGGCGTGCGCACCCGCGGGGGCAAATCGGCCGGAATGCTCGCCCCGGGCTCGAGCACCAGCAGCCGCCGGAAGGCGTCGCGGGTGCGGGCTTCCTTGCCGAGGGTGCCGTAGGCGATGCCCTGCAGGGTGAAGACCTCGAGCAGGGTGGCTCGATCGTTCCCATCGGATTTTTCCACTGCCTCGAGCGCCTTGAGGGCGGCCTCGAGCTCGAGATCGTCGATGAGCCTGCGCGCTTCCACCAGCTTCTGGGGTGGAGCGGCGGTGGCCGAAAGGCTCCACAACAACCCAGCCAGAGGCAAGAGGACGAAGGGGCGCATGTGCGGAGCCCCGAAGGTTACACCGGCGCCTTTGGTTCATGCGTTGGCAACCGCGAGGATCGCCGCGATAGTGACACCCCCATGCGTTTGCTGAAGTTCGCGTCACTCGCTGTGTTCCTCGCGGCCTCCGGCTGTACCTGTGCGGACACGGTGAGCCAGACGCGCTTCGCGTGTCAGGCGACCTCTGAATGTCTGGCCGGCTTCACCTGCCGCGGAGGCGAATGCCGCTCCGACGACATCCCCCCCGGCGAGTGCGTGGAAGGCAGCAAAGAAGCCTGCACCACGGCGAGCTGCGAGCGGGTCTGCAACGCGGACGGCGGCTGGTCTGCCTGTACCCCCGCGACGGGGCCCGGGCTCGAGCGCGATCCGAACAACTGCGGTGAATGCGGGCGGCGTTGCTCGACTCGCCTGGGCGACGCGCTGACCTGCATCGCGGGGCGCTGCACCTGCGTGCGCGACGGCGATTGTCCCAGCGGTGACGTGTGTCTCACCGGCGGCGTCTGCGGCCTCGACACCGACCCCTGCGCCCACGTGACCTGCACCAGCGGCAGCGTGTGCCGGGCGGGCACCTGCGCTTCCGTGGCCTGCGCGGAGGGCTGTCGCCCGGGCGAGGTCTGCGACATCACCTCGGGCAATTGCCGGCCGATTCTCCCGTGTCATTTCG
>JAYVNA010000235.1:0-6027 GCA_043758715.1 Archangium sp.
TCAGGAGCTCACGGCGGCTCACCCGCGCTACGCCGTGGTGATGTACGGCTCCAACGACATCGGCTGGGGCGGGGGTGCGCCCTACCCGCTGGCAGATCGCGCTGAGACCTTCGAGTGGAACATGCGCCAGCTCACTGACCAGTTGCTGGCGCAGGGCGTCGTTCCGCTGCTCACGACGATGCCGCCCGACGGAGACTTCTTCAACTACGTGCCGGCCTTCACCGCCGTAGTCCGAGGCATCGCGCAGGGCCGTCAGGTCCCGCTGATCGACTTCAACCGCGAGCTGATGGCATTGGGTTACCCCTACGGGCTGGGCGACGATCACGTGCACCCGACCTGCGTTGACTGGAATGCCTGCTGCTGGTTCGACGCCTCCAGCCTCTCGTCGCACGGCTACAACGTGCGCAACCTGATCACGCTGCAGGCACTCGACCGAATGCGCCAGGTCTTCGACCTGGGAGTCGCCGCGCTGGACGTGCAGGCGCCTCATCAACTGGGTGATGGCTCGCCGAACGCACCCTTCGTCATTCCTCAGCTTCCCTGGGGCGAGCTGCGTGATCTGCGCAACTCCACGTCACGCGCGCCCGGAGCGCTCGGTTGCCCGGGCTCGCCGCCGGTGGCCGGCCCGCGAAACCTGTATCGACTGGTCCTCGCCGGCACGACGTCGCTTCGGGTGCTGCTGTTGGACGGCGGCGTCGGCGCGCAGCAACTGAGCTTGCTGTCGAACCAGAACCCAGCGAGCTGCCTGCAGAGCGCGTCGCGGCTCATCACCGCGACGCTCCCGGCGGGCACGTACTACCTCTCGGTGGACGCCCTCACTGCTGGGGGTGGCGGCGAGTACAACCTCTCGGTCAGCCAGTGCGTCCCTGGCGATCCCGGATGCTAACGTTCCACCCGAAGCCATCCCCATGTCAGCTGAAGACGCAGCACCCTTCCTCCCGTGGTGGACCACGCACCACCCCGGCACGTGGCCCGTGGGTTGGTCGTTGCGAGCGCGTGCACATCGTCAGTGGCTGCGCATTCACAGCCTGCCCGACAGCCGCAAGCACCCAGAGAATGAGGACGACTGGACGGAGCTTCTCGCACGGCATCGGGAGGTCTCGGACACCACGCTGGGAGAACACGCGGCGTGTTGGCTCATCCTCGGGGGCGACGAACATCGGCTGAGGTACGAGGGCCTGGAGCTCTCGCCGATCGCCGCCGACCAACTGCCGCCATCAACCGACGGCGTGGTGCGGCACTTCGCGGTGACGAAGGTCGACTGGAACTTCGATGCCTTCGAGCCCCTCATTCGACAGCTCGCAGATGAAGATGATGGCCGCTCGCTGCTCGTCACCAACTTCGACACAGGCGACGTCTACGCGCCCTACCCCGGCGGGGCTGATCTCTTCTTTCACCGGTTCCGCGAGCACGATGAAGCCATTCACCGCTTTGGCGACTGGCGCTCGAAGCGCGCCGACGGGCTCTAACGATGTCGTCGTCGTTCTTCGGTTCAGGTGCTTCGACGCCCTGCCGCAGACGCTGCAGCAGCTTTCCATCGAACTCGAGATCGCGCAGGAACTGCTGCGTCACGTCTCGACGATCTTCATCGCGGCAAGCGCATCGAGCACCCGCCCGATGTGCGCGCGCGCGGCAGCGATGAGCCCACCCATGCTGCCAGTGAGGTCGACGCAGAAGACGAGGTCGATGCGACGGAGCACGAACGCGGAGGGGAGCTCCACGGCGTCAGCCACGTCATTGTGATCTCAGCGCCCGTGCTCTTGCCCTGCGCAGGGTTGCATGTCGCGCCCAATCGACCGGCGGATCTCCGCAATTGACGAGGGGCCGGCACTTAGGAAATACCGGCCTATGCGCCATCGAAAAACCAAATTCATCTTCACCACCGGCGGCGTCGTCAGTTCCCTGGGCAAGGGAATGGCCTCCGCCTCGATGGGCGCGCTGCTCGAGAACCGCGGCCTCGACATCACCCTGGTGAAGCTCGACCCGTACATCAACGTCGACCCGGGCACGATGAGCCCCACGCAGCACGGGGAGGTCTACGTCACCGACGACGGCGCCGAGACCGATCTCGACCTGGGCCACTACGAGCGCTTCACCAGCTCGCAGATGTCGCGGCTCAACAACTTCACCACCGGCCGCGTGTACCACTCCGTCATCACCAAGGAGCGGCGCGGTGAGTACCTCGGCAAGACCGTGCAGGTGATTCCGCACATCACCGACGAAATCAAAGCGATGATCTACGCGGCCGCCGAAGGCCACGAGGTGGTGCTGATCGAAGTGGGCGGCACCGTGGGCGACATCGAGTCGCTCCCCTTCCTCGAGGCGATTCGCCAGATTCGTTACGACGTAGGCGCGGGCAACACCTGTTACGTGCACCTCACGCTGCTGCCGTACATCGCGGCCGCGGGCGAGGTGAAGACCAAGCCCACGCAGCACTCGGTGATGAAGCTGCGTGAGATCGGCATTCAGCCCGACGTGCTCATCTGCCGCACCGATCGTCAGATCAGCCAGGACATCAAGGACAAGATCGCGATGTTCTGCAACGTGGACACCGGCAACGTGTTCACCTCGCCCGACGTCTCGAGCATCTACGAGCTGCCGCTGGAATTTCATCGCCAGGGTCTCGATGAGCGTGTCGCGGAGATCCTCAACATCTGGACGCGCGGCCCCAAGCTCGAGAAGTGGGAGCGCATCGTCGAGACCGTCACCCACCCCGGCAAGGGCGAGGTGCGCATCGGCATCGTGGGCAAGTACACGGAGCTGCGCGAGAGCTACAAGTCGCTCAACGAGTCGCTGGTGCACGGCGGCATCGCGAATGACTGCAAGGTGACGCTCGCCTTCGTCGACAGCCAGGAAGTCGAGACCCGCGGCGCTGACGCGATGTTGTCCGACTGCCACGCGGTGCTGGTGCCCGGCGGCTTCGGCGTGCGCGGCACCGAGGGCAAGATCCTCGCGGTGAAGTACGCGCGCGAGAAGAAGGTGCCGTTCTTCGGCATCTGCCTCGGCCTGCAGATGGCGGTGATCGAGTACGCCCGCAACGTGGTGGGCCTGGTGGGCGCGAACTCGCTCGAGTTCGACGAGAAGACGCCGCACCCCGTGGTCACCATCATGGAGTCGCAGCTCAACGTGAAGGACAAGGGCGGCACCATGCGCCTGGGCGCGTACAACTGCACGCTCAAGGCCGGCTCCCTCGCGCAGCGGCTGTACGGCGCGGAAGTGATCAGCGAGCGCCACCGTCACCGGTTCGAAGTGAACAACCAGTACCGCGGCAAGTTGGGCGAAGCGGGCCTGTTGTTCTCGGGCACCAACGCCGAGCTCGATCTGGTCGAGATGGTGGAGCTCGAGAATCACCCACACTTCGTGGGTTGCCAGTTCCACCCCGAGTTCAAGAGCAAGCCGTTCGCGCCGCACCCGTTGTTCTCGGGCTTCATTCGCGCCGCTCTTCTCCAGCGCGATCGCAAGTAACCGAGCCCCACTGTTCCCCTCTCCCCGCGGGTGCTGCCGAGGAAAAGCGCAAAGCCTCGAGGAAGGCGGAGGACTGGTACTCACGCCGTGCCTCGGTCGGGCAGGCCTCATGGCGCGTGGCTTCTCGTGACTCGGTGACTCAGCTTCGAGCCGTGAGAGCCGGGGCCCCTGCTCTCTTTTGCGAGTAATGAATCATTACCGCGCGGTCATGGTTCATTACTCGCTGGGGAGGGCGACCGGCTCGGCGCACGCCCCGTTTCCTGCATCGCGCTCGGGGAGCCCCCAGACGACCGCGATCCTTCCGCGGCCACAAAGCGCGAAGCCTCCAGGAATCCGGTTGGGCTTGGGTCTCACGCCGTGCCTCGGTCGTACGGGGTTCCTGGCGCGTGGCTTCTTCTGACTCGGTGACTCAGCTTCGAGCTGTGACCAGCCGGGGCCCTGCTCTTTTTCGCGAGTAATCACTCATTACCGCGCGGTCATGATTCATGACTCGCTGGGGAGGGCGGCCGGCCCGGCGCGGCGTTCAGCTCCTTCTCGTTTCTCGCCATCGCCGAAGACCGTCACACCCCGCGCCGGCGCGAAGCGCGCGAGCTCAACGACGAGGCCGACCCTTCGACGCTGAGCGCGACGGTGCCCGGCTGAACCAACCCAAAGAGCTCATCGCGCTGCTCGCACACGCGCACGGAGCGCCGGTGCTCGCGGCCCATCGGCTGAACATCACAAGCGAACTCGGACTCAAGTCCTGCAACGCCGTCAGGCCGCCCTCCGGGTGGGAGGACGGCCTGCGGATGCTGCACGACGAGCGAGCTCAGCTCCCATACGGGTTCGACTGATTCTGATCGATGCTCCGCGCCAGCCAGTGGTTGGTGCTCTGAATGCTCACCATGGTGGTCAGCACCGCGTCGCGCTCTTCAGCGGTCAGGCCCGCGTCGAGGTACGCCTTGCCGAACTGGTAGTACTCGAAGCTCGCGATCCACCGGCCGTTGCGCCGAATGTGAAAACCCGACGGCCGCATCGGCGCGCCTGACGCCATCTTGTCGGTCGACTCCAGCTCGAGCTCGACTTCACCCAGCTTCACCGTGCCTGAGAACACCTGGCGCTTCGGCTCATCGACCACCAGCGCGAACCCCGCCCCACCGCAGGTGTACGTGTGCTTCGAAAAATCCTTCCAGCCCATCTTCGCGGTCTGCTGCAGGGTCTCGCAGTCGACGCCCAGCTCGGGGTTGCTGCCGCGCTTCACGATGAACGAACGCTGCTGTTGCTGCTTCGACTTGCCGAGGCTCGAGCCCCACGGCGTCTTGATGCTCACGCCCTGCGTCTTCTGCACCGCGTATTTCACCTCGGGGATCTCGTAGTCGAACAGCTTGGTGCGGGCGTTGAGGCCCTGCTCGAAGTCCGCGGTCACCGGAGGCGTGGTGAGGTTGGGCAACTGAATGTTGCGAGGACCACAGGCGGTGAACGAGACGGCGGCCAGGGCGATGACGAAGAAACGGGACATGGTGGTGGGCTTTCGAAAAGGGGTGAACGGCGCGGCCCCCTTGTGCGTGGCCGTGCCATCGCAACCGCCCGAATCTGCGGGACACGCGCGCGATCCTTCAGTCCACCGGCAGAGACGTGCGGTAAAGGGCCTCATGGCTACGCCGTCCATCACGCTCGCTGGCGCCCCCGTCGGACCCGGTCATCCCCTCTTCGTCATCGCCGGCCCTGACGTGATCGAGGCCGAAGACTTCGCGATTCGTCACGCGAAGCGGCTGAAGGAAATAACGAGCCGGTTCGGCGTGCCCTTCGCCTTCAAGTGCAGCTTCGACAAAGCGAACCGCACCTCGATCAAGTCGTACCGTGGGCCGGGGCTGGTCGAAGGGCTGCGCGTGCTGGCGAAGGTGAAGAAGGAAGTGGGCGTCGCCATCCTCACCGACGTGCACGAGATCTCGCAGGTCGCCGCGGTGGCCGAGGTCGCCGACATCATTCAGGTGCCCGCGTTCATGTCGCGCCAGACAGATCTCATCGTCGCGGTCGCGAAGACCGGCAAGGGCGTCAACCTCAAGAAGGGCCAGTTCATCGCCCCCAAAGACTTCGCGCACCAGGCGAAGAAGGCGTTCGACTCCGGCAACCTGAACGTGCTCGCCACTGAGCGCGGCGCCACGTTCGGCTACAACAACCTGGTGGTCGACATGCGCGGCTTCGCCCAGATGCGCGAGGCGGGCCTGGTCACCTGCTTCGATGCCACCCACTCGGTGCAGCTGCCTTCGGCGGGTGACGGCGAGACCGCAGGTGAGCGGAAGTTCGTAGGCCTGCTCGCGCGCTCCGCCGCGGCCGCGGGCATCGACGCGATGTTCACCGAAGTGCACGAAGACCCCGACAAGGCGCTGTGCGACGGCCCCTGCTCGCTCACCTTCGAGCTGTTCGAAGAGACCCTGCGCGACGTGCTCGCCATTCGCCGCGCGCTGGGGCACCAGAAGTGACTCCCACTCCCAGCGAGCGGGCGGCGAACATCAAGGCCGTCGTCTTCGACGTCGACGGCGTGCTGACCGACGGAGGCCTCTGGTACGGCCCCACCGGCGA
>JAYVNA010000236.1:0-1860 GCA_043758715.1 Archangium sp.
GCGACGATCGCGCCCACGCTCACGCCGTTGCTCAAGACGATCAGCACCGTGCCGATGCCCGCGGTCACGCCGGTGGCGAACGCGGCGATCATCACGCGCAGGTTGTTGAGGAAGATCTGCACCGCCATCTCAGTGGGGGTGGAAGCCTTGAGCGCTGAATCAGTCCACACCTCGCCACGGCCGATGATCTGCCGCAGGTTTGCGGGCACCAGGACCAGCGCGCCATCGGGGTGGAGCAGCACGGTCAACGCACCGATGATGGCGCCGAAGCAGAGCAGGGCGGCGGCGAGCTGAGTGAACGGCAACGTCTGCCGCACCAGGCGCGGGAAGGTCTGGCCGTAGAATGTGCGCAGCGATTCCATCGCCATTCCGCGGGGGCGATAGATCGCCGCGTACCCCCGCGCGCAGAGCTGGTTGAGAAAACGCAGCACGTCGGTGCCCGCGTACGAACTCTGCGCAAACGCCAGATCAGCGCTCGCCCGCCGGTACAGGGCCTCGAGCTCAGACAAGTCAGCCAGCGTCAGCTTCCGGGCCCGCTGCTGCTCGAGCATCGTCTCGAGCCGGTTCCACTCGGGCTTACGGCGCGCGACGAAGGCGGGCAGGGGCTCGGCCATCGCTCACGCCTCCTGCTTCTTCTTCCGCTGGGCGTCGATGGCGTCACGCAGCTCGAGCGCGGTCGCTTCAGGGGCCACCGGGAGCCCGAGCCGCTGGGCCAGCTTCTGACCCAGCCGCAGCCGCGCCGCCGGCTCGAGCTGCTCGAAGCGTGAGAGGAAACTGGTGGCGAGCTCGACCTGACTCACGGTGATCGCCGAGGTGATCTGCTCGTACCGCGACAGATCAATCTGCTCGTCGCGCACCAGCAACGTGCCCGCGAGCAGATCGCCCAGCCGCCGGTGCTTGGCGTCGATCAGCATGGTGATGAGCCCCACCGGGTAACACGAGGGCAGGAAGTCGACGATGCGCAGCAGGTTCCGCACGGCGCTCGCGAACACCGTCACCGGAGACCCGTCGCTCTTCACCACCCGAATGCGCAACAGCCGCTTGCCCGGCGTCTGCCCGTTCCAGCTGACCTCGAGCAGCGTCCAGTACACCCACATCACGAAGAAGAACCCCGCGAGGATCAGCACGCGGGCGAGGTTCGACAAGCCCAACGCCGCGGTGAGCGGGTCGGGAATGAAGAAGCTGGCCGCGAAGTAAACGACCAGCGCGGTGGTCCCCAGCAGGGCGACATCGATCACATACGCCATCGCGCGCGAACCCAGCCCCGCGATGGGGAGATCGACGGCCACCCGTTCTGGCGTGGCCACCTGCAAATCATCATTCACTTCTTTTTCACCAACACCGCTCCGAAGAAGCCATCGGTGTCATGCCGATGCGGGTACAGGCGCAGCATGCCGCCGCGGGTGGTCTGGGCCGCGAGCTCTTCACCGAGCCAGGGCGTCACGGGCGTCAGCTCGAAGTCGGGGTGGGTGGCGAGGAAGTGCTCGACCACGCCTTCGTTCTCTTCCCGCAGCAGGCTGCACGTTCCGTAGATCAACCGGCCGCCCGGCTTCACCAGCTTTGCGAAACGCGCGATCAGCATGCGCTGCTTGGTGACGTGTTCCGCCAGCAGCTCCTCGCTGAGGCGGTACCGCGCGTCAGGCTTGCGCCGGTAGGTGCCGGTGCCGCTGCAGGGCGCATCGACCAGCACGCGCTCGGCCTGGCCCGCCAGCGTCGTGAGCTGCTCGTCGGCTTCCGGGCCCTGCGCGATCACCTGAATGCGAACGTTGTGCACGCCCGCGCGCCGCGCCCGCTGCTTGAGATCTTCGAGGCGCCGTTCATCGACGTCGAGGGCGTAGATTTCCCCGCGGTTCTTCATCT
>JAYVNA010000237.1:0-6007 GCA_043758715.1 Archangium sp.
CCCTCACCCCGGCCCTCTCCCCCGCGGGGGAGAGGGAGATCGTGCCGAGCTGCAGCGAAGCGGTCGGGGCATCTTCGTCGAGCTCCGGCGCCGAGGGCGTCCACAGCACGAACACCGCCAACGCCGCGCACGCGATCAACGCACCCACCGCGGCGTGCGGCATCCACCGCATCCACCTCCGCTCGGGCGGCGCCAGCATCAACGGCTTGCCTTGATCGAGGTTGCGCACGAGGTACTGCACCAGCTCTTCGGCGCGCGGGTGCATGAACTCGGTGAAGCGCACTCCGCACCCGGGAAAACGGCCGGGCAGCTGACTCGGCTGGGCCCTGCCCCACACCACTTCAGCCTGTGCCAGTGCGAGCGCGCGGCCCCCCGCCTCGAGCGAGAGCGCCACCTTGGTGCCCATCGGCAGCGGCTCGGGCATGCGCAGGAACAGGCCCTTGCGGGACACGTTCGCGGTCAACGTGCGAATGACCCTCGGCTGACCTTCCAGCGTGACCACACGGATCGGATGATTGAAGCGAACCCGAGACATGCGCTTCTGCCGTTCGATCAGCACAGAACGAAGTGTCCGCTACAGGAAGCCACAGGCAAGTTTCCGGCGACTGCGGCACCATGGCGCAGTGCGTGAGTACCGCAGCCAGAGGGGGTTCCTTCCCCCCGCCCGCTTCACCGCGGTACGTGACACCTTCCTCAGCTCACCGCTGGTCGGCGGAAGCACGCTCGCCGGCCCCTTCGAAACGAGCCGCGGCTTCGGAGTCACCTTCCGCGACGCGGGCCGCGCCCGGGTGATCGATCGGTTCCCTGCCCTCGCACCGCACTTCGAAGCAGTCCTTGGGGAAAAGGCCGTGCGCGCGCTCACGCCCTGGTGGCGCCGCACCCTGAAGCGCATTCCCAACTGCTGGTATTTGAACGTGCTGCTGGTCTCGTCGGGCGGCACGGTGGCGCGGCACATCGACACCACCCTGCGAAAGCCCAGCGGCGTCGAAGACGCGGTGCCCGAGCTGGTCTCGGTGCTCTACCTCTCGATTCCCCAAACCACCGGCGGCGAACTGCGCCTGTGGGACGGGCCGTCCGAGATCGCCCGCCTCGTGCCCGAAGACAACGGGCTCGTTCACTTCCGCGGTGATCTCGCGCACGAGGTCTGCGCCTTCGAAGGCACCGAAGGAACCCTGCGTGCGAGCCTGGTGATCGAGCAGTACCACTTCGCGCCCGAGGTGCTGGAGAAGCTCCCCGAGTTTCAGCTCGAGTCACGCGCTGGGTTTTCAGCCTACCTGCAGCACCACTCAGCCCGCCCGCCGAGCTCCTTCGACCTCGACCCCTGAGGCGGCCACGCGCGCGGCGAGGCGCTCGCGGTATTCGTCGAGCGGGAAGAGATCGACCTCCGCCCCGCCCTGCTTGCTGCCATCGGCCGCGAAGTCGAACGGGTCGTCGATGTCGCGGATCAGCCGCAGCATGTAGATGTTCACGAGCGAGACGAAGGGAATGAGCACGAACTCCGCCACCGGGCTCTTGAACTTCGCCACCATCATCAGCAGCAGAATCATTCCCAGCAGCACCTCGAGCAGCGCGTAGGCCGGGGGCAAGAAGCCGGTGCGGCTGATCACGTCGATGCGGCTGATCGCTTTGCGCAGCGAGGTGACGTGCGGCAGCGCCTTCGAGGCGTCGCTGTTCGCGCCCGCCTTGTCCATCGCGAGCACCGCGGTGTTCATGTCGGTCAGCGCGGCGAAAATTTGCGCGGTGGTCTTCTTCTTCACCAACCAGTCCTTGATGGTGTCGGTGAGCGAGAGCACCTGCTTCTGCAGATCCTTCGGGCCGATCGCGGGCTTCGCCTGCCCGGCAAAGACGAACAACTCCTCGATCATCTCGAGGTTGGCGGCGACTTCCCCGGGGAGCTTCTCGCTCTCCTTGTAGTCAGCCATCGTGCCCGCAAGCAGGAAGCCGGTGAGGAACACCGCGCCGGTGAGCACCACGCCGACGTCGGCGAACTCCACCACGCCACCGAAGTGCACCACGTAATCCAGGATCACTTTGACCGCGGTGACCGCGACCACGAACGGCAACGTCGTCAACATCAGCTTCCACTTTTGCAAGGTGCCCTCCTCGAAAGGCCACAGCAGGCTACTCCACTCGGCGCTAACGTCCCGCAAATGCGATTCAAGGGTACTGACACCTATCTGACCAGCGAGAGCCTGCGCTCGGCGGTCGATTGTGCGCTCGTCCTCCAGCGGCCGTTGCTGGTGAAGGGTGAACCGGGCACGGGCAAGACGCTGCTCGCCGAGGCCATTTCGAGCGCCCTGGGCCTGCAGCTGTTGACGTGGAACGTGAAGAGCACCACGCGGGCGCAAGACGGCCTGTACGTCTACGACGCCGTGCAGCGACTGCACGACTCGCGCTTCAACGACCACGACGTCAAAGACATCGAGAAGTACATCAAGCTCGGGCCGCTGGGACAGTCGTTCGCCGCGCCGGAGCGCCGGGTGTTGTTGATCGACGAGATCGACAAGGCCGACCTCGAGTTTCCCAACGATCTGCTGCACGAGCTCGACCGCATGCGCTTCCGCGTGATCGAGACCGAGCGGGAGGTGGTCGCCAAGCAGCGCCCGGTGGTGATCATCACCTCGAACAACGAGAAGGACCTGCCCGACGCCTTCCTGCGCCGGTGCGTGTTCCACTTCATCGACTTCCCCGATCAAGACCTGATGAAGCGCATCGTCGCGGTGCACCACCCCGACTTGAGCGATCGCATGGTCGAGCAGGCATTGCAGATCTTCTTCGAGCTGCGCGCGCTCACCCGGTTGCGCAAGCGCCCCACCACCAGCGAGTTGGTCGACTGGATCGCGGCGCTCAAGGCCTCGGGCATCACCACGGTCAAGCTCGACGAGAACCTCCCGTTCCTGGGAGCGCTGCTCAAACGTGAGCAGGATCTTCAGGCGTTCGCCGAGACGTATGGGAACGGCAAGCGCACGAGGGCCTGATGTTCATCCCCTTCCTCTACGAGCTGCGCGCGCGGAAGGTGCCGGTCGGCACGCAAGAAGCGGTCGCGCTCGCGGGCGCCCTGAAGGCCGGCCTGCACGACAGCTCGTTGGACGGGTTCTATTACGTGGCGCGCGCGCTGCTGGTGCACGACGAGAAGCACCTCGACGCGTTCGATGAGGCGTTCGGGAAGGTGTTCGAGGGCATCGAAGGCAAGGCGATCGAGCTGCAGCAGCAACTGCTCGATTGGCTGCGTGATGCGGAAGAGCGCCTGCCGAACCTCACGCCCGAAGAGCGCGCCCTGCTCGAGACCTTCGATCGCCAGGAACTCGAGAAGCTCTTCGAGCAGCGCCTGCGCGAGCAGAAAGAACGCCACGACAAGGGCAACAAGTGGATCGGCACCGGCGGCACCTCGCCCTTTGGCAACAACGGCCGCGCGGCGAGACCGGGCATTCGCATCGGGGGCGGCGGGGGCCAGAAGAGCGCGGTGAACGTCGCCGGCCAGCACAACTTCCGCGAGTACCGCGACGATCTGGTGCTCGACGTGCGTCAGCTCGCCCTGGCGCTGAGGAAGTTGCGCGCCTTCACCCGCGAAGGGCAGCCTGACGAACTCGATCTCGACGGCACCATCGACAAGACCGCGCGGAACTTGGGCGAGCTCGAGGTCGTCACCCGGCCGCCGCGCAAGTCGAACACCCGCGTGATCCTGATGATGGACGTGGGCGGCTCGATGGACCCCTACGCGCACCTGGTGTCCCGGCTCTTCACCGCGGCCAAGAAGGCCACTCACTTCAAAGAGCTGCGCACGTACTACTTCCACAACTGCATCTATGGCCGCGTGTACAAAGACGCGCGCCTCTCGCAGCAGGTGAAGATCTCGCAGCTCTTCGCGGAGACCGATCGCAAGTACAAGCTCATCATCGTGGGCGACGCGCTCATGGCACCCTGGGAATTGATGAGCGTCTCCGGGTGGCAGGAAGACGAAGGCGTCGAGGGCGTGATGTGGATGATGCGCCTGCGCGAGCACTACCCCTCGGCGGCCTGGCTCAACCCCGAACAACCTTCGAGCTGGTGGCAGAGCACGATCGACGTGTTGCGGCGTATCTTCCCGATGTACCCGCTCACCCTCGAAGGGCTGGGCGACGCCGTGCACCAGTTGACGAAGGTCCGGGTGGCATGAAGAACGAAGCCGAGCTCCTTCAGTGGCTCCCGTCGATCGCCATCTTCGGTGGCCTCGAGGAGAAGACCCTCAAGCGCATCATTCAGCTGCTGGGCGTGCACAACTTCACGCCCGAGTCTGAGATCTGCAAACAGGGCGAAGCCGGCCGCGCCTTGTTCCTGGTGCGCGAAGGCGAGGTGGTGGTCTGCCGTGACAACGAAGAAGGCCGCCGTCTGAAGATGGTGCGCATGGGGCCCGGCGAGTTCTTCGGCGAGATGACCCTCATCGACGTTCAGAAGCGCTCGGCCACCGTGGTGGCGCAGAAGCCTTCGCTGCTCTTCTCGCTGAGCAACCGCGACCTCTACGCGCTCTACCAGGAAGACGTCGACGGCTACGTGATGGTGCTGCAGAACATCTGCCGCGAGCTCTCGCGCCGGCTGAGAGTCACCAATCACCGGCTGCAGACGATGGCCTCCGAGCACGATGACGACGAGCACACGCTCATTCGCCCGGCGGTCAAGCGCAAGTGATCAGCTCGACAACGTCACCTTCACGGTGAGCTCAGGCTTCACCTTGAGGGCGCCCAGCATCGCGCTGAACGGTTTCATTCCGAAGTCGCGCTGGTCGACCCGGAATTCCGCGCTCTGGCCGCTGCGGCGCCCCCGCAGCTCGCGGGTCTGCCCGTGAAGCGTGAGCTGCCCCACCACCTCGGTGTCGGTGACCTTCGTGGTGACGAACTGAATGAGCGGGTACCGCTTCGTCTCGAGCACCTCGCCGAACGCGTTCTTCTCGATCTCGGCGAACTTCGAGGGGGCAATGGCGGAGGGCAGCTCGACCCCGTCCTTCATCGCGCTGACCACCCGGAGCGAGGCCGCTTCCACCTCGAGCTTCGCGGAGTCACCCTCGACCTCGAGCGTGAACCTGGTGGCCTTCAGCTTGAGATCGTGGGCGACGGCCGAGAGCAGGCCTTCCTTGAACGTGAAGACCAGGATCTCCGCCGACGAACTGTCGTAGCGCGCCATGCCTTCTCTCTGGCATAGACCGCAGCCGCCGTGATCAAGAAGTTCGCCCTCGCCGCCATCGCCGTGACGCTGCTCGCTTTGGGCACCGCCTTCATGCTCCCCCGCGAATGGCGAGTCGAACGGCACGTGGTGATCAACTCCACCCAGCACCGCGTGCACGCGATGTTGTTCGACCTCAAGCGCTGGCAGGACTGGTCGGTGTGGACCCGCACGTTGGATCCGCAGCTGCGCAATGCCTACGAGGGCCCCCAGGACGGCGTCGGCGCGCGATGGTTGTGGCTGGGGCCGAAGATGGGCCGCGGGCAGGTCGTGATCGTCGCGTCAGATCCGCAAAGGGGCATCGAGCTCGATCAAGCGATCGAATCGGAGACCGTCAACGCGCACGCCTCGCTCACCTTCACCGCCGAGGGCTCCGCGACGAAGGTGACCTGGGTCGATGAAGGCACCCTGCCCCTGATCGCCGGCGGGTTCTTCCGCAGCGCGATGGAGCAGCAGCTCGGCGCCAACCTCGAGACCAGCCTCACCAAGCTCAAGACGATCATCGAGGCGCAGACGCCGCCCCCGCCGCCACTGCCGGTCGAAGCGCCCGACGCCGGTCAGGCTGACGCGAACTAACGCAGGAAGTCGGCGAGCACGGCCTGGACCTCGGCGAGGCGCAGCATGCCGTTGTGCTCACCGGTGGTCTCGACGACGGTCGCCTTGAACGGCGGCTTCGCGCTGGCAGCCAACACCGAGCCGTCACCGTCGGCGGTCAGTGGGTGAGCGAAGTCGAAGCCGCCGCCGGGTCTGACCACCCACCCGCTCACCGTGGCCCGGCCTCGCCCGATCACCGCCATCACTTCGGGCGCGG
>JAYVNA010000238.1:0-6006 GCA_043758715.1 Archangium sp.
GCGCGCGTAGACGCTCTTCGCTCCATCGCTGCTCGGGTCGAGGAACCAGGCCGCGCTGCTCGCCGCGGGTTGGTACACCGCCGCCCCCAGCTCAGCCGACGCGTTGGCGAACTTGATCAACACCACTCCGGCGTCGGCCCCGTCGGACCAGGTCTCGTCGATGGTCACCAGCGCGTTGCTGGTAAAGCCGTTATCGGTCGCCCTGGCGCCGCGGCGAATGGCGAGGTTGCCCGTGGGCTTCTGCGTGTCGACGGTGACCGAGTCGGTGCCGGCGAGGCTGACGTTGCCGGCGTTGTCGATCACCTGCACCCAGGCGCGCTGCACGCCGTCGAGCACTGCCCCCCGGTGCAACTGCGTATTGAGCCGATAGGGCTCCGAGGGCTTGACCACGTCACCTGCGCCGTTGACGCTCTCGTCGACCTTCATCAGCACCAGGCCCGAGCCCTGATCGTCCGACGAGATCACCTGCACCGGGAGATCCTGCGGGCGGTTGGTGTAGCGCGTCGTTCCGTTGCTGCCGGTGCTCTCGATGGTCACCACTGGCGTGGTGGGCCTGATGGTGTCGAGCACCACCGTCGAGGTGAACGTCTGGCTCACCTGACCATTGGTGTCCTGGTACTGCGCGTACACGGTGTGCGCGCCTTCACCGGTCTGCAGGGTGAAGGGCTGAACGCGGCCGCTGTAGGGCAGGAAGGTGCCGCCGTCGAAGGTGGCGTCTTCGCTCGCGCGATAGCTCGCGACGCCCGTCGGCGGAAAGCCGGTGAGATCGAGGGTGACCGCGGTGGTGCGCGTGTAGCCCGAGGTGTTGAGCGGATCGGCGTCGTCGATGCTGAAGTCACCGAAGAGGCGCGAGAGCAGCAGGACCCCGGTGTTCACCGAGGTGCCTGGCGCGACCGTCACGGTGATCGACTTGATCGAGTACTGGTCTTTGCGCGCGGTGAGCCCCCACATGCCCACCGGCACGTTCTGCAGCACGAAGTCGCCCTGCGAGGGGTCGGTGGCGCTGGGCGAGACAAGGGTTGCGTAGCCGTTGGCGAGCTCGACTCGCGCGCCCGAAACCGGCGCGTTGTCGGCGAGCTTCACGGTGCCGACCACCGAGCCACGATCGAGCAGCAGCGTCACCGCGTCGGTCATGGTGGTGGCGCCCGGGTCGAGGCGCACCGGCCGGGACACCGCGGCGTCGTGGAAGCCGGGCAGGGTGACGCGCATCTGGCGGCTGCCCGCGGCCAACCCCGTGAGCTGGAAGTTGCCGGCCGCATCGACGGTGGTGGTCTGCCCGCTGTCGAGGGTGATGATCGCGCCCGCGGCGGCGTCGGGCTGAAGCTGGTCCCGCTCCTTGAACACCGAGCCCGTGAGGGTCGCGGGGTTGATGTCGAGCACCAGCGGCGTGGAAGTCAGATCGACGGTCGCCCCGGGCAGCAGCGTGACGTCCATCAACTGAACGGTGACGAACGCAGGGTGGCTGGCGCGCAGCACGAACGTGCCCGGGGGCAGCGGCTTGACGAAGAGGCCATCGGCGCCGACGGTGACCTGGTCGATCACCGTGCCCGCGAGCACGAACTCCACCTTGGCGCCGCTGACGTCGCCATCGGCCGCGGCCGCGACCTTCCCGTTGATCGAGCCGGCCGAAGGCGAGTTCTGCAGCCAGTCGGGCTTGAGCACGCCTACGTCGGTGTCTTGCCCCGAGGTGACGGGCAGCAGGTCAGAGGAGAGCTTGGCGAAGCCGGGCAGGGCCACGCTGACGATGTTCAAGCCCGGAGGCAGATCGGCAAAGACGAAGGCGCCGGCGGCATCGGTGAGCTGGGTGCGGCGTTCGCCCTTGTCGGAAGCCAGCGTGATCGTCTGCCCCTCGACGGGCAGATGCCCCTGGGTGTCGAGCGATCCCACCACCCGGCCGCGTTGCGGCTCAGGCACCTTGAGGTCGAACTGGCAACCGCTGACGAAAGACAGACCGAGCGCGACAAAAACGAGACTCTTGAGACGGCGCAAGGCGTACCCCCCTCGAGGAATCACGCAGTGTGACTCACCCGGCTGGGGCCCTCAAGGGCCCTGACTCACGCGCTCCCGGGGTTGAGCCGGGAGCGCGGAGCTTCAGGACTTCACGACGACCTCAGGCGCGGATTTCGGCCTTCGGATCTTCGACCACCGGGGGCACCACGATGAACGGCGAGCGCTCGAGGTTCAGCTTCAGGGCGTCGTCGATGTGGGGCACGAAGTGGAACTCGAGCGCGTTGCGAACCACGTCAGGCACGTCGACGAGGTCCTTCTTGTTCTTCTCCGGCAGCAGCACCCGCTTGATGCCGGCGCGGTGAGCACCGAGCACCTTCTCGCGCACGCCGCCGATCTGGCCGACGTTGCCGCGCAGGGTGATCTCCCCGGTCATCGCCGTGTCGGCCCGCACCGGAATGCCGGTGAAGAGCGACGCCAGGGCCGAGATGATCGCCACGCCCGCCGACGGACCGTCCTTCGGGGTCGCGCCATCGGGGAAGTGCAGGTGGAGATCGGTCTTCTCGAAGACCGACGGGGTCAGCCCCATGCGCTCGGCGTTCGCGCGCAGCCAGGAGAAGGCGATGTTCACCGACTCCTTCATCACGTCACCGAGCTGGCCGGTGAGCGTCAGGGTGCCCTTGCCGGGCATCTTGGTGGCTTCGACGAAGAGGATGTCTCCGAAGCCGAGCGAGGTGTAATACAGGCCGACGCTGACGCCGGTCTGCGAGGTGCGCTCCGCGACGTTGAGCTCGTGGCGCTTGGGGCCCAGGATCTCCTCGACGCGGGTGGCGTCGATCACCTGCTTCTCGAGCTTGCCGGAAGCCACGCCCACGGCCACCGAGCGGCAGATCTCGGCGATCTTGCGCTCGAGCTGACGAACCCCGGGCTCGATCGCGTAGGCGCTGATGATCTTGTCCATCGCGTCCGTGGTGAGCTCGATGTGTTCCGCCGTGATCCCGTGCTCCTTGATCTGCTTGGGGAACAGGTGGTTCCGGGCGATGTGATCCTTCTCGATGAACGTGTAGCTGCTCATCTCGATGATCTCCATGCGGTCACGCAGCGGAGCCGGAATGGTGTCGAGCCGGTTCGCCGTGGCGATGAACATCACCTTCGAGAGATCGAACGGAATGTCGAGGTAGTGATCGGAGAAGGTGTTGTTCTGCTCCGGGTCGAGCACCTCGAGGAGCGCCGCGGACGGATCGCCGCGGAAGTCCGAGCCGAGCTTGTCGATTTCGTCGAGCAACATGATCGGGTTGCGCGAGCCGGCCTTCTTCATCTGCTGAATGAAGCGGCCGGGCAGGGCACCGACGTAGGTGCGGCGGTGACCGCGAATCTCGGCTTCGTCTCGCACGCCACCGAGCGACAGGCGCACGAACTTGCGGCCGATCGCACGCGCGATCGACTGACCCAGCGACGTCTTGCCGACGCCCGGAGGACCGGACAGGCAGAGAATCGGGCCGCGCATGTCGTTCTTCAGCTTGCGCACCGCCAGGTATTCCAGCACGCGCTTCTTCACGGTCTGGATGCCGTAGTGATCGTTGTCGAGCTGCTTCCTCGCGTTGTCGATGTCGAGGTTGTCTTCCGTGATCTTGCTCCACGGCAGATCCGCGATCCAATCGAGGTACGTGCGGGCGACGGTGTATTCGCTCGACGCCGCGGGGATGGTCTTGAGGCGGTTGAGTTCCTTGTTGGCGACCTTCTCCACGTCGGGGGGCAGGCCGGCCTTCTTGAGGCGCTCACCGAGCTCATCGAGCTCTTCTTCGTCCTCACCCATCTCGCCGAGCTCTTCCTTGATCGCCTTGAGCTGCTGGCGCAGGTAGTACTCACGCTGGGTCTTCGACATCTCGCCCTTCACGGCGCTGTCGATCTTGTTCGAGAGCTTGAGGATCTCGCGCTTGCGGTTGAGCAGCTCGAGCACCAGCTTCATGCGGGCCTTGAGATCGACCGTCTCGAGCACCGCCTGCTTCTCTTCGATCGGCACGTCGACGTTGGCCGCGATCAGATCGGCCAGGTGGCCGGGGTGCGTGATGCTCTCGACGAGCTCGGTGGCCGCGGCAGGCAGCTCCGGCATCATCTCGATCACTTCGCGGGCCAGCTTCTTCAGGTTGATCGTCAGCGCCTCGATCTCGACGTTGTCGGGCGCCGTCTTGTCGTCGACGGGCTCGATGCGCGCCTTCAGATAGGGCGATTCCTGCACCAGCTCCATCACGCGGAAGCGCGCGAGGCCCTGGACGACGAGCGAATAGTTGTCCTCGCCCATCTTGAGCAGCTTCACGATGCGGGCGACCGTGCCCATGTTGTAGAGATCGGTCGCGCCCGGATCTTCTTCTTCGGCTTTGCGCTGCGTGACGACGCCGATCACCTGATCATCACGGACGGCGTCCTTGATGAGCGCGATGGTCTTCTGGCGTCCGACGGCGAGGGGAAGCACTCCTCCCGGGAAAAAAACCGAGTTGCGGAGTGGAAGAATGGGAAGGACCTGGGGAATGTCGTCCTTGTTGATGGCGCCCGGAGGCGTCATCGTCGTCGGGAGCGCTTGCGCCCCGACTGCCTTCTTCTTGTCATCGGACATGTGTGGGATCTGCCTTTTCAATGGGTTGGGAGGGGACGCCCGCCCGCGGTTTCACACCCGCTGAGGGTAGCAGCGAAAAGTCGCATCGCAACCGCTGCGTGAGGAATTCCCGTTCCTCGCCCTCGCTGATTGTCCGGTGCAAGATGGGTGGTCCGCTGGGCCGCCCTGGATTGGAAGAGAGCACCTCATGAAATCACGCACCATCCTCGCTACCGTCGTGCTCGTCTTCGTCGCGAGCTGCCAGGGCTGTTTCGGGTGCCCCTCCCCGATCTCAGATCCGAACCTCGTGCTCGTCAGGAGCTGCCAGTCGGCCTCTCCGCTGATCGAGCCGCCCAAGCTCGACATTCTCTTCGTGATCGACAACTCGAACTCGATGCGTGAGGAGCAGGAAGCCGTTTCCCGCGAGCTCACCGCCTTCATCGACGAGATCAAGAACAGCGGCGGGGTCCCCACCGACTTCAACGTCGGGGTGGTGACGACGTCCGTCTATTTGAACGGCCGGGTGGGGGGGCAGCCCTTCTTCCTCGCGTACCCCAAGCAGAACGGGAAGCTGCGGCCGGTGCCCGTCGAGCTCGCCGACGGCGGCCTCGATCTCGAGCCGATGATGGCTGAGCGCTTCTTGACCGGCACCGACTCCGAGTTGATTTCCAAGTTCGGGCGCCTGGTACGCCAGGGCACAGCGGGCTCGGGCCAGGAGACGCCCTTCGAGGCCGTGCGCCTGGCGCTGCTCTCCGAGCTCATCACCACGCCCGTCTCTCAGGGCGGTAACAAAGAATTCCTTCGCGATGGCGCACGCCTGCTGGTGGTCGTGCTCACCGACGAAGACGACTGCAGTGAGAAGGTGCGCCCGCCGCTGGTGAGCGTAGGTGACAACGGGGCCGTGGCTGACTGCACCGTCAACGAGATGTCGCTGACCCCGGTCAGCGAGTACCACCGCATGTTCACCGAAGATCTGAAGAACGCCGACGGCACCGCCAAAGAGGTGATCTGGACGGCGATCGCCCCGGTGAGCGTGAACAGCAAGGCCGCCATGGCGGTGGTCGACAACGGCCAGGTGCGCAACGTCGACTGCCCGACCTCGAACCAGGGCGGCTACCGGCACCGAGCGATGGCCGAGATGTTCGACACCACGCTCGTCAACCTCGACTCCATCTGCCGCACCTCGTTCCGCGAGACGCTCATCACCATCGCGCAGCTGGCCTCGGTGGCGCAGACCATCGAGATCAAGAACGTGCCCGACGAGCGGCTGATGCAGTTCACCATCACCCGGAAGACCGGTGACGTGGAGATCTGCACCATCGGGAACAACGGCATCGTGAACTTCTCGAGGAACACCGAAGGAACCGCGGCCAAGGTGCAGTTCGGCAATCAGTGCCGCCGCCGGGCCGACGATCAGAAGATCGTCATCAAGATGCTCTGCGCGACCTGATTTTCGAAAAATCTGC
>JAYVNA010000239.1:0-17584 GCA_043758715.1 Archangium sp.
TCCGCGACGTGGCGGGCAACGAGAGCACGAACCCCGCGATCGCCAGCATCACCTACGACACCGTGGCGCCTACGCGCGCCGCCGCGGCGCTGCTGAGCCCCGCCATCACCCGGAACCCCGTGGTGACCCTGGCACTCACCACCAACCCCGCCGATCTGTCGACGCTGCGCGCGCTCACCGTCTCTGACGAGGCGACGTTCACCTCAGCCGCCACCGTGGGGCCGGTGTCCTTCCCGGTCTCGGCACAGACCAATTTCACCCTGCCTGCCGGAGACGGCGTGCGGACGTTGTACGTGCGCTTCACCGATCGCGCCGGCAACGACGCCTTCACCAGTGTCTCGGTGACGCTCGACACCACGGCGCCGCTCGGCTCGTTCACCATCAGCGGCGCGCTGGCTGACGGCACGCCCTCGAGCACCCTGACCTCGAGCAGCCAGGTCACCGTCTCGCTCGTGCCCGGAGGCGCGACCGAGTTCAGGCTCGGCGACGAGACCATGACCACCTGCCCCAGCACCGGCTACTCGCCCATCGTCACGCCCACGCTCACCAGCCAGGCGCTGGCCGCGAGCGGGGTGATGTCGCTGTGTCTTCGAGACGCGGCAGGCAACGTCCAGGGACCGCTGCAGCGCTCGATCGTGATCGACGGCGTGGCGCCCGCGAACTGTGCGCTCGCCCTCGCAGGAAAGAAGGCCGACGGGTCGGCCGCGCCCGTGGGCCTCACCGCGGCCACCTCGATCACCGCCACCCTCGGCAGCTGCGTCGAGCAGCCCGCCGAAGTGAGCCTCTCGGGCAGCCCGGTGACGTGCAGCAACGCGGCGCTCCTGAGCTGGCAGGCGTACTCCAGCGTGCTCGCGATCACCCTGGCGCCGGGGGATGGCGCGAAGACCGTGTACGGCTGCGTCCGCGATGCGGCCCGCAACGTGGCGGCGTTCACCTCGGCGAGCACCACGCTGGACACCGTGGGCCCTTCGCCCGCGACCGCGACGCTGGTCGGCACCTCGCCCACCAACCAGGGCAGCGTCACCCTGACGCTGGCAGCCAGCGATCTGAACCTGCTGTCGACCACCGACGCCGTCACCGCCGCGGAAGATCTGTCGTTCACGGGCGCGGGCACGCTCGGGCCGGTTCCTTTCCCCGGCACCAGCCAGCTCGTCTTCCCGCTCTCCGCGGGTGACGGCGCCAAGGTGATCTACGTGCGCTTCCGCGACCGCGCCGGCAACTCGAGCCTGGTCGCGGTCCCCGTGGAGAAGGATCAGTCTCCGCCCACCGGCTCCATCGTCGTGAGCGGCTCACTCGCCGACGGCACGCCTTCGACCGACTGGGCGACCTCGACCGCCGTGACGGTGCTGCTCACCCACGCGGGCGCCAACACCTACTTCCTCGGTGACGAGAGCCTGAGCACCTGCCCCGGCACCGGCTACACGCCGATCACCACCTCGAGCATCGCGAGCACGCTGACCGGCGCCGCGACGCCGCGCTCCGTGCGCATCTGCCTCAAAGACACCGCCGGGAACACGGCAGGGCCGTTCGAAGACACCATCGCGCTCGACACCGCGGGCCCGGCGAATTGTGCCTTCTCGTTGGCCGGCCGCCGGGTCGATGGTTCCGCCGCCGTCGCGGGATTCACCGCGCAGACCGACATCACCGCGACCGTTTCGGGCTGCGCGGCCCCGGGGCCGGCTGAGGTGGTGGTGAGCACCAGCGCCGTCACCTGCAGCGCCGTCTCCAGCCTGCCGTGGCAACCGTTCTCGCCCTCGAGCCTGGTGAGTCTGGCCGCCGGCAACGGCTCTCGCTCGGTGTTCGGTTGTGCGCGCGACGCCGCCCGCAACGTCACTGCGATCACCACCGGCAGCATCACCCTCGACACCACCCCGCCCTCGCCGGCGTCGGCCACCCTGCTCACCGCGAACCCCACCAACCTCACCGCGGCGAACCTTCAGCTGACGGCGACCGACACCAACGGGCTCGGAGCGACCGACGCGGTGACCGCCTCGCAAGATCTCTTCTTCGCCACCGGCCTGACCGGCCCTTCGGCGTTCCCCGTGAGCAGCCAACTCGCGTTCACCCTCACCGGCGGCGACGGCACCAAGAACGTCTACGTGCGCTTCCGCGACCTGGTGGGCAACGAAGTGGTCTCGACGGTGAACGTGACGCTCGACGCCACCGCGCCCACGGGCTCGCTCGTGATTCAGGGCGCGCTCGCCGACGGCGTGGCTTCGACCGTCACCACCAGCACCAACACCGTGACGCTGCTGATCACCCAGACCGGCGCCACCCAGTACCTGGTGGGCAGCGAGTCGCTGACCAGTTGTCCCACGGTGGGCTATTCGCCCCTGAGCGGCAGCAGCGTCGGCTACGTGATGACCAGCGCGCTTGCCAATCGGGCGGTGAACCTCTGCCTCAAGGATGCTGCGGGCAACGTCTCCGCCCTCATCAGCGACACCATTCCGTTCGACGCGGCAGGTCCCCCGAGCTGTGGGCTCGCCCTCACCGGCACCATGGTCGGCGGCGGCGCGGCCCCCGCAGGCAAGACGGCGAACACCACCGTGACGGCGGCGGTCAGCGGCTGCACCGAGACCCCCACCGAGATCTTCCTGACGCCCATCAACACCGCCTGCAGCTCGACAGCGAGCTACCCGTGGCAGTCGTACGCGGCCAGCCAGAGCGCGGCGATCGGCGGGCCCGATGGCGTCAACACGCTCTACGGCTGCGTGCGCGACGCCACCCACAACGTCGGCACGCTGGTGCCGGGCACGATCGTGCTCGACCGCCAGGGCCCCACGGCCGCCGGCGTGGTGATCGAAGGTGGCGCGGCGTACATCAACGCCGACGCGGTCGCGACGCAGGGTGGAAACATCGGCTCGGTCAACGGCGGCGCTCAGACCGCCGTCAGCTGGACCGTCTCGGAGAACCCCGCTTCCTTCCCCTCGACCCGCGCGCTGGGCGCCTTCAACTTCACCTTCGGCGGCACCGGGCCGCGCACCGTCTATGCGAAGTTCGTGGACGACGTGGGCAACGAGTCGAACGTCGTCAGCGACAGCATCGACATCGACGTCATCGCGCCGAGCGTGGCGAGCACGACCTGGGCCTTTCTCTCTCCGCAGGGGGCCTCGCCCAGCTACACCAATAACCGGGTGCTCACCTTCAGCTTGAGCTCCCCGCCCGCCGACGCCGCGGGCGTGCAGGTGCTCCAGAACGGTTCGTGCAGCCCGTCCAACTTCAACGGGGTGCCGGTGATCCCCGCCACCAACCCTTTCAACTACACCCTCACCGGTGCCGATGGCGTGTGGCCCATGTGCGCACGCATCGTCGACGCCGCGGGCAACGGGTCGGCTCCGCTGTCGGCGATCACCGTGATCCTCGACCGCCTCGCCCCCACCGCGCCGAACATCGTGACGCTCCCCGCGTTGCTCAACGCCACGGCTCCGGCCGCCTTCGCGGTGACGACCTCGGGCGTGGTGACGGAAGCCAACTTCGATCGGTACGAGCGCAGCGGCGGCACCGCCGCGAGTTGGGTCAGCAACGCAGGCAGCGATCTGCTGATCGGCTCGACCTCGTTCAACTTCACCCTGCAGCCGAACAAGACCAACGTGCTGCGCCTGCGCGCGGTGGACAAGGCCGGCAACGTCTCACCCGAAGACAGCGTCAGCATCAGCTGGGACACCACCCGGCCGCAGGCATTGGGCATGCGTGATTTCTGGATCGACAATGGCAGCAGCCGCAGCACCTTCCACTGGACCACGGTGTCCAGCGACATCGACGTGGTCGCGTACAAGATCTACTACGGCCCGATTCCCGGCTCGACGAACGGCGTTCAACTGCCGCTCAACTTCAATGGCACCAACGCCGTCGAGGGCGCTTCCCCCATCACCATCCCGGCGATCGCCGGGGCCGCCGATCAGTCGCTCGCGCTGACCGGGCTCACCGATGGCTCGCAGGTGTTCGCCACCGTGACCGCGGTCGACGCCGCGGGCAACGAGGGCCCGGTGCCCACCACGGGCGCGCAGCTGACCAACTTCTACGTGGCGCTCGAGCCCAACGAGGTGTCGATGAATCGCGTCTCCCGGCTCAGTCTCGCGGGCGCGGGCGCCATCGAGGCGATCGCGATTCGCGGCGATCGGGCGTACGTCGTCGGGCGCACCAGTACGTTCTGCCCCTCGTCGGCCAACGCCACCCTCACGGTGATCGACCTCAACCCGTTGGCGGCGGCGCTCAACCAGGGCCACCCCGATCTGTCGCCTCCCACCCCGGTGATCCGCTACGGGCCCGTCGCCTTCACTGACGCGATCGGTTGCACCACCAGCAACCCGCAGCGCCCGCTGCTGGTCGACGCCGTGATCGACGGGCCGTACCTGTTCATGGCCTCCGGCAACAACGTGCGCATCTTCAGCCTGGCCAACCCCGACCTGCCGGCGCTGATGGCCGGCTCCCCCATCACGCTCGCCAACCCCGTGCAGCAGCTCAACCTCATCGCCGATCGGCTCTTCGTCACCGGCGATCCGGACGTCACGGCGATCAATCTGGGCGATCTCTACGACAGCAACGCCGCCACCACGGTGAGCACCGCCGACGTCATCGGGACCGCGGTGCCGAACTTCGCCAGCCCCTGGTGGGCCACGGGCTCCACCGTGAGCCGCGATCGTCTGATGGAGTTCACCGGCAACGGCGGGACCAACTACGACTTCATGCTGGGCTCTGCGCTGGGAGCCGTGCCCACGTTCTCCACCGCGGCCAACTCCATCGCCGTGACGGGCAATTACCTCGAGGCGACCGCGGTGGTTCGCCAGGCCGCCGGCGGTAGCTACCTGTACTTCTCCAGCGCCGCGGCGTGGACCGTGTACCGAATGGCCAACCTCTGGAACAGCACCGCCGCGGGTCCGGGCCTGGTGGGGACGACCGATCAGCTCCGCCAGATTCAGACCGTGGGCGGCGATGGCATCGCCGTGATGGGCAACCAGGCATTCGTCACCGCGGGCAACAGCATGCGCACCATCGACATGCAGTCGATCACCTCGATGTACGAGTCGAGCCTCAACACGTTCTCCGGCGCGGTGCGCTCGGTGGCGGAGTACGGCGACTACCTGGTCGTCGGCAGTGACAGCTCACCCAACTCGACCCTGCACTTCTTCGAGTTGGCCACGCCGCGCTCGATGCACCAGGTCGCTTCGGGCCCCGGCGCGGGTCCCTTCGCCGATCTGGGCCCCGGGTTCCTCTACAGCGGCCTGGGCCGGGTGCACGACCTGCACACCGGCAGCGCGATGAACCCCACCATCGCCGCGCCCATCGCGTTCGGCACCCTCGATGACGTCTGGGCGTACGACATGGCCCGCTACGACGACCGGATGATCGCAGCTGAAGGCACGGGCTTCATCATCTTTAACGTGCAGGACGCCAACGATCGAAACGGTGGCACCGTGTTCGACATCGCAGACACCAGCACGGTGATGTTGCCCGCGGGCCGGCGGGTCACCGGCATCGAGGCCTGGGGCAACTACCTGGTGGCCTCCGAGGTGCGCGCCGACGGCATCTGGATCGAGGTCTTCGACGCCCGCCCGCTGCGAAACGCGAGCGCCACCGCGTTCAACGCCACCACGCACACGCGCGGCTCGTTCCGGGTCGCGAACTTCGTGCCCACGCAGACGTTGTGGGCAGCGATCACGATGGTCAACGGCCGGGCGATCATCTCGCTCGACGACGACAACGGCGGCACTCCGACCCCCGGCGTGTACATCGTCGACGTGCGCCCGTTGATGGACGACGTCGTCGGCGGCACGCCCAGCGTGCTGGGGTCGCTGGCGCTCACGGCGGTGGAAGAGACCGAAGTGCGCGGCGGCTGGCTCTACGCGGCCGCGAGCAGCGGCGTCACGGTGGTCGACATCAAGGAGACGATGACCGAGCCGCCCACCGCGCTCCCCGGCTCGCCCAGCTCGACCACGCTCGCCGGCGGGAGCAGTGGCTCGCTCGAGGTCTTCGGCAGCCACCTCTTCACCGTGGGGCGCTTCGGCCAGAACATTCGTTCGGTCGACGTGCGCACCCCCACCGTGCCCCGCGTGCTCTCGCAGTTCGCGCTGCCCAACTTCAGCTACTCGGGCAACTCGACGCTCGAAGGTGGGGCGCCGCTCAAGGACTTCCGCCGCGGCCTGATCGTGCGAGGCACCCGCCTCTATTACACCTACGTCGACGAGGTCCGGGTGCTCGAGCTCGAGTGACGGTCAGCGAAGCGATCGGAAGTATTCGATCGTTTTCGGCAACCCCACTTCGATGCTCACCTTGGGTTCCCACCCCAGCAGCGTCTTCGCCCGGGTGATGTCGGGCTTGCGCTGTTTGGGATCGCCGGCCGGCAGCGGGCGGAAGACGAGCTGCCCTGGGGCCCCCATCGCCGCTTTGACCGCCTCGGCCAGCTCCCGAATGGTCTGTTCTCGCGGGTTGCCGATGTTGACCGGGTCCAGCTGGTCGGAGAGCGCCAGGCGCAAGATGCCTTCGATCAGATCGTCGGCGAAACAGAAGCTGCGGGTCTGCGAGCCGTCACCGTAGAGCGTGAAGTCTTCGCCGCGCAGGGCCTGCCCCACCAGCTGAGGAATCACCCGGCCGTCGTCGAGCCGCATGCGCGGGCCGTAGGTGTTGAAGATGCGCACGATGCGGGTGCTGACGGAACGACGGCGGCGGAAGGCCTGTACCAGCGCCTCTCCGTAGCGTTTCGCCTCGTCGTACACCGCGCGGGGGCCGGTGGAGTCGACGTTGCCGAAGTAGCTCTCGACCTGGGGGTGAACGAGCGGGTCGCCGTAGATCTCCGAGGTGGAAGCCTGGAGCATCACCGCCTGCTTACTCTCGGCGAGCTCGAGCGCGTGCTGGGTGCCCAGGCTGCCGACGCGCATGATCTCGAGCCACAGGGTCTCGAAGTCTTTGGGAGAGGCGGGCGAGGCGAGATTGAAGACGTAGTCGACCGGCCCCTCGATGCGGATGGGGAGGCAGATGTCGTGTTGCAGCAGGTCGAAGCGCGCGTCACTCCGGAGCGTCTCGAGGTTCTTCACGCTGCCGGTGACGAGGTTGTCGACCGCGATGACCTGTTCGGCGCCATCGGCGAGCAACCGCTCTACCAGGTGAGAGCCGAGAAACCCCGCGCCCCCGAGCACCACTGCACGCTTTCCGCGAATGGAGTTCACGCCCGGCGTGTATCAGATGCCGTCGAAACGCTGCTGCCCGGGGAGATCTTGTTTGTGCTTCTCGAGGATGAGATCGATCCCCTGGCGGATGTACTCTGCCACCGGAACCTTGGTCTTCTGGTTCAGCTCTTTGAGCAGCTCGTTCTGCTCGGGCGTGATGTAGATCGTCGTGCTGATCTTCTTGCGCGCCATGGACGTATGTGACGCTATGTCGACTCAGGCCGAGGGCAAAATAATGACCTTGAAGACCCCTATCCGAATGACGTTGTGGGCCGCTGCGCTGGCGCTGGCAGGCTGTGCCACCACGGGCTCCGGGGAAAAGAAAGACGGCGCCAATTCGGCCGACGGCGAGCAGGTGGCGGAGAACATTCGCCAGAAGCAGGCCGGCAACGAGAAGGTCACCGAGTTCGACCTCAACAAGGACAAGAAGTCCGACGTGTGGACCTACACGGTCACCACCAAGAACGCCGAAGGCAAAGACGTCGAGCGGCTGACCCGCAAGGACCTCGACATCAACTGGGACGGCAAGGTCGACATCGCCCGCACCTACGACGAGAAGGAACAGGTCAGCCGCGAGGCGCTCGATCTCGACTTCGACGGCAAGGTCGACGAGGTGATCTTCTACGAAAAGGGCCTCGTCGTTCGCAAAGAGCGCGACCTCTCGTCAGCCGGCAAGCCTTCCCTCTGGGTCTTTTACGAAAAGGGCCAGGTCGTGCGCAAAGAGCGCGACACCAACGCCGACGGGAAAGTCGACTACTGGGAGTACTGGGAAAACAATCAGGTCGATCGCATCGGCGAAGATCTCGATGGCGACGGTAACGTCGACAAGTGGACGAAGAACCCCGACTCCGAGGGCTGATCGCATTCAGTTATTCATGAGGGCGTTTGCCTTCCGCCCTCACTCTTGTTCATGAGGGCGTTTGCCTTCCGCCCTCACTTCTTCAGTTCGCCTGGGTGACGATCGCGTTCATCGCCGTCTCCCGGCGGAAGTCGTCCATGTACCGTGAGGCCGCGTCCCGGGTGCCGAAGCGGCCCATGCGCACGCGGAACCAGGTGCCCTTTCCAGGAAGAGTCGCCTCGACGATGTACGGCGCGTAGCCCTTGTCGCGCAGCCCGGCGGCGAACCGATCGGCTTCGACCTTGTCCTGATACGCGCTGAGCTGCAGCGTCCAGGTGCCATTGGCTGCGGTCTCGGTAGGCGGCTTCTGCGCGGCCTTGCCGAACGCTTCCTTGAGGCCACCACCTCCATCGACGGTGCGGGTGGCGACGGAATCGACCTTCGGGGTCTCGGCCAGCGGCTTGACCGGCTCAGGGTTCGCGACCGCGGCATCGGCCACCTTCGCGACGGCCACAGGCTCAGGCTTCACCGGGGGCACTTCGGCGAGGGGCGTGGGGACCTTGCGGGTCAGCTCGTCCTGGAAGGTGAGCGCCGCGTCGGCCTTCACCGTCTCGAGCGCGTCGGTCTTGCGATCGAGCTGGCCGAGCAGATCAGCAGGCTGCTGCTGGAGCGCGACGGTCTCGGCCGAGAGCTTCTTGCCGACCACCACCCCCAGCATGAACACGCCGCCCAAAACCACGAGCGAGGCGACGGTGATGGAGACGATCTGGCGGTTGTCGAGCGAGAGCTCGTACTTCTCTTTCAGGCGGTGGGAGTCGCGCATGTCGCACCCACAAAGTAGCGCGCTGTATCAGGGCGTCAATTTGCCGGCCTGCCCGAGCAGCGTTCTCAGTTCCGCGGCGCGCCGTTCAGAATCCAATCGCGAATGAGGTTCTGCTGGGTGCCGGTCAGCGGCGCCCCACCCCCGCGGGGCATGTCACCGGCGAGCGTGCGCGTGTAGATCGCCGAGGCGTTCAGGTTGAAAGGCGTGATGCGGCCGTTCATGCCCACGATGGTGTCGTAGTTCCACTGGTGGCACGCGTCGCAGCGCGAATCGAAGATCGGCTGCACCTGCGCGGAGTAGCTGACGTTCATCGGCCCCGCATCGGTCACGCCCGCGTCGGTGACGATCACGCCCGAATCAGGCGGGTGGTAGACGCCGGCGTCGAATCGAACCGAGGCATCGGGGCGGTCAGGGAAGTTGGCGTCGTAGTCGCCGTTCTCGAACAGCCCGCACACGCCCACCTGGCAGACCTCGTTCGAGGCGCAGGCCACACACGCCCCGCCGCCCGTGCCGCACTCGAAGACCGCGGTGCCCGAGAGGCAGTCACCGGTGTCGCTGCAACAGCCTTCGCACGTCGAAGCGCTGCAGGTCTTCTGCGGGGCCGCCTGGCCACAGGAGGCCGTGACGGAGGCCAGCAACCCGGCGAGAAAACCGACGACGAGAAAGCGCATCACTGGCGCGAGCCTACCCGACAGACCCGCCCCGCGATCAATCAACGCACGCGGGTCGAAGGAGGCGAGTCAGGCGATCCACCCGCCGCCCAGCACCCGCTCGCCCTCGTAGACCACCGCGGCCTGGCCGGGCGTCACCGCGCGCGCCGGCGAATCGAGCATCACCTTGAAGTGGCCATTGAGCTCGAGCTTCACCCGGCCGAGCGAGCCCTGGTGGCGATGCCGAATGCGCACGGTGACCGCCTTCTCCATCGGGGGAGCGCCATCGACCCAATGCGGCCGCACCAGGTGGAAGCTGTCGCGCTCGGTCTCGGAGGCGGGCCCGACGATCACGCGATTGGTCTCAGGCTCGATGCGCTGAACGTAGAGCTTCTCTGCGTGCGTGACCTGCAGCCCCTTGCGCTGGCCGACGGTGTACTTGTGAATGCCGTCGTGCTCGCCGAGCACGTCGCCGCTCGAGGTGACGATCTCGCCCTTAGGCTGCTCGCCGGCGACCTTCTCCACGAAGCGCGCGTAGTCGCCGTCGGGCACGAAGCAGATCTCCATCGACTCGGCCTTGTGGGTGGTGATGAGCCCATGCCGCTCGGCGATCGCGCGCACCTCGGCCTTGGTGAGGTGGCCGACCGGGAAGATCAAATCGCGCAGCTCGTCCTGCCCCAGGGTGAAGAGGAAGTACGACTGGTCCTTCGCGGAGTCGAGGCCCCGCTGGAGCACGAAGCGCCCGTCTTGTTCTTTCACCTGGGCGTAGTGGCCGGTCGCCAACCGCGCCCCCAGCTGCCGCGCGCGCTTGAGCAGGAAGCCGAACTTCACGTCCTGGTTGCAGGCCACACAGGGAATCGGCGTGCGCCCACCGAGGTACTGCTGCACGAAGGGCGTGACGACGCGGTCCTTGAAGAGGTCCTCGACGTTTGCCACGTAGAACGGAATGCCCAGCTTCTCGGCGACGGCGCGGGCGTCGTCGATGTCGTCAGGGCTGCAACAGCTGCCGCACTGGGCGGTGCTCTCGTAGCTCCAGACGCGCAAGGTGATGCCGATCACCTCGTGGCCCTGCTCCTTGAGCAGAGCCGCCGCGGCTGAAGAATCGACCCCTCCGGACATGGCAACGACGACGCGCATGCGGGGGGGATGTCACAGGCCGCGCGTTCCTGAAACCCCCTCCGAAACCAACGCCGTGGAAACGGTCATCGGCACCTTTTCCACAAGCAGCCCCCACAGGAGGTGGTGTGTGCAACCGGTAACCAACGGCGCGCACCGGCGTCGTAAGGGCTTGATATCTATGGGTCTATTCCGACTCCTCCGAGCGGGTGAGCTGCCGCTCGGAAGCCGGAGAGAACCGGGTGTGGGAAACCTGTGGGAAACGTCAGGCGGGTGCCGACCAACCCTTGAGGGCGGCCAAGAGACCGTCGGGGGTGTTGCGCGAGGGGTCGTCGAGCACCAGCTCCAGCAGGTGCCGGGTGGCGTGGCCGATCGCGGGCGATGGGCCGGTGCCCAGGGCCGCCATGATCGCCTTCCCGTCGAGTGCAAGCTGGCGGGTGGTGAGAGGAGGATCGGTGGCCAGAATCGCTTCCGCCCTCGCCCGCAGCCCCGCTGGGAGCGAACCCCGGGCCTCGTGCAAGGCGAACAACGGGGCGGCCCGGGAGGCCTCGAGCTTAGCAAGCCACCGCCGCAGCTCGGCGTCGGTGGCGGTCACCGGCGGCAGCGTGGAGCGCAGGACCAGCGCGGCCGTGTCTTCCGCGATCTTGTTGGGGAACTTGAGGCGCAACATCGCCTCGCGCGGCTGCTTCTGACCGAGCAGCAGCAGCGCCATGCGAATCACCTCGTCGCGCGGCGCTCGACCGACCGCCTCGAACTCACCGGGCGCCGCTTCCGGAAGAAACTCAGCGAACAGCCCCGTGCTCGCGAGCAGCGTAAGCCCGCGGGTGGCCGACGGAGCGACCAGCAGCTTCACGAATTCCTGGTGAACGCGTTCCTGCGCGACCTTGCGAAACACCGCGAGCGTCTTGGGAATGGCCGCTTCGGTCGCAGGCTCGAGGGTGAAGTCGAGCACGGTGGCAAAACGCACGGCGCGCAGGGGACGCAGCCCGTCTTCGGAGAAGCGTTCGACGGCGTCGCGCACGCAGCGCACCAGGTGGTTGTTGAGATCGATCTCGCCGCCGAACGGGTCGACCTTCTGGCCGCTGATCGGATCCCACGCGATGGCGTTCATCGTGAAGTCACGCCGGCCAAGATCGGCCTCGATGTCTTCGTGGAACTCGACCTTCGAAGGGCGGCGGCCATCGACGTAGTCGGCCTCCGCGCGGAAGGTGGTGACCTCCACGTGCTCGCCGCGCAGCACCACGGTCACGGTGCCGTGCTCGATGCCCGTGGGAATGACCTTCTTGAAGAGCTTCTGCACGTCACCTGGCCGCGCGCTGCTGGCGACGTCGAAGTCTTTCGGGGGCTTCTCGCGCAGCATGTCTCGCACGCAGCCGCCCACGAGGAACGCGCGAAAGCCGCCCGCCTGGAGCCCTTTGATGACCTCCAGCACGGCCGGAGGAACGGTCTCCTGATTCAGCAAATTCGACGACACATGATCCCGGCAAGAATCGAACTTGCGACCCCATCTTTAGGAAAGATGTGCTCTATCCAACTGAGCTATGGGACCTCGAGAACGGCGTTTATCAGCGACGCCACTCCAGCGGAACAGCCTCGAACGACGCTCGCCTTTCCAGATCAGCGAACTCTTCTCGCGCACGCACCAACTCGCGGCGATTGTGGTCGAGCCGGTCGCGAATGCGCTCGAACTCCGGGTTGAGGCCGTAGAAACAGGGTGAGGCGTAGACCGCCTGCGGCCGCTGCACGACCACGCTGGCGCCGACGTTGAACCAGGGGGCGGGCTGACCGCCGATCACCACCGTGGTGCTGCCCCCGACAATGACCGGCTGGGGATAATAGAAGCCGGTCGCACAGTTGAACTGGCGGGTGAGGGGCAAGCCGTTGACCTCCTCGACCTTGGTGCGATCGGCCTCGATGTCTTCTTCGAGCACCCTCACCTTCGTCTTGGCTTCTCTGAACAGCTGGCGCCAGGCCTGCTCAGACGCGCTGGGAATCGCCGGCCCGGTCGGAGGGGCCACCACCACCGGCCGCACGTTCTTCGCGGTATCGGCCTCGATGCGGGAGATGGGCGCGCCTTCGGTGGTGCGCACCTTCACCCCTCGGGGGATCGAGGTGAGATCGTCGGTGAAGTGCTCGGCGCCTTCCTTGTCGGTCCACACGTAGACCGTGGCCTGAGCAATCACGAGCGCGAGGAGGAAGGGGCTCACGGGATCAATAGTAACGAGCGGGGGGCGGAAAAGTCGAAGGCCGGAGCCGCTCATCGCGACTCCGGCCCTCTGTCTTCTGTGGGCACACCAGGTTTCGAACCTGGGACCCCCGCCGTGTGAAGGCGATGCTCTACCGCTGAGCTATGTGCCCAAAAGACCGCGCGTAAGTGCCATGCAGTACCGAGGCAGTCAAGGACGAAGCCAGTCGACGTGCCTGACTCAGAGCGCCGTGAGCTTCTCGTCGAGCGAGCGCAGGCGCTTCTTGAGACCCGAGAGCTGCTTGCCGAGATCCTTGAAGTCCTGCCGGGTGGCGAAGTTGAGCTGGTGCATCACCACCCGCTGGGTGGAGTCGAGGCTCTTCTTGGCCTGCTGCGCCTTGCCCATCACTTCGACCACGCGCTGGGCGCGTTTTTCGTCGGAGAACAGGCGCTCCATGGCCTTCTGGCCAAAGCCCATTGCGCGCTGCTTCAGCTTGTCGGCGAGTCCCATTGTCATCCCCCGGTTCTGATGCGTTCGAGCCAGCGTTCTGCCAACCCGCGGTATTGGAGTCGCGCGATCACAGGCGAGAGATCTCCCCGCGCGACCAACCGCTTCTGCACGATGGCGGCGATCGGGTCCAGCCCCCCTTCGATCAAAGCCCACCAATCTCCCTGTGTGGCGCGGGCGAAGAACCGGGGCTGCAGGGCCTCGACCTCCTCGGGGGTCAGAAACCGCGGTTCGGGCAACGCCCCGTTCACCGGCGCGCCGATGGCGATGCCCATCGCCCCACCCTCGCGATCGATCACCACGCCGAAATCGCCTTCCCACCCGGCCGCCGCACCCTTGGCATCGGGGTCCTCGTTGAGCAGGCGGATCGCCATGCGGCACCAGCTTTCCGAGGGAAACGACACGTCAGCAGCCATGCCTGCAGGGTGTCAGAAAACTGGTCTTTTCGCTCGGCCGCCGATGGGATGAGCGACTGTGAACCTGGTCTTCTTCGTGGTGATCGTGATCTCGGTGCTGACCGCCGCGTTCACCGGCACCATGCCGAAGCTGACCGCCTCGACCGTCAGCTCCGCGCGCGAAGCCGTCGAGCCTCGCGATCGGACTGTTGGGGCAGATGGCCCTGTGGCTCGGGCTGGTGAATGTGCTGCGCGAGGCGGGGCTGATGAGGGCGCTCGCAAAGGTGATTGAGCCCGTGATGCGGCGGCTTTTCCCCGACCTGCCTGCAGGTCACCCGGCCATGAGCGCCATGGTGCTCAACCTGGCGGCGAACTTCCTGGGGCTGGGCGATGCGGCGACGCCGTTCGGGATCAAAGCGATGCGCGAGCTCGACTCGCTCACTCCGCGCAAGGGTGAGGCGAGCGATTCGATGGCGCTCTTCCTGGCGCTCAACACCTCGTGTCTCGCGTTGCCACTCACCGTCATCAGCCTGCGAGCAGCGGCAGGCTCGACAGATCCCGCGGGCGTGGTGACCCCGACGCTGCTCTCGGCGCTCTTCGGCATGGTGGTCGCGGTGGTGAGTTCGAAATTGCTGCAACGGACTTCATTCTTCGCTGCGAGCTCAGCGCTCGTGATCGCGACGAAGCCTGAGCCCGAGGTCGAGTGGCCCGAAGCGCGCAGCAGCACCCCACTTCGTCTCGCCGTGGTCCTGGCGATCGCAGTCACCGTGGTGATCGCCTTTGTGCGTGAACTGCCGAAGGGAACGCCTACGGGCTGGCTGATTCCACTGCTGATTCTCGCGGTCGTGTCGATCGGCTTCGGTCGTCAGGTGAAGGTGTACGAGGCGTTCGCCACCGGGGCGAAAGAAGCGTTTCGCACGGTGGTCTCGATTTTCCCCTTCCTCGTCGGAGTGCTCGTCGCCTTCGGCATGTTCCGCGCGTCGGGTGCGCTCGAGCTGATGGTGCGCGGGCTCACGCCGCTGCTGTCGCCGATCGGGGTTCCTCCTGAGGCGTTGTCGTTGGCGTTGCTGCGCCTGCTCTCGGGGAATGGATCCCTCGTCGTGCTCGGAGAGGGACTCAAGGCGTACGGGCCTGATTCGTTCCTCGGGTACTTCCTCTCGGTGCTCAACGGGAGCACGCAGACCACCTTCTACGTGGTGGCTCTGTATTTCGGCGCCGTGCAGGTCAAAGCGATGCGCCACACGCTCGCGGCGTGCCTGATCGGATCGTTTGCGGCGATGGCGGGCGCGTTGGTGATCTGCACGCTGCGCTTCGCTTAGAAATAATTCGCAGACTGCTTTCGGACGCGCTGACGGTTCGCTAGGAAGCGCCCCCATGACAAACCTCCGGGGGGTTGGGGTCGCGGTCGCGGTGATCGGATGCGTGGTGGCGGTGGCGAGCTGTTCGCCGCGCCCGCTGGGCTGTTCCGAGGGATGTCCTGACGGAAGCGTGTGTGAGCTCGACACGCAGTACTGTGTCGATGCCGACGCGGGCCAGGTCGACCCCATCGATGGCGGCACCGGCGGTGGCGGAGTCGTCGGCGGCGGCACGGGCGGCTCAACCGGCGGGGGCACCGGTGGCTCGATGGGCGGTGGCACGGGCGGCTCGACAGGCGGCGGCACCGGAGGCTCGACGGGTGGAGGCACGGGCGGCTCGAACGGCGGCGGCACGGGCGGCTCAACCGGCGGCGGCACCGGTGGTGGGAGCACCGCATGCACGCCCAACACCGTCTGCAGGCCCGCGGCTGCGCCCTGCGATATCGCCGAGACCTGCACGGCAGCGGGCGTGTGTCCTCCCGACCAGGTCCAGCCGGCGAACTACGCCTGTCGAACGAAGAACGGCGATTGCGATCGCCCGGACACCTGCGACGGGATCTCGTCCGCGTGTCCGGACCTCGTCGAGGCGAACACCGTGGTTTGCCGCACCGCCGCGGGCCTGTGTGATGCCGAAGAGCGCTGCACCGGTACGGCCACGACCTGCCCCGCAGATCAGCTCAAGCCCCTGAACGACGTCTGCCGTCCCTCGGCGGGAACTTGCGACGTCCCTGAGGTCTGCAGCGGAGCGAGCGCGGCCTGCCCCTCTGACACCTTGCTGCCGAGCTCCACCACGTGCCGCGCGGCGGCGGGGCTCTGTGATCTTCCAGAATCGTGCACCGGAGCCAGCCCGAGCTGCCCCGGGGACACGCTCGTTGGAAACGGGGTCCAGTGCCGCGCTTCACAAGGAAACTGCGACGTCGTCGATACCTGCAACGGCAGCTCAGCGGCGTGCCCCGACGTGCTGCTTCCGTCGAGCAGCACGTGTCGCACCTCGCAGGGCATCTGCGATCCAGTTGAGAACTGCACGGGCACCACGCCCGTATGTCCGGCGGACATTCTCTCGCCGAGTTCGACCGTCTGCCGAAGTGGAGCCGGGCTGTGCGACGTCCCGGAGAGCTGCACGGGCACCACAGCCACCTGCCCTGCGGACAGCTTCCTCCCCAATACGAGCACCTGCAGACCCGCCAGCCCCGGAGGGTGTGACGTCGCCGAGCAGTGCACGGGAACCGGACCTCAGTGCCCGGCTGATTCCTTCCTGAGCGCCGCGACCGTGTGCCGCGCCGCAGTAGCTGGCGGGTGCGATGTGGCCGAGAACTGCCCCGGAAATGGCGCGCTGTGCCCGGTTGATTCGTTCCTTCCCAACACGACCGTCTGCCACGTCTCTGCGGGCGTCTGCGACCCGCCCGAAAATTGCTCGGGGAGCAGCTCAGTCTGTCCGGCCGATCTGAAGTCGAGTGCGTCGACCCAGTGTCGTGGGCTCGCCGGCACCTGCGACCTCGTCGAGAACTGTGACGGCGTGTCGAACAACTGTCCGGCTGATGTCGTGAAGGCCGCGGGTATCGGGTGCCGCTCCGCTACCAATGTCTGCGACGTCGCCGAGGCCTGCAACGGGTCCAGCGGCGTTTGTCCCGCGAACGGGTTTGCCTCGTCGTCCACCAACTGCACGGGCTTGATGACGTACTCCGGCCCGACGAGGAACTCATCGAACTGCACGCTGGGGTCGACGACGGGGTGCGCCACGCCGATCACGTGGGTCTGCGGCGAGGGTGACACCTGCAATGGGAATGCGGCGACCTGCACGCGCTGCAGCTGTTACTGCAACTGAGTCACCTGGCGGCTTCGCGAACCTGAGTCGAAGGGTCGCGTTCCCGCACTACCTCGAGGATCAGCGGCAGTTCCTTCGGCGGCTTTTGCTTCAGCGCCACCAATGAAGCGATGCGCCGCTTCTCACCTTCCGTGAGCCGGTCGGTCACGGCCGCGTCTCCACAGCGGCGCGCGCTCGCATCGGTCGCCAGCAATTGAAGCTCGGCGTCTCGCAGCTTGGCCTCGGTCAATCGCCGGGCCTCGCGGGCGTGCAGCAGAAAGGTCGCGATGTCGTCGGGGAAGTCGGTCTTCTCTTTCGAAGCGCCCTCGATGATGCCTTCCGCGAAGCGCGCCATCTCCACCGCTCCGCACAGCTCGCGGCTCGCCGACAACGCGGAGAGTGGACCGGGCTCGATCGCCTCTTCCGCCACGTGCCGGGCCCACGCCGAGAGCTGCTTGGCCACCACGGCCGACGAGAAGAACTGCCGCCGCTCACGGCGAATGTCCGACCACCGCCGCAACACGATCGGGTCGGGGTTGGCCGCGTCCCACATGCGCTGGTACTCGGTCGACGCGCGCTCGAGTTGGCCGGTCAAATCGAGCAGCACCGCCAGCGTCAGCACCAGCTGTGCATCACTGGCCTGGCTTTGCAGCGCCTCGACCCGGGTCGCGACTTCGTATTCCGCCACCGGCCGCGGCAACGAGCGCAGCACCCGGCCCAGGCTCTCGAAGGCGCGTTGACGAACCA